>JANXBG010000005.1:0-41232 GCA_025060715.1 Caldifarciminota bacterium | reverse complement strand
CTAATGATACTTTATTAGGAACTTTTCGTGGCCGACCACGCTTCCGAGATGTGGGAATAACTGAAATTATCCAACCTATTGGCGAATACGAAACCGATATCCTAATCTCACCACAAGTAAAAGTAAAAAACTACACCAACTATATTGAAACCTTTAAAATCACCTTTAATATTAAAAATAGCCAAAATGAAATAATCTATTCCCAAGAAGATACCGTCTATGCCTTAGGACAAAATGAAGAAAGAATTATCACTTTTCCTGCTTTCAAAATAGAAGAGGGTATTTTTTATAACATAACTTATATTACCAACCCTTATGACCGAAATCCAACTAATGATACTTTATTAGGAACTTTTCGTGGCCGACCACGCTTCCGAGATGTGGGAATAACTGAAATTATCCAACCTATTGGCGAATACGAAACCGATATCCTAATCTCACCACAAGTAAAAGTAAAAAACTACACCAACTATATTGAAACCTTTAAAATCACCTTTAATATTAAAAATAGCCAAAATGAAATAATCTATTCCCAAGAAGATACCGTCTATGCCTTAGGACAAAATGAAGAAAGAATTATCACTTTCCCAACATTTAGGGTAGAAGAAGGTGATTTTAATGTATTAACATATCTTAATAACATTTATGACCGAAATCCTGCTAATGATACCTTGGTAGGTACTTTTAGTGGCAAAAAACCTTATACTCCGCCACCAGGATTTTCTGGTTGGGTATTAAGAAGAGATATGCCTATTTTAGAACATAGCCCTTACCGGATTGGTTCTGGTGGCGCTTTAACTTTTATCAATGATTATATCTATGCAACAAAAGGAAGTAATACCTTTGAATTTTACAGATATAATCCTCGCTTAGATAAATGGTATAAAGAAACCGATATTCCAAAAGGTGAAAAGAATAAAGGAGTAAAAGGTGGCGCCTTAACAAGCGGTAATAATAAAATCTATCTTTTAAAAGGAAATAAAACTAACGAACTTTATGCCTATGATTTAGAAACAAAGGTATGGGAAAGATTAAGAGATATTCCAATTGGCAAAATAAAAGAAGGTGCTTCTATTGTCTATTTAGAAAATGATAATGGTAAATTCCTTTATCTAACGATTGGTGGTGGTTCTGATAAATTCCTGAAATATGATATTGAAAAAGATACCTTTATCTTATTAAAAAATATTCCTAAGGGAAATATTAATAAAGGTGCGATAAAAGGAAGTGCCTTACTTAATTTCCAAAATCAATATCTCTATTTCTTAAAAGGAAAGAGCAATGAATTTTATCTTTACAATATTGCCCTTGATTCCTGGGAAATAAAAGAACCGATGCCTTTCTTCTTCACACCCAATGCTACAAAGAAAAAGACAGTAGGCCCAGGTGCTTCCTTAACCACCGATAATGAAAAATATATTTATGCCTTTAAAGGAAATAATACTACCGAATTTTATCTTTATAACACAGAAACTAATGAATGGATTGCTTTAGAGCCAATACCTACGGAACCTTTTAATAAGAAAGTAAAGGACGGCGGTTCTTTAGTCTTTGCAAATGGCTGGATATACGCATTAAAAGGGAACAAAACCTTAGAACTCTGGCTTTTTATTCCTCCTCAAGAGATTTATTCTATAAAGAAAAAAGAAGAGAAAAAGGGAGTTACTTCTCTAAACACAATCTCTTTTAGGGAATTAAAACAGAAGAATATCTCTATCTATAATGCGATAGGTAAAAGAATAGAAAAAAGAATAGAAAGAGGAGTCTATTTCCTTATTCAAGAAGGTAAAAAGGTAAAGAAAATAATCCTCTACTAAAAAGGATGGCGTTTCTGGGCTTCCTTCTCTCACTCCTTCCTCCTTTCGCCTGGCATCCCTTCAATAAAAAGGATAAAGCCCAGAAACGCCTTTTTACTTATTAACCTTTCTATTTGCTATTCAAGTGGTTTCTTCTTAAATCCTTTGAAAAAATAATAGGTGCCCAATAAAAATGCCTATCTTATCTATCCCAGTGAAGATTTTTATATTATTTAATCTTGATAAATCAAAAAATTATTAATATAATTTTATTTAAAATGAAAATAATTGAAGAGATTAAAAACTTAATAAAGCAGAAGAATTTTTCAGAATTAGAAAATTTCCTATTAAATATTTTTAGTGAAAATATAGACCTTTCTGGTGAATTTGTTTTAACTATATCTGACTCTTTACCTAAATCAAAAGTAGATTTAAAATTAACCTTTTTAAAATTAGCTCAGGAGCATTTTTATTCTTTAAGTAAGAAAGAAGATTTATTAAAAGTTTTAAAAAGAATATTTGAACTACAACCAAAAGAAGAAACAAAAAAGGAGATTATTAATATTTTAAAATCAATATATCTTACGGAAGAGGAGAAAAAGTTCTTAGAAAAATCAGAAGTTTTTTATGCTGATATAAATAATTTTTTAAAAGCCTTTAATAGATTAGAAAATTTTTTATACAATTTCATTCCCAACAAAATAGTCTATTACCAGAACTTTCCTTATCAAATAATCTCTTACGATTTTCTTTTTGACCAGATAGAATTAAAAAAGATAGATGAAAACAAAATTGTGAAGTATCCGATAGATTTTGTTTTTAATAATTTTTCTTTAAAATGTGAAACTTTAAAAGAAACAAAAAAAATAACAAACCAAAGGACCGAAAGAAAGGTTAAAAATAAAATAGAGGTGAAAGAAGAAGAGGTTGAAAATATCTTTTATTCTTATTTAGAAAGGATTGATGAATTTGTTTATCTTTTAAAAAATAGATTAAATCTTTTAAAAGAAAAGTTTAAAATTCCTCAAATTTTATTAAGGATTCTTCATTTGCTTTCCTTAAAAGAAAGAAAAGGCTATACTACTTTTTTAAAAAAGATGGTATTTAAAATTTTAGAGGAAGAAAATATTGAAGAGGAATATTTAACTACCATTAAAGAAAGAATCCTTTCCCTCTCTATTTTTAAACAGAATGAAAAAGATGCTTTAGAATGTTTCTTTAAGAAAAAAGAAAGGAAAGTGCTTTACCATACTAAATTAGCAATTGAAAAGGCAAAAGAGGAGCTGAAAATTTTAAATGAGAAGTTAAAGAAAAATGCTGAAGATTTAGCCCGGGCAAGAAGCCACGGTGATTTAAGTGAAAATTATGAATATAAGATTGCCAAAGAGGAAAGACAAAGACTTTTAAATTGGTTAAAACAATTAAGTGAAGAATTGAAAATTTCTGCTCCGATTGATTTTTCTAAAATTACTGGTGAATTTGTTGAACCAGGAACAAAAATTAAGATAAAAGAATTAAAAACTGATAGAGAATTGGATTATCTATTATTAGGTCCTTTTGATATCCGTTTTCTTAATTATCAAGATAAAGAACATATTATTTCTTATTGTTCACCTCTCGGTGAAAAATTTCTTAACAAAAAAGTTGGTGAGATTGTTGAATTTAATAATGAAAAATACCAAATTTTAAAGATTGAAAAGGCGCTTGAAGAAGAGCTTCAAGACAAAGATAAAAGCCTGCCAAATAATTCTCTTTGACATTTTGCTTTCTCCCAAGCGTCGTTCAATAAAGATAATTGGAATCTCTTTTATCTTAAAATTATTTCTCCAAAAATGCCAGTGGATTTCAATTTGGAAGGCATAACCATCCATTTTTAATTTATTTAAATCAATCTTTTTTAATGCTGAAACTTTATAACATTTAAAACCACTGGTTAAATCCTTTATTGGACAACCGGTAAAAATTCGGGCGTAGATATTAGCAAAATAACTTAATAATAACCTTTTTAAGGGCCAATTAACTACGGAAATTCCCGAAATATAACGGGAACCAATCACCAAATCATAATCATTCATCAACTCTAAAAATCGGGGAATATCTTTAGGATTATGAGAAAAATCAGCATCCATTTCAAAACAATAGTCATAATTTTTTTCAATCGCATATTTAAACCCAAGAACATAGGCAGTACCTAATCCCAATTTTCGTTCCCTTTTTATTAAATTTATCCTTTTATTTTCTTTTGCCATATTTTCTACTATTTCATAGGTTTTGTCCGGTGAATTATCATCTATTACTAAAACATCAATATCTGGCGAAATATCTAAAACCGCATCAATAATATCTTTAATATTTTCTGCTTCGTTATAAGTAGGAAAAATAATTAATATTTTGGGCATAAATAATTATAACAATATTTTTAAGATTGTCAAGTTAATAATTAATAATCCTTTAATAGAAGGAAAGGAAATGAGAAGATAAGTTAAGAGGGAATAATTGATTTAAACTTAAAATTTTTCTATAATTGTTTTTGGAGGTGGATGGGTGCTGGTGTGCCTGACGGGCTTCAAACCCGCTCGCAAGCCCAAAAGGCTTGTGGTAGGTTCGATTCCTACCCACCTCCGCCAAGATTTTAATTGATTTTTTAATTTTTATTCTTATATTAAATTATGCTTATTTTTCTTTCCATCTTTTTTCCTGGTATTTTTTTAATTTTTACTAAATATTTTAAAGATGATTTTTTACTTCAATTATCTTTCATCATCGCTACCTCTTTTACTTATTGGATAATTTCTTTCTTTTCTCTTTATTTTTTACCTTGGGACTATTGGCTTTGGGGAACGATCATTTTTTCTACTCTTTTATTTTTCATCCTTATATTTTTAAAAACCAAAAAAGAAATTAAAATTCTAATAAATATAAAACATTTAATTATTCTAGGAATTATAGGGTTTTTAAGATTTTTTCCAGCATTCCTTAATGAAGTACCTCCTGGTGGTGATATGAGTATGCATACTTATAATAGCGCCCTTATATTTCTGCGTAAAGGGATACCAGATAGTTACCAGCCAATTTTTGATATGAAAGGATTTGGTGCTCACGGAATAGGATTTCCTACATTAGCAGCAATTTGGTCAACCTTAGGTAATATCCCTCCTTATAAAAGCACCTTTTTTCTTGCTCTTTTTTCTCATTTTTTAATTATTTTGGGTTTTTATACTTTTTTACGATGTTATTTTAATTCCCAAATTTCGTTAATCACTGCTATTGCCATATCGATCTTAGCGAGAGACCCACAACAATATCTCCAATGGGGAGGAAATCCTTCCTTATTATCATTTTTCTTTTTACTTATTGCTTACTATCCCTTTTATCAGGAAATTAACCAAAGAGAAATTTCTTGGATAAATATTCTTTTACTTTCTCTTTTTCTCTCTTCGGCATTTTTAACCCATTTTATGCCGACCCTTGTTTTTATTCTTATTCTGTTTTTCTTAACCGGTTGGCAAATAATTCGTCAAATTACTTTTATTAAGACTTATTTAATTAAAACTTTATTAACGCTAATAATTTGTTTTCCTTTAATTTTGCCTTATGTAATTATTTTCAAGAAAGTTAATGTTTCTTTAAACGAATGGCGTATTATTTTCAATTGGAATACCTATCTTTGGAACCAAGCACAAGAATTAGTTCTGCAACCAATGATAAACAGGTTTTTTATTTTACAAAAAATAAATTTTAACTATCTGTTGCCTTCCGTAATGATGATATTTACCTTGGGAGCTCCAATATTTTTCTTAACTTTTATTGGATTTTTCATTAATATTAAAAGAAAAAAACTTATAATTGAAGTTATAAAACTTTTAATTGTGCCTTTATTTCTTTTCTATTTAAATCTTTTAAAACCTTCTTATCTCAGTGTGATATTCTATCCTGACCGCACGGCCCTTTTTCTTTTTCTACCGACTGCTTTACTTATTGCCTCTCTTTTTAATCTATTAGAGACAATTAAACAATCGCGAATTATAATTTTAATTTACGGTGCTTTATTTTGTTTAACAATAACTATATGGAAAATCAATAAAAGAGATTTCTCTAGAGAACAAATTAAATCTAAATCACCCATAAAATTAATTGTTGAAGAATTTTTAGGTAGAAACTTTTATCATTATCTTTTTAATCAACAATATTCTTCAGTAACAAAAAGGGATTTAAAAGCTTTCCACTGGATAGAAACTAATCTTCCTAAAAATGAACCCTTATTAGTTAATTATGGAGATGCTGGTCTCTGGATACCAGCAATTCTTTATCGGCCAGCCTATCCAGTTCACATTCTTTTTACTCTTTTAGATGAATATCAATTAGCCTTTCAAAATTCTTATTTTCAATATCTTTACATCGGCGAAAAACAAAGTTATCCTACTTCTATTTTTTTTACTAAAGAATATTGTAACTCTAAACCAGAATTGTTTGAAATGATATATAATGATGGAGCTTTAATTTACCGAATAAAAAAACCTCTCTCTATAAAAGAATTATTTCCTGAATAATTATTTATCTTTAAATAAGTTAAAATTAACTGCACCAATAATTCCTGCATCAATTTTTAAATTAGAAATTTTAATCTTTGGTAAATAAAAAGTATTTTCTTTTAACATTGGCCTTATAAATTTTAATAATAAATTTCCCATATTGCTTATCCCACCGTTCAATATAACTATTTCGGGATTAAATATATTTATTAAATTGCTTAAAGCAATTGCTAAATAAAAAGAATATTTTTCAATTGTTTTTAATGCCCTTTCCTCATTATTTTTTGCCATCTCATAAATCTTTTTTGGTGTTAAATTTTTTATTCCTCTTTTATAAAATTCTCTTGCTATCCTTAACATTCCATAACTTCCTAAATAACTCTCCACACAACCTTTTTTACCACAAGAACATAAAGCACCAAAAGGAATCAATATTGTGTGACCAAATTCGCTATTATAAAGTAATTTGTTATTTACAATAATTCCACTTCCCACACCAGTTCCCAAGGTTATTGTTATAAGATTTTTATATTTTTTATTATGATAAAAATATTCACCAATCGCCATTGCATCCGCATCATTTAAAACAAAGGTTTCTACTAGAAAGTGTTTTTCAATAACCTCTTTTAAAGAAAAATTTTTTAATTTTGGTAGGTTAGGAGAAAATTTTAAAATCCCTTTTTCATAAAAAACATAGCCAGCGATACCAATACCAATTTTATCTATTTTATAATCTTTTATAAATCCCTTAATAATTTCAATTAAATAATTTCCAAATCTTTGGTTATCAAGATCTTTTTCGGTTTTAAAAATTCCTTTTTTGATAATCTTATTATTTTTTACTAAACCAATTTTAATATTGGTGCCGCCAATATCTATTCCCAAGGAAATTTTAAATAAGCCTTCTTTTATCTTCATAAATCTTTCTTAATAACTCTATATGTTTATTATCTAATTTTTCTCCTCTTCTTGCCATAACTATTTCAATTGTTTTTATTAATTTTTCAAATTCCCATTTTTTATTCTTATCCCAATAAAAGGAAGGGTAAAATTTTTCAGCTGGGCCGCCTTTTTTAATATTTACACAGATCCCAAAAACTGCTCCGGTGGGAATTAAGGTGCCAATTGCGGTTTTTGTGTGGTCGCCAATAACACAACCAAATTTTAACATTTTAGTATCATAAGTTTTATTTTTTATTTTTATCTTTACTGAAGAGTAATTATTTTTTAAATCAGAATTTGTTGTATAAGCACCTAAATTTACCCAACTACCAATGTAAGAATGGCCAATAAAACCTTCGTGATGTTTATTTACAAAATCTAAAAAAATACTTGCCTCAATCTCTCCTGAAATCCGACAATTTTTACCAATAGTGGTAAAGGAACGAATTTTAGCATTGTCAATAATAGTATTTTTATCAATATAACAAGGACCTTCTAAATAATTAAAACCTTTTAAAACTACTTCTTCAGCAATTAAAATCGGACCTTTCTCAACATTTAAAATCGCTTCCCCTAATATTTTCGCTTTCTTACTTATAAAAACTAACTCTTTATTACCAAAAATCTTAAAAGGAAATTCTTTTTCAAATTCCTCTTTTTCAAAAGGTCTTTGCCAAAGATTTAAAAATTCTTTTTGACATTTTATCAAATCCCAAAGATTTTCTAATAAAAAACCATCAATATTTTTTTCCTTTTTTTCTTTTTTATTATCGTAAATATAATAACCAACAATTTGATTTTGGTATTTAAAGATAAAATTTTCTTTTAAATTTTCTATTCTCTCTTTTGGTAAAAATCTAATGAGTAAACAAAGCCCTTTTTCTAAATTTTTGGGTAATTTATCAATTTCAAAAATTTCAAATTCAGGAAATAAATTTTTAAAATAATCAATAATTTTAAAAAAACCAAGCCGAAGAGAAGAAAAACTTCTTAAATAGGTTAAAGGTAAAAAATTTTTAAGTTTCTTGTCACCATAAAGAAAGAGTTTCATCAGGAAAATATTGCTAAGAAAATTTGGGCAATAATTAATGAAAGACCAAATAGAGTTAGATAAGGTTGAAGACTTTGTGCCGGAGGTATTCTTCTTCGGTAGTTTCTTTCTTCCCAAATTAAACTCAATAGTAAAATAATTAAAATGCTAATCCCTAAGAATTTATGCCCAGGCATTCTTTTTATATTCTTTATTAAATTTCCAAAGATAAATCCAATTAAAGCTAAAAAAAATAACAAATAAGAAAATTGACGATATTTTCTAAAAGGATAAGTCCAAACTCCTGCTTTCTGAATTGCCAATTTCAGAACAAAAATCCCTAAAATTAAAACTGAAAGTTCTAATATAATATGAATAGCAGCCATTATTTTTTGCCCAATCTAATTTCTAAAGGTACATTCAAATAAGCCCTTGTCAAAATCTTAGTCTTTTTATTAATCACCTCTTCTAATTCTCTTAATTTCTCATCGCTTATTAGATTAACATTATTTTGTGCCACCGGCCGATCACAAGAATAAACTTGAATAAATGCCGGCTTTATTTCTTTTATTCTTAAAAGATACTCTTTTAATGCTTCTTTCTCATAATTATTTTTTTCGCCAAAAGAGATAAATATCGTCTGAATAGTTATGGGAAGTCTTTTAGAAACTTTTTTTAAACCTTTAACAATCTCTTTTAAACTAATATTAACTATTGGTCTATTAATTTCCAAAAAGAGCTCTTCAGTACCCGCATCTAATTTAAAAATTTTTATATCAATCATCTTTAATACCTCAAAAGAAAGGTTGTTAATACTAGAAGAATTAGAAAGCAAAGCAATCGGTATTGAAGGAACATATTTATCTCTTATCTCTTTTATTTTTTTAACAATCTTATCAAATTCCGGATGAAGGGTTGGCTCACCATTTCCCGAAAGGGTTAAATAGTCGATTCTTACGGGATTAGCAAAAAAATCATATAAAGCTTTTTCAACTTTTTCCACAGGAATAAAAGAACCAAAACTTCTTTTTGTTATTCCATATTGGCAATAGATACAATTGAAACTACATATCTTTTCATTAGTTGATAAAATATTAATTCCTAAAGAACGACCAAGCCTTTTACTATTTACTGGACCATAAATAATTTTATCTTTCAAAGGTATTGTCATCTTTATAAACAATTATTATTCGCCCTTTTTCTAATAACTTAAGGTTGTTTAAAGAGTTATGAAGGGTTAAAGCATCTTTATTGGAAATAACAATATCACATTTATTTTTTCCAATAATCTTTAATCCAGAAATATATAAAGGAAAATTACCAGCTTTTCTATGGCGATAAGCTGAGTCTAGACTTTTCACATAGGAGATAAGCCCATTCTCTATTAAACTTAAAGAATCGCAAAAGTTAATAGAATATACTTCTTTTAAATCTTCATTATAAATTTTGGGGAAAATTGCTGGCTTTAAGGAAAGATGACGACAATCAATAATTATTCCGGTATATTTTTCTTTTATAATATTTGGATCTTCATAAGGGATAAGTTTTATTCCTTCGGGGATTGATAAATCCTTGGGCCAAAGTCTTTTACATAAAGGGCAGGCAAGCTCACCAAGAAAAGCTTCTTTACCTGTTTTTTTAGCTATTATTGTGAAAATATCTGGTGCCAAAGATAAGGAATATTCAATTATTTGGCTACCATCAGAAAGAAAGCTTCTTTTTTCTTCCTTGTAATTTAACCGCAAATGATTAAATCTTCTTTCTAACCTGGGATTCAGAAGGAGAAACTCCTCTAAAGTTTTTTCATCATCATATACTAATGAACGTAAATAATTTTTTATTTTATAATCTAAATCCCTTATTTTCAAAGTATCTAAAGGTTCTTTAATAAATCTTGCTTTCCAATTATCATAATCAAAATAGATATTAAAAGAAAAAACGTAAAGAAAAAATATAATAAAAAATAACCCAATCTTTCTCATCAACTAAATTTCTAAAGCGGGTAAGGGGATTCGAACCCCCACTAAAGCCTTGGGAAGGCTTCGTGCTACCATTACACTATACCCGCTTATTAAATTATTATATTTAAATTAAAATTTAAAGTCAACAAATTAGTAAAAGTGTTGAACCATATTTTAACAGGCTAATAGGATTTAAAGCATATAAATCAAGTTTAATATCCCAATATAACTACCAAAAAGGCCTTACAAATTGTTGAAGAAAAGAGAAGCGTTGGATTTAGAGAGTTTTATTAAAAAAATAAATCGAAAGTTTCTTTAATTATTTTAGAAAACAAATTTTTACTCTCATCCTTGAAATTTAAAAAAATAAAAATCACTTCATTCTAAAGGCCAAAATGTAATCCTTTATACAGTGTGTAAAATTTTTCTTAATTTTTTAATGATAACAGATAATTTTCTTTTTAATTACCTCTTTTTCGGTCTCAATTATTATAAAATAAATTCCGCTAGAAAACCTTTCTCTTTTCGTTGGATAAAGAATAATATTATTAGAATTAAAATTTCCCCATTTTTCTACTAATTGACCATTAATTTTATAAAGCGAAATCGCCTTTGGTATTTTTTTATTATCCAAAAATTTCATTATAATACTTCTTTTAGTCATTAGAATGAAAATATCTATATTTTTATTCTCTTCAATACCCACCTCAGGAGTATATTCTTCATTTACGGTAAGATATCCTGAGATATTATTAGAACCACCGGCAACATAAATTTTGCCATTTATTACTCCAAACGCAGAACCTGCTCTAGGAGTTGGTATCGGTTTTTTGATATACCAAGTATCTCTAATAGGATCATAAGCCTCGTTTGCCCGGATATTACCAGATCCACTAATAACATAAATAAGACCTCCTAATTCAACACAAGCAGGAAAAGCCCTGGCGGTTGGCATTGGTCTTAAAGTAGCCCAAGTATTTGTTAATGGGTCATAAACCTCATTAACATTTAAATATTGAGACCCTTGAACACCGCCAATAACATAAATTTTATTGTTAAATACCGCACAACCAGCACCCGAACGAGGGGTAGGCATATCGGCTTTATATCGCCAAGTATTAGTAACTGGGTCATACTCTTCAACAACTGAACAATCTCCCTCATAACCTCTGCCGCCAATCGCATAAATTTTTCCATTAACCACCGCACAAGCTAAATCATAACGTGGTGTAGGCATGGAAGCCCTTACTTTCCAAATCTGGGATAATGCGTCAAATTCCATATTTAAACTCAAAATCACCCTATCATACCAACCACCTAACATATAAATCTTTCCATCCAATACCGCACCGGCTGGTAAGCCCGAACTAGGAACTATCATACTTCTCGCAATCTGCCAAGAATTACTAACTGGATCATAAAACTCATTATAATCAAGAGGAAGACCAACAATTGAACCACCAATCGCATAAAGTTTATTATTTATTACACCCGAACCTATTCCGTGACGAGCAAAATTCATCGGTGCTTTTGTTATCCAGGTATCGGCATATAATAAGATTGAAATACCAAAAATTATAAATAAAATATTTTTAACCATAGAACCTCCTTTTAAAGAATATAATATAAGAACTCTAAAAAGTCAATAAATAAATAAATTTCTGTTTGAAATTGGCATAATTTTTGATATAATAATTACCAATGATTTTTCTCTTCTCTTTTTTAATTATTTTTCTTTTCTATCTATTTTGGGAATATCAATTTCATAAAAAAAATGTTGCTAAGATAAAAATAAGAATTTTGGTAAACGGCACAAGAGGAAAATCTTCTACTTGTCGGTTAATTGCTGGGGGTCTTTTAGAAAATAATAAAAAGGTTAGTTGTAAAACTACAGGCACAAAACCAAGATTAATAATCAACGATAAGGAATACCCTATTATTAGATTGGGCAGAGCAAATATTATTGAAGAGAAAAAAATTTTTAGAAGGTTATCAAAAGAAATACCAGAATTTAGTGTTACTGAATGTATGGCATTAGTTCCTGAGTATCAAACAATTTATAATGAAAAACTTGTGAAGCCCCATATTACAGTAATCACTAATGTAAGAAATGACCACTTAGATGTTATGGGGCCAACCTTGAAAGATGTGGCAATAAATTTAGCAAGGACAATACCAAAAAATGGAATATTATTTATTCTTGAGGATGAGAATTATTTAGAAATATTTAAAAAGATGGCAAAAGAAAAAAATTGTGAAATAGTTTATGTAAAAAAGGATAGTGTCACAGACGAAATGATGAAAGGGTTTTCTTATTTAGAGCATAAAGAAAATGTTGCTTTAGCCCTGGCGGTCTGTTGTTATCTTGGCTGTGATAAAGACAAAGCTCTTTTTGGTATGAAAAAAATTAATCCCGATCCAGGAGTTTTAAGGATTTTTGAAATAGAAATTGACAATAACAAAGCATATTTTGTAAACACAATGGCAGCCAATGATCCAGATTCAATTTTTTATCTTTGGGAAAAGTTTAATAATTTAAATTATGATTATAAAATTGTCTTAATGAACTGCCGGGCTGACCGTGTCGAAAGGTCTCAACAACTGGGCGAATTAATTAATGAAAAGTTTATTGCTGATTATTATATTGCAACCGGTTTTTTAACCAAACCTTTTATTAGTAAGTTAAAAAAAGAAAATATTCTGGATTTAGAGAAAAAAGAGCCAGAAGAAGTATTTCTAAAAATCTCGGAGATTATAAAAAATAAGGAAAATAAAAAATGGCTAATTTTTGCTACCGGAAATATTGTCGGTTATGGAGAAAAATTAGTTAAGGAATTCCAAAAATACGGAAAAGAGATTGATTATAATTTATGGTCATAATTGAGGGAATTGGCTTAGGAATGCTTTTAAGTTTTTTTATGACCGAAACAATCGGCTTGGCAGCCGGTGGCATTGTTGTGCCTGGCTATCTTGCTTTAAATCTTCACCATCCTTTTAAAATTATTCTGACATTTTTTATTGCTTTATTGGTTTATTTTATCAATCTAATTCTTTCTAAATACGTAATCCTTTATGGTAGGAGATTACTTTTGATCTCGGTAATTTTAGGTTATCTTTTAGGTTATCTTTTTAAACTCTTTCCACCAATAATCTATCATCAACAATTATTAAGTTGGGAAGTGATCGGTTACGTTATCCCTGGTCTTTTAGCCTATTGGGCCCGAAGACAAGGAATTATTGAAACTTTTTCCACCGCCCTTGTTGGAAGTGTGATTACCCGTTTGATTTTAATTTTAATTAATGGTGGAAAGGTTTTTATTTTTAAATGAGAAAAAGAATTGGTAAAGTTGGCAGAAGTGTATTAATTATTTATGCCTTTTTGGCAATCCTTTTCTTTTTTATTCTTACTCTTACAGTTAGAGAAGAAAAAAGCAAATATTATGAAGAGAAGGTTAAAGCAGTTAAGAAAACTAAGGAAGCCTTGGAAATAATAAAAAATTACCGTATCGATTATGGAATTCCTATTGATATAATTAATGACCCTAAGGAGACGGGTTTAATTTTCCATCCCTATTCAATTTTAACTTATGAAAGGACAAATTTAACCTTATCCCAAGCGTCCCTTTCACCAAATTTTTCGGCATTCTTTATAGAACTTTTGAAAGATAAAAAATTGAAAGAGAATGATACAATTATTCTCTTCTTAGATGGCAGTTTCCCTGCTTTAAATATTTCCCTTTTATCTGCTTTGGAAGTTCTAAGGATTAGACCAATAATTTTCTTACAAGTCGCTTCTATCTCTTATGGAGCTAATGACCCAAATTTCACTTTTTTAGAAATATTCAAAATTCTTAAAGATAATAAAATATTTGATTTTACTTTGGAATATGCTTCCCTTGGTGGAAAGAAGGATATCGGCGAAGGATTATCAAAAGAGGCAAGAGAATTTATTAAAGAAAAAATTAATTATTATAAAATAAAACCGATTATTGCTGAAAACGAATCTCTCCAAATTTTATTAAAAAAAGATTTATTAAAGAATTTCAATTATAAAGGAATTATTGCCCTCTCTTATGATTTGCCCTTTAAAGAAAAGGATAAAAAGAGATTTTTCTATCATTTTAACAATCCTT
Organism: Caldifarciminota bacterium; assembly: GCA_025060715.1. Classification (GTDB taxonomy): domain Bacteria; phylum Hydrothermota; class Tepidihabitantia; order Tepidihabitantales; family DTDR01; genus DTDR01. Next base: position 26,838 of record JANXBG010000005.1, on the reverse strand, counting down.
TTATTTTAAAAGAAGAATATGATATCAAAGATGAATTATTTAAAGGTAGATTATTTTATGAAAAAAGATATTCCCTTTTTTATACTTCCCTTTTTTTGATTATTTTAATTTTTTTATTATATCTCATTATCAAATATGATTTAGAATATTATTTAACAAAGAAAAAAGAAGAAATTTATGAGGAGGGAATATGAAGAAATTTTTAATATTTTTAATTTTTCTTTTTATTTCTGCCGAAACTTTAGAGGTAAAAAAGACACCAACTGTTAAGCTTCGGGTTTTAAAACCAATAGAAGAAGAGTATTATCTTTTAACAAAAGATACACCAATTAAAATCAAAGTAAAAGGCCCAAAGGTTTTAAAGATTTACACCCGCCTTCTATTTTTACCTTTAGACCATCCCGAATTTAAAAATACCGGCAGTTATAAAATCCTTTTAAAAACTGATGACAAAGAATATATTTACCATTTTACCACTCAAATTTCTAAACAAACCTTTGATAAAAATAGAAGATATTATGGAAGATGGCGTTCAATAAATTTTGAAGTTCCTTCGGGAATTCAGGAATATCAATTATTTCTTTTTGATGCCAAAAGAGAGACAGTGGCAGTAAGATTGGAGTTAAAAAAACCAAGCGAATTCAGAGAGATAAAAGTTATTTCCCAAATTGATACTACTCCAATAAAAATAAAACTTAATGGTCCTAATCAATTTCAAATCCGCTTTTTAACAAAAGAAAAGATACCAATTACTTATTGCATAATGAAAAATAATGAAACAATCTTAACAGATACAAGTAAAAAAGTTTTTTTAAATATTGATGAGAAGGAGACAGAAATTTTAATTGATATTAAACCTTATGAAAAAATAAATAAAATTAAAATTTATGAAAAAAGAAAATTTTAAATCTTTAATTATTTTTTTATTAATCAATTTAATCTTTGCCAATTCTTTTGAATTTCAACAGGTCTTTATTTATGATGATAATATTTTTAAATTTTCTCAAAAAGATTTAGATTTATTTCTCAAAGGAGAAAAAGATAAAGATTACAAAACTGCTGATGATTTAATCACTGCTTTTGGTTTAAAGTTAAATTTTTATAAAACGGCTTTCTCTCTTTCTTTACAGACAGAATATAAAGGTTTTTTACAAAATCGTAAAAAAAGCTATCAGGAATATCAAACATCAATAAAGTTTTCTAAAATCAATCTTATTTATTCTTTTTTGCCTAATTATTATCTTCGCAATTTTTATCAAAAACCTTGTATTTATACTGAACATTCAATATCTCTAAAAATTGATTTAGAAAATTTTCTTATTGGAATAAAAAATGAAATTGATTTATATAATGAAGATTTTAAATATTATAACGCCAACTCTTTTTCCACAATTTTAAAATATAAAAAAGATATTAAAATAAATTATCAAATAATCAATAATCTAACTCTAACCAGAAATTGGCTGATTAATAAATTAAAAGAAAAAGAACCCGATATTTCCTATTTTCAAATTGGTAACGAAATAAAAATAAGAAGACGGGGAGAAATTTTTGACCTAATATTAATTTTCGGAATTAAAAGGAGAGATTATTTAACAAAGATTGATTTAACCCATAAAAATCGGATTGATTATCTTTATTCTCTTTCTTTTCAAATACCAATAAAGTTTAAAAGAACTTTATCAATTATCTTTGGTTACAATTTTGAAAAGAGAATCTGCCAAATTCCTTATAAAGAAGAATTTGAAGATATTAAAAATTACCAAAAAAATATTATCTTTTTAAAATTGGTGAAAGGAGGTAAATTATGAAAAAAATCTATCTTTTCTTTCTTATCCTTCTTTTCTGCCGTTATCCTTTAAAAGAAAAAGAAGGACCAAAAATTTTAAAACCCTCTTTTAACGAAACCTTTTCACCCTTTTCTCAAATTATCTTTGAATGGGAAAAAATTGATGAAGCAATCAATTACCATTTTATGTTAGATGACACTAATACTTTTAAAACACCAATAATTGATAAAATAATTTCTGAAAATTTTTTGATTTTAGAAGGATTAAAAGAAGGGGTTTATTATTTTAAAGTAAGATATTTAGATAAAGATTCTTTTTATTCTGATTGGAGTGAAATAAGAAGTTTTAAAATTAAATTTTTAAATTTTCTAAAATCTTTTAAAACTGAAGGTTATCCTAATGATATCTCTTTTTATAAAAATTTCCTTTTTGTTGCCGGTGGTCAAGTGGGTTTAGAGATTTTTGACGAAAAGGGTAAAATTAATTTTTTCTCTGATGGCAGAAATATTCTTTATGCCCTTGCTATTGATACTTTGAGAAATCTTCTTTATTTAGCCTATGGTGAAAAAGAAATAAGTATTTTAAATTTAAACCTTTTACCCGACACAATTTATGAAATAACTTCTCTTTCTTGGCCCATTGCTTATGGTTATGATTTAAGTATTCTAAATGATACAATTGTGATAATTGCTGCCGATAAACAATTCTTAGTAACAAATGTAAAAGATACCCTTTTTTTGTATCTAATCAGTCAACTCTATTTTCCCTCTTCTTTAAGAGGTTGTTATACTTTAAATAATCTTATCTTTCTTGCCTGTGAACAAGAAGGTATATATATATATCAGTTGACCGATAGTATTACTTTCCTTTCCAAAATTGACACTCCTAATAATGCCCGTGATTTGGTTGGTAACGATTCTTTATTATTTGTCGCTGATGGTAGAGGAATAAGTATTATTGATATAAAAAATCCTAATAATCCAATCTTTAAAAAAGAGATACCAATAAATGGTTATTGTAAAAAATTATTTTTAAAAGATTCTTTATTGTTTGCTGCTTGCGGTTCGGGTGGTTTAAAGGTTTATAAAATAGTAAAGGAACCTGAATATTTAAAAATATTATCGGAAATAAAATTTAATGATTGTCGGACAATCTTTGTTGATAAAAATTACCAAGTTTATGTTGGCACAAGGGATGAAGGGATATTGATCTACCAAATAAGTTTTTAAGGTTCAAAGAGAGCACCAATAAAAAGTATCAAATTATTCTCTCTTTCAGTAATCAAAAATAAAAAGGGTCTATCACATATCATTTTAAATCTTTCTCTTATTGCCGTCAAAGAAACTTCCACCGAAGTGACTGCTGCTGCCTCAGTTCCTTCTTCTGTTACTTCAATATAACTCTTATGTTTTACTTCCGAGATAAACAAATTTTGAGGTTTTACATCAGCCATTTTAGAAAAATCTGCTTCATAAGGATGAAAAGCGATACTTAAATTAAGTTCTTTTAAAACCTCATTTAAACTTTTCTCATATTCAATTTTAAACTTTGGTAAAATTATCTCCCCTTCTTTTTTAGAAAAAGAATTTAAATAATTTTTTAAATCTTGATAATTTAAGTCATTAACAAATTGGCTAAGAGAATATCTTTCCTTTGGTAAAAAGATATAAAAACCAAATTTCTTGGAAAGATAGGGAAGATAAATTGCTTGTAATTTCTCATTTTCATAATATAAGAAATCTCCTTCTTTTCTCATATATATAACTTTCTTTTTTCTTCCATTAACTAAATTAAAATCACCTTCAAAATTATTTTTCTTATCAAATTTCTCTTCCCATAACCCTTTAAAATAAATCGCATTTATTAAGTATAAAACTGCCATTGGATTTATTAAGTCAATTATCTTTTCTATTTTCCCTTTGGTTTTCTTTTTAACCCAGTCATTAATTATTCTTAAAGTTTTTGGATTATTAAAATCTAAACTTTTAATCTCAGCATCATAATAATCTTTATTTATCTTAAAAAATTCCTTTTTAAACTTAACCTCTTTTTTAGCAAATAGTGCATTAGCAGCTTTCAATTCATTACCTTTTTCTTTTCTAAAACTTTTTAAAATCTTTTTATTAATTCTATTAACACTATCAAGTTTCAAATCTTCTAAAAATAATGATTTCTTAAAGGCTTCTGCTGTCTTTCCATTAGCACCATTATAAGTCATTAATAGGGCTTCAAAAATACTAAAAGGAGAGATAAAAGTATTAACCTGTTTCTCTTTTATTAAAGATTGAAAAACCTTTAAACCAAATTGATTATTAGCATTAGAAAAATTTAAAAGAAAAATAAAAATTATTAAAGACATTATAAAATTAAAATATTAGGGGCGGGGATTTCCCCTCCCCCTTTTGTTATTGAAACTATTTTCTAGGATTTCCTTCGATTTCAACAGTTTTAGTCATTATAGTAGTTGGAATAATACCATTTAAAAAAACACCAATAAGATAATCAACCACATCATATTTAGTCTTAACTCTTACAGATTCAAGATTATATTGCTGAATAACCGGCGCGGTAGAATTATTAGTTAGGGGGACTAATCCCCAAAGAGCATACCAAACTTTTTTAGTAGTTTTGAAAGTCGCTAAATCTGTCTCACTGAGAAGAGATATTTTTTCTCCATGTGGTGCACTTACAATCACAGTAGCACAACCAGAAAAGATTGTTATTAAAAATAAACCAATTAAGGAAAGAAGTAATGTCTTTTTCATACTTCCTCCTTTTTAAGTATAACTTTATAATATAACAAATTCATATGAAATGTCAATAAAGCAAAGTAGAAGTATTAAGATATGATTATTAAAATAAAAAGAAATTGTAATACTTTTAGGTTGATACCAACTAATAAAATTATCCTTATTATTCTTTTGCTACCTCTTTTTATATTAACTTTTAACCAATTATCATATAGTCATAGGAATGTCCCCGCACCTATATACGTCTTTAACTGTCTATAACTTACATATATAACCTTCCTCATATCCAATTATTACCTCACTTTTCATTTTGTCTTTCTCCCTTAAACATTGACTCCTAGTTCCTATTAGATAATTTTCTTAGAGTTTTTGATAAATTTTTAACTATATACCTTTTTAATTCATTAAAGGAGAGTTCTCTCTTATTATTTAAGTTGGTTTCTCTTGAAGTCCTTTCTGAAAATAAGCGAAGGCGAATAGATTAATATAATTTTAAATTTCTTCAATAACAAAAGTAAATGCGTAAGACAGAAGAAAAAATATAAAATCTTAGGCAGCTTTAAAAATGGAGAAGAAAAAGTTAAAAAATTATAAAAAAGATTTATCGAAGTATCAAAATACGATTACCAATCTGATAAGAATATTAGCAAATAAAAACTATTCTTTTGATTATTTTTAAATTTGTAATACTCTCCGTTAGTAGTTCAATTAACCTAAATGCCTTTTTAAGTTATTTCCTATCACTATATACAAAACGGGCGTCAAGGGCACAAGCACTTTTCTCAAAAACTATAAAAGGATTGATATCAATTTCTAAAAAACAAGGAAAATCTATTGCTAATTGAGAGAGCCGTTGAAGGGTTTCTACAATCTTTTCTATATCAACCGGAGGCTTTCCCCGAAAACCTTGGAGTAATTTGTAACCTTTAATTTCTTCAATCATTCGCCGGGCTGAAGATTCCCTAATTGGACAAACTCGGAAAGAAACATCCCGAAATACTTCTACATAAATTCCTCCAATTCCAAACATTATTAAGGGACCAAATTGGGGATCCCTTTTAATACCAACTATCGTTTCAATTCCCTCAGAAACCATCGGTTGGATTAAAACACCCTCAATTCGAGCATTTGGAAGTTTATTTTTAACATTTGTTAAAAGCTCTTGAAATTTAATTTTTAATTCTTCTTCATTTTTAATATTTAACATCACACCACCAAAATCAGTTTTGTGAAGAATATCTGGTGAAACAATTTTTAAAACGCAAGGATAACCAATTTCTCCTATTTTAGTTGTTGCTTCTTTTTCATTTTTAACTAAAATAAAAGGTAAAACTGGAATTTTGTAGGCAGAAAGAATTTCGTATCCTTCCGGTTCTAAAATAATTGGAGGATTTCTTTGTTTTATTTTTTCAATAATGGAAAAAACTTTTTCTTTATCAACATCCTCAAATATTTTTACTGGCGTAATTCTTTTTTTTGTCCACTCATTAAAATAACTCATTAAGCTCAATGCCTTTGCGGCAATTTCAGGAATTGGATAATAAGGTATTTTTACCTGCCCAAGAATTCTTATTACTTCGGAAGCATTTTGTAAAGAAAGCAAACAACCCATTATTGGTTTAGAGTATTTTGCTGCTACTTCTATTACTTTATTAGCAACAACCGTAGTTTCAACTATTTGGGTAGGCGTCCAAATAGCAATTACCGCATCAACTTCGTCCTCTTCTAAAATAATTTTTAATGCTTCGGAATATCGTTTTTCATCAGAATCACCGATTACATCTACTGGATTATTTACATTAGCAGTGGGTGGTAAAATTAATTTCAATTTTTCTTTGGTCTTTTCTGAAAAAGAAGCTAATTTTAATCCATTACGGATACTCGCATCCGTAGCCATAATTCCCATTCCACCAGCATTAGTAATAATTGCTACTCTCCGACCCTGAGGTAAAGGTTGCCCCGAAAAAGCTTTTGCGTAATCAAAAAGCTCATTAACTGTTTCCACCCGAATAATACCACATTGTCGGAAAAAAGCATCGTAGGCTTCATCGGAACCAGCTAACGCACCAGTATGAGTTGCTGCTGCTTTTGCTCCCTCTAAAGTTCTTCCCGATTTTATTGCTAATATCGGCTTCTTTGCTTCTTCGGTAACTTTACGAGCAATTTCTAAAAATTTTGAAGGTTTTACTAAATCTTCTAAATATAAAAGGATAACTTTTGTCTGCTCATCTTCCATTAAATATTCCAATAAATCATTTTCATTTACATCTGCCTTATTACCAATAGAAATAAATTTTGAAAGACCAATATCTTCGGCTTGGGCGTATTCTAATGCGGTTAACCCTACAGCACCACTCTGAGTAACAAAAGCAATATTTCCTTCTTTTGGCATTACCCGGCCAAAAGTAGCGTTTAATCTTATTTTTGGGTCAGTATTAATAATTCCTACACAATTAGGACCAATTAAAGCAATATCGTATTTTTCTACTATTTCTTTTATTCTCTTTTCTAACACCGCTCCTCTTTCACCAATTTCTTTAAAACCTGCGCTAATTACTACTACTCCTTTGGTTTTTTTCTGACCACACTCTTCTATTACTTCCGGAACAAAAATTGCTGGCACAATAATAATCGCCAAATCAATTTCGTCAGGAATATCTAAAATAGAAAAATATGCTTTTACTCCCATCACACTATTTGCTTTTATATTAACGGGGTAAACAACACCTTGATAACCATTAAGAAGAATATTAGCAAAAGTAACTTGTCCAGCACTTCCTGGAGTAGTAGAAGCACCAATTACTGCGATTGACCGGGGATTAAAGATATATTTTAAATTTTCTCTCATTCTTTCTTTTCACTAAATTCCATTATCAAAGTGTATACCCCTTCTTCCCATTTTGCTCTCACTGGATAGCCCATCTTGTAGAATAAACGGTAAGCCCGAACATTAGTGTCCAATACATAACCAATAAAACCTTTTATTCCTTTCATTTTGGCAATTCGAATTGCATATTCAAATAAAGCAGTTCCTATTCCTTTATTTTGCCATTCATCAGCAACCACGATAGCAAATTCTGCAAAATTAGTGGCAGTATCTACAATATAACGAGCTACCCCTAGTATCCTCTCTTCACCAGCTTTTTTTTGAACTGCTAAAATCGCTAACTCTTTTTCGTAATCAATATTCACAAATTTCTTTAATTTTTCGTGAGGCATTGCAGTCAGATAAGAGAAGAAACGATAATAAATAGTTTCCTTAGAAAAAGAATAAAAAAGTTCTCGCATCAAAGGCTCGTCAGTGGGTTTTATTGGACGGAAAAAAATTTTTAAACCTGTCTTTGTCTCTCCCCAGCTTTCTAGTTCCTCCGGATAGCGAGCTTGAGTTAACGATATTTCTGGCTGGTCTTGATAAACATAATTTAATTCTTTTGCTTTTTTTAATAATTCACTTCTAAATTTAGGATGGGCAATTGAAATTAAAGCTAATGCTCTTTCTCTAATACTTTTTCCGTGAAGATAAGCCGTACCCCATTCAGTTACTACGTAATGAATGTCTGCCCGAGTAGTAACCACACCCGCACCCTCGGATAAAAAAGGAACAATCCTCGATTTTGCTCCTCCTTCCCGGGTAGAAGGTAAAACAATAATAGGTTTTCCATCTTTCGCCCGTGCTGCGCCTCGGATAAAATCCAGTTGGCCGCCGAAACCTGAATAAAAACGATAGCCAATTGAATCAGCACATACTTGACCAGTTAAATCAATTTCTAGTGCTGAATTTATTGCTACCATCTTTTCGTTTTGAGCAATAATAAATGGATCATTAGTGTAATCAACAGGATAAAATTCAAAAAATGGATTATTGTGTAAATAATCATAAAGTCTTTTTGTTCCCATAGCAAAAGAAGCAATTACTTTTCCCGGATGTAAAGTTTTTCGTCTATTAGTAATTACCTTAGCTTCGATAAGTTCAATTAAAGTATCCGAAAAAACCTCGGTATGAACTCCTAAATCTTTTTTATCCTTAAGAAACTCTAATATTGCGTTAGGGACACCACCGTAACCAACTTGAATAGTTGAACCATCTTCTATTAAATCAGCAACATTTTTAGCAATTCTTTTTACAATTTCGGGTGGTGCCGCAACCCTGTATTCGATTATTGGTTCTTCGGAATAAACAAGGTAATCAATGTCATCAATATGGATAAAAGAATTACCAAAGGTTCTTGGCATGTTAGGATTGATTTCGGCAATTCTAATCTTTGCACATTCAGCTGCTGGTTTAGTAATATCTACTGAAATACCAAAACTACAATAACCATGTTCGTCAGGAGGAGATACTTGAAACAGAGCTACGTCTATCGGGATTCTCCCACTTTTAAAAAGCTTGGGTATTTCGGAAAGAAATATTGGTGTATAATCCGCCTTTCCTTCCCAAACAGCTTTCCGAACATTGGTGCTAATGAAAAAAGCATTGGCACGAAATCTTTTAGTTAATTCATCATGGGCATAAGGAGCAATTCCTAAGGTTAAAATATGAACAATCTCAACATCCTCAGCTGGCAACTGGGCTAACACTCGGACTAAACTCTGGGGAGTGGCGCAAGCAGAACCAATAAAAACTCTATTACCCGATTTTATCGCCTTTATTGCTTCTTCTGGTTTTATTAACCTTTTACGCCAATCTTTAATCATTTTTTAATATAACAAATTTCTAAAAATAATCAATTTTAAAGACCATGCTCTTGCATTTTTCTTCTTAAAGTATCCCGATGGATACCCAGCAAGCGAGCAGCTTGAGAAATATTACCTTTACTTTTTCTTAATGCCTCTTTTATTACTTGTTTTTCAATTTCCCAAAGATTTAAAGTATGAAAAATTTTTTCTATTTCTATTTCTTCTTTTTTCTCTTCTTTTTTTGTTTGCAAAAATCTCATCATACCAATTGTGGAAATTATGTGTCCTAAATCTATTTCTGCAACCCCATCACTCACTGCTCGCTCATAAGCCCTTTCTACAATATTACGAAAAGTGCGAATATTGCTTTCAAAAATATTATTTTGATTATTAACAAATTCATAAACCAATTTAGTTAAAAACTTTAAAGCCACCGGTGAAATTATAATGTCCCGATTTTCTTTTTGGTTCATTTCGTTAATAAAAAATTCTGAAAGTTCTTTAACATCTTTCTCAATTATTTCCACATTCTCATTTTGATAACGCTCTTTTAGAGAAGGAACAAAGATACAATGTTGAATGAGACGAAAATAAAAATCGGGCCTTAACCTTTCTCTCAATTCCTCTATTGTTCGATTAGTAGCTGCTACTATTCTCACATCAACTTCAATTTCGTAAGAAGAACCTATTCTTTTTATTTTTTTATATTCTAAAGCTCTTAACAACTTTATCTGAATTTCGTTAGGCAATTCACCAATCTCGTCTAAAAAGATTGTTGAATTATTAGCTGCTTCAAAAATTCCCTCCCGCCTGCTGGTCGCTCCAGTAAAGGCTCCTTTTTCGTGACCAAATAATTCATCTTCAATCAAATTGAAATCTAAGGCGTGGATGTTTACAGTCAAGGGTGTTTTCTTATTAGCCACTTCTGGGTCGTAACGATAACTCAAGCGATGTAAGGCATTAGCCACCAATTCTTTTCCTACACCACTTAAACCAAGTAAAACGCAGGTGGCATCACTTATAGCAATCCTTTCAATCTCTCTCACTAAATGTGCCATACTTCGGGAACTACCAATAACCATCTTATGATATTTTTTCCAAGTCTCCTTCTTTTCTCTATCAACTGGTAAAAGTGCCATATTTTCAATACTTCGGGCAATTGTAGGATAAAATTCTCTTCCTGCTACTTCAGTAGGCACAAAGGAACACTTACCGTAGCCAGGGTAAACTAAAAATTCAGTAAATTCCTTGGTATAATCAAGGCCCACCCTTAAAGAAACGAAAAGAACCGGTACAATTCTATCCAATTCTTCTCTAATTTTTAAATAGATAAGAAAACCTTGTAAAGCAACCTCATCAAAAAATTGTGAGTGGGCAAGACCACATTCCTCTTTTCTCAAAAGTCTATTTTTTTCTTTTAAATGGCTATAATCAACATCTTGAATAATCAAAGAAATAAACTCTCCCCGATTTTTTAAATACCATTCTTTTAACTGAAAATAATCCCGAAAATAAAGAAATTCAAAATTTTGATAGATTTTTTCCTCTTTTTCTTTAAGAAAATTTATTAACCCGAAATAGGCTTCTTCTAAATCATCTACTACTAAGATTAAAGGTTTTCCCATATTTTAAATTTTAGTCTTTTTAATTATTCCTTCAACAACACCGATTAAATCAGAAAAAACCAAAATTACCTTTTCTTCGGCTTGAGTACCTTTAATAATATTTAAATAGTTAAAATAAATTTCTCTTATTTCTTTTATTTCTCCTGCTAAATGGCCCTTCTCAAAATCAATCTCAGTTTTTCCATCCGAGTAAAAATGCAAAATAACTTTCTTTTGCCAATCGGTAATCATCTTTTTTTCTAACATGAGGATTGCTTTTTTATCAGCATATTTTAAATGGTCAATAATCAAATGGGTCAAAAAATTTCCTATTTTGTTATCCAGAAAAATTTTATAATTAAAATTCTCTTCACCCATAAAAGGGTCCTCCACTTGGATTAAATAATAACCATCTTTTTTGAGATACTCATTAATTTCAAAAGAATTAATCCTTTGAAATTCCATTTTTTTCTCCAAATTTTCATTAATTTCCTTCAAAAATTCAAGTAGGTCAACAATATTTTTATTATTAAGTATCTTTTTTAAAAGGGATAAATAATTTTCTACAAAAAATTTTGGCTCCAAAGTTTCTCTTAAATATAAAAGCTCTTCTTCAACCAATTTAAAATTTTCGGAAATCTTTTTTATCTGTTTCTGAGCACCTAAGAAATTACCTTTTATTAAATAATTGTGATTTAAAGCGATAAAATCTTCAACAATTCTTATAAGCTGAGGTAGAGAACGGTTTTCTACACGCCATTTTTTATTCTTAATTTTAAGAAAAATTGGTCTAACAAATAACACAATAAACAAAACTAAAAATACTGATAAGAAACTACTTAAAAGCAATTGTTGCTGTGTTTTTGCAATATAATACTTTTTTACCATCCTTTCAATCTTTTTTTCAATTTCTAAAAAAGGTATCCCCACTTGAGCTGTTAAATTTAAAAGGGTTATTAATAAGTCTTGATAGCCATATAAATTTTCCATTTTTATTCGGTTAATTAATTTTTGATAATAATTTTTCTGGCTCTCTTCTAAAATTAATGAATGGTTTAAAAAATAAAAAAGATAATTGCCATTACTAATAACAATATCTTCTCTTTTATCACCGTTTAAATCCAAAATCTTATAATCTTTAATTTCTTTTATTTGATAATTCTCGTTAACTTTTTCGTAATAGGAAAGGGAACGATTAATAAAAAATAGATTATTATCAGCCCTAATTAAAAAACCATCTTTAAAAACCTTTCCATCCACATTCTCAAAATCGCCAAAGATCTCAATTTTTTTATTCTTCTCATAAGCCACAACTGAACGGTTTTCTATTTTGCTAAAAATTATTAAACCTTCTTTTTTTAATACTAACAAAATAAATTTCTCATTTTTTTTAGGATAAATTTTTTTGGGTTTTGATTCTTTATTTAAAATAACAATTGAATCAGAAAAAAGTAAAAATAATGAATTTTTGTCACCAACAATCCATTTAGGATCTTGCCAATTGTTTTCTAATTGCCAAAATGCCTCTTCTTCTAAAGAAAAGTAAAAAATTTTATTTTTAAATATTAAATAAAGTTCATCTTCATTATCAAAATTCCGATCCTCTAAAAAGTATCCTTTAATTTTTTCGCCAAATTCTTTGTAATAAAGAACATCTAAATTTCTATTTAATAATGCCAACTCTTTCTCACCAATCAAAAGAAGATAAGCTCCTTTTTTTCTCTCCATTAACTCTAAATTTTTAATTCGGAAATATACATCAATTGGTTTTTTCCTTTTAATCTGATAAACCTTATTTTTAGAAAAACCGTAGAAAAAATTTTCAATATCCTTTTGATACACAATATCCTCCATTTTGGAAAAGAGTTTCCAATCCTCTTTAGAAATTATCTCTTGAGCCAAAATTTTTTTAATCTCTCGTTCATTAATCTTTTTTTTCTTCTCTATTTTTAAAAAATTAAAAACTGTTGAAAGATTAACGGTAAAAAAGAAAATTAGGATATAACTATTCATAAAATTTCAATTTTTCGGCAAGTAATACTAAAACCATTTCTTTTTTATTTTTTTTATTAACAATTAAATAATCTTTTATTGGAAAATTTAAGCTTAAATCAGCAATCTCTTTTAGCTTTTTATCTAAAAGAAGAACCTCACCTGAAATAAAATTATTTGGTAGAAGATTTTTAGTTTTTTGTTCATAAGTAATTAAAAAAAGTAATTCTTTATTTTTATCTTTATCATAAACAAAATCATTAATTTCTAAAATCACAATATTAACAAAATCTACTAAGGGCAATTTTGGCAGAAAAACCTTTTTTTTCTTTAAAGTTAGTTTATCTTTTAATTTTTTAAAAATAAAAATCTCTCCCTTTTTCCCTCCGCTACCAACAATAATCTCTTTTTCTTTATCATTATCAATATCCTCAATCTTTACACTTTTAAAACCTGAGGAATAAAAAGAGTTCAAGGGGAAAATCTCCAAAAGCTTACCATTTTTTAAAGATAAAAAATATAGTCTCCCTTTTTCTTGTTTTTCATCACTAGTAGCAAGAACTAAAATATTATCCATTACTGAATAATCAGTAATCAATAAATCTTCTAAATTAAATTCCCACAATATCTTTAAATTTATATCTAATAAAATTATTTTTCTAAAATTCTTTTCTATTCCTAAAATAAGGGTATCAAAAAGATTATTAATAAAAAATTTACCTTTTATTAATTTTTCTGCTATCAATTTAAATTTATGGTTATAAATCTTTATATTCCCTTCTCCCTTGTTGCTACAACTCAAAATAATAAAAAAAGAATCCTCATCCTTTACTAAAAAATTAAAACTCTCAATATATTCATTTATCAATAACCTTTGGTGAAGAGAAAGGGTCCTATTTTTTAAGGTATAAAATTCTAAAACATTACCAAAAGGAATAACAATTATTTCTTTCTTTTTGTGTCTGATTTTTTGAGCATGATAAAAAGAGGTTTCTAAATAACCTAAATAATTACCTTCAATATCAAAAATCAAAGGTTTAAAAATTCCTTCGGAATAGAGAATAATTCTATTTTGATTTTCCAAAAAAAGTAAACTTCTTTTTCTACTTAAGAGCGAAAAAAAAGAGGTCTTGGGTGGAATAAAAGAACCAATTTCATTAATCAAAATAAATTCGCCATAAAGATCTGCTTGAGAAAAATAAAAAAAAAGCAATTGAAAAATAATCACCATTTTAATTTCTATTTATCTTACCATTGCGGAAAAAATTTGCCCGATAAGTATACCATTCACTTTTTATTAACTCTCCTTCAATCCGGAAAGCATATAAATACCCATCCCAAGAAGGGATTATTAATTTTTCTTTTACAAAAAGAAAGGAAGGAGTTTGATATAAATCTTTATCGGTAGAAGAAATTTCAATTTTAAATAATACATTTCCTTTTTCATTAAGCGCATATAAATACCCCATTTCATCCAAAAAGAAAATAATTTTTTTATTGTCCTTTTTGATTATTAAAGGAGAAGAAATTATCCCGTCTTCGGCTTCAAATAAAGAAATTAATCTTCCATCATAAACGTAGAATTTACCTCCATCATCTCCAAAATAAATTTTCCCCTCTTCATCTATCACCGGTTCACCTTTTATTCCGTCTTCATCAAAAGTAGCCACTCTTTTTATTAATCTTCCTTTTTTCTTATCTAAAAAATACAAGTAACCATCTTCGCAGCCACAAATAATATAATCTCTAGTAATTATTGGTGGAGGAAAAAAATCTTCCTCTTCTAAGGAATGGAATTTAAAATTAATTTTTCCCTTAGAGTTTAAAGAGTATATGTGAGCGCCACAAGAAAATATTAAATTATTTTTTTCGTCCACTGAAATATCGCTCAACTCTGCAGGAAATTTTATCTCTCTAATTTTCTTGCCCAGAAGAGAAAAAATATAAAGATTTCCATCATCACTAGCTACCGCAATCTTATCTGGAGCTAAAAAAGCAGGAGTATTATAAATTTTTCCCGATAATTTGTTTTTAAAAACTAATTTTCCATTTTTAGTCAAACAATATAAAAAAGAATCGGCACCAAAATAAACTAAGGTATCCACAACAATTGGGCTACCATAAATCTCACCTTCTGTAGAAAATTTAAATCTTTTTTGACCTAACAAATTAAAAGAATAGAAATTGCCCTTCACATCACCAATATACAAATTTTCTTCTTTATCAATCGCACAACTACCATAAACCATATCTTCCAAATTTATTTTGCCAATAAAAATTTCTTCAAAGATTGTAACAGTATCGGTAGAAATAAAGTAATCTTTACCAATTTTTATCTTAATCACATATTTACCTGGTTTTTCATATTTATGCTCAGCTTCATAGATTATCCATTTCACTTCTAAACTCTCTATTTTACCATCCCCCCAATCAATCTTTAAACTTATCGGAAAGTTCTTAAATTTAAAATATAAAAAAATAGGAATCTCTTTATCCCCCCACAAGGAATGGACAAAGGAATCAACAGGAACACTATTTAAGAAAAAGGAAAAGAGAATTAATAACATCAAATGTTTATTTTTATAAAATGATTTTCTCTTACTTCTCTTAAATATTCATCAATAATCTCTTTCAATCTTTTTTGATAGATAAAATTTCTCAATTCTTCTTGAATTTCCAAAAAAGAGAAAACCCGCTCCTTTTCCTTTCTTAACATTTTTATTAAATGAAAACCATCTTTAGACAAAACCGGTAAAGAAATTTCTCCACTATCAAGGTTTTCACAAACTTCTTTAAAAGGCGAAAAAAGAAAATTAATTATAAATTCACCAAGATAACCTCCTTTCTCCTTTGTTTCTAAATCATAGGAATATTTCTTTGCCAATTTGGCAAAATCTTCTCCTCTTAAAGCCTTTTCTCTAATTTTTAAAAGTAAATTTCTTGCTGCTAAGGTATCTTCTCTACTTATGGGTACTTTCACAAAAATATGAGCAATCTTTATTTTATTTTTTGCCTCACCTAATTTTTTTACAATATGATAACCATATTGACTTCTAAAAGGAGAAGAAAACTCATCAACTTTCAATTTTTTTAAAGCTTCTTGAAATTCTAAAGGCAAGCTATCAATTAAAAATTCACCTAAATATCCGCCCTTGTCTTTTGTATTTTTATCGTCAGAAAAATTTCTACAAATTTCTTCAAAATCACCTCCTCTTAATAAAATCTCATAAATTTCACTAATCCTTCTTTGACTATTTTTTTCTTTCTCTTCACTGGGCAAAATGGGCAAAAAAATATGGGCTATCTCACAAATTGCTGGTTTTCTTGCCAAAGAATCCTTTACCTTTTCATAAAACTCTTTCAATTCTAAAGGAGTAACGGTAATATTTAAGCGGTTTTTTTTACTTAATAGCTTTTGAATAATTAATTCTTGACGAAGATTATTTTTTAAAAATTCCTCCATCTTTTCTAATAAAGTTTCGCTTGTTAAAAAATTCTCTTTTATTCTTTCTAATCTTTCTTTCCAAAAATTTTCTAATTCTCTTTCCTTTACTATAATTGTCTCCTTTTCCGCTTCTTTTAAAAGAATTTTTCCATTTATCAAACTATTTAAAAGAGAGTCCTTTAAAGCTAAAGTATCACTAATTTGTGGGGAAAATTCTTTTAATAAAAGATAACTTTTCTGAAATTCTGAATAAAGAATAACCTCTTCATCCACATAAGCAATAATATAATCGTAAGAAAGAGAATGAAAAATTGAGAGTATAAGGAAATAAATCATTTAAAGAAATTTTCAGGATAATAACTTACTTTATATTTCTCTTTTAAATCGGAAAGCATTTTGTTTAAAATTTCGTAACCCTTTTTATATCGTAATATCTGTCTCACATACTCTTCCACCTCACTTAAAGAAATTTCTTTTTTTACTCTCTTTTTATCTACCAATTGAATAATCTGATAACCTTCTTGAGATTTTATTGGTGAAGTAAATTCATTAATTTTTAGAGAAAATATCTCTTCTTCTAAAATCGGATCTGTTAAAAATCCTCTTGGAAAATATTTAGATTCTTCCCCGGCTGGCAGAAGTTGGTCCTGAGAATATTCTTTTGCTAAGGAAACAAAATCCTTTCCACTTTTTAACTCTTCGTAAATTTTATTTGCTAAAGCTTCATCATAAACCACAATCCTCCTGATTTTAACTTCCGAAAGAAAATCTTCCTTGTGTTGATTATAATAATCCAAAATTTCTTTTTGAGATATCGAAATCTTTTTTGCCTCTTCCTCAATTAAGGCATTAGCAAAAAAATCTCTTTCTAAGGCTTTTAATTTCATTTGTAAATTTTTATTTTTGGTTAATCCCTTCTCCTGAGCTGCCAGATAAATAAGTTCACTATTTACAATTCTTTCTAAAATTGACAGCAAATTTTGTTCATTTAAATTGACCCCTTCAGGAATTTGGGCAAGGATTTCCTCTTTAGTAATCCTTTTATTACCAATTTTTATTACCGGCTTTTCTTCTCGGCAAGAGAAAATTATCAAAATAACTAATAAAGAGATAATTATTTTTTTCATTTTTACTCCTTTTAAAATATTAATCAATAATAAAGAAATTTAAGATTAAAGTCAATAAAAGAAAATGTTAAAAATCTTCTTCCTCTTCCGTATCAAAATCTTCCTCAAAATTGTAATCCTCTTCAAAATCTTCTCTCACTCCACCCATGCATTCTTCGTAATCGGGACATTCTTCACAACAATTTTCTTTCAATTTTCCATTCATTTCGCAATCATAATAATCAGGACAAATTTCACAACACATTTTTTCCCTCCTTTTTACTTTTTCTTTTTCAATTTTTTATTATAAATTATCTTTTCCCTTTTATCCTCCTTAGTCATTGCCATACAAGAATCAAAATATTTACATTTTTCACAACAACTTTCATTTTTATTTTTACAAAAATCAAAAAGATTGCAAACTGGGCAACACATTTATTTCATTATGAGAAGAATTTCTCGCACAATTTCGGCACAAAGGGAGGCGTAAGTGAAAGGATTATTTAAAAAAGGGGAAAACTCAACTATGTCAACACCAACTATTTCTAAGTTTCTTAATAATTTAAAAGAAGAAACCAATTCTAAAAAATTAACCCCTCCAGCAACTGGCGTCTGAACAGCTGGTAAGAAAGCCATATCTAAAACATCCAAATCTAAAGATAAATAAATTTTCTTATTTTTCAATAAATTAATAACTCTTTTTAAAGGCTTAAAAATTTCAAAAAGAAAAAGGTTAGGATTTTTTTCTAAACACTCTTTTGTCAAAGAACGAATACCAAATTGATAGAGATTTTTTTTGCCCACTATTTCTAAAATCCTTTTAGCAACAGTCGCATGACAAACCTTTTCACCCATAAAATCCTCTCGTAAATCTGAATGACCATCAAAAATAATTACTGCCAAGTTTTTATAATACTCTTGAAAAGCCATCACAATCGGATAGGTAATTGTGTGCTCACCACCAAGGATCACTAGTTTCTTTTTCTCTTTCAAATAATTTTCAATCAACCCTTTCACTTCCTTTATGAACTCTTCTGGCTTCTCATTTTGAAAGATGAAATTTCCCAAATCACAAATCTTAATTTCACTTAAATCCTTCTTTTGATAAGGACTATAACTCTCAATATTCTCCGCTCCCTCACGAATTAAATTGGGGGCAAACCTTGAACCCGAAATAAAAGAAGAGGTCCTATCATAACCAATACCTAAAATTAAAATATCTGCTTCCTTTATATCAGCATTAGCAAAATAAAAACCCATGGGGAAAATATATATAAAATTTTTAAAAAATCAATAATAAAAAATTTTAACCACCAATTTTAATAAACTTTACAACACCCCTCTAAACTACAACTTATTTTAAATTTCTACATAAATTTCTAAATCACGTAAGTCGTTAAATATCAATGATTTATAAAAGTATTAAAAATAGTGTGTGTCAATATGAAATTTATATAAAAATTTATTTGTTGAATAAAATTTTTAATCTTTTTATAATTATATAAATTGGAGGTTAGTATGTCTAATGGTTGGAAAGGGCCTTTAATTAAAGTTGATGAATGGCGTTATAAGGTACCGAAGAGTTATAAACCAGAGATGAGGGTGGATGGTCTTGTTTATGCTGATGAACGGTTATTAGAACATATCAAACAAGAGATGGCTTTAGAACAGGTAGCAAATGTTGCTACTTTACCTGGGATATTGAAATACTCTTTAGCAATGCCTGATATTCATTGGGGATACGGATTTGCAATTGGTGGTGTAGCCGGTTTTGATTTAAAAGAAGGTGTTATTTCTCCTGGCGGTGTCGGTTATGATATTAACTGTGGTGTTAGGTTGTTAAAAACTAATTTAACTATCAAAGATTTAAAACCGAATATTTTAGAACAACTGGTAAGAAGTATTTTTTATAATGTTCCATCAGGTGTTGGTTCTACTGGCAAGATAAGGATTTCCGAAAAAGAGGTAAAGGAAGTTTTAGAAAAAGGAGCCAGATGGGCTTATGAAAAAGGATTTGGAACCGAAAGGGATTTAAAATTTACTGAAGAAAATGGCCAAATGAAAGGAGCAAGACCAGATTTGGTGTCAAAGAGAGCGTTGGAAAGAGGGGCACCACAACTGGGCACTTTGGGTGCTGGCAATCATTTTTTAGAAATCCAAGTGATTGAAACTATTTATGATGAAGAATGTGCCAAAGTTTTTGGATTAGAAAAAGGGATGATAACGGTGATGATCCATACTGGCTCGCGAGGCCTTGGTTATCAGATTTGTGACGATGCGATAAGAAATTTAAGAAAAGCAGTCCAAAAATATGGAATAAAATTACCTGACCAACAATTGGCTTGCGCACCGATTGAATCACCCGAAGGAAGGGAATATTATAGCGTGATGGTATGCGCTGCTAATTATGCTTGGGCAAATAGACAATGTATTACCCATTGGGTAAGAGAGGCTTTTAGCCAGGTATTAAAGAAACCAGTAGAAGAGTTGGGAATGGATTTAATTTATGATGTTGCTCACAATATTGCCAAATTTGAAGAACATATTATTGATGGTCAAAAGAAAATGGTTTGTGTTCATAGAAAAGGAGCAACCCGAGCCTTTCCACCTAACCATCCACAAATTCCAGAAGAATATAAGAAGATTGGTCAACCGGTTATTATTCCTGGTGATATGGGGACAAATTCTTATCTCCTTGTTGGTACCGAAAAGGCATTTTACGAAACTTTCGGTTCCACCTGTCATGGTGCAGGAAGAGTTTGGTCAAGAGAAAAGGCATTAAGGGAAACAAGAAATCGAGACATCGCCCAAGAGTTGCGACAAAAAAATATTATTGTAATGGCAGCGAGTAAAGAAGTTTTAAGAGAAGAAGTTCCAGATGCTTACAAAGATGTAGATGTAGTGGTTGATGTCTGTCATA
This sequence comes from Caldifarciminota bacterium, assembly GCA_025060715.1. GTDB lineage: Bacteria > Hydrothermota > Tepidihabitantia > Tepidihabitantales > DTDR01 > DTDR01. The sequence goes on along the minus strand of JANXBG010000005.1, from coordinate 6,554 downwards.
ATGCTGGTATATCAAAAAGAGTTTGTAAGATGCGGCCTTTGGGAGTTGTTAAGGGTTAATGATAAATCCCCTTTTAGAGCAAAAAATAAACAATGCTCCTTCTTCTTGTGGTGTTTATCTTTTTAAAAATCAGGAAGGAAAAATTATTTATATTGGCAAGGCAAGAAATCTAAAAGAGAGATTAAAATATTATCTTCAACCTCAACCGGATATTAGAAGAACAAATTTAATAAAAGAGATTGCTGATTTAGATATTATTCTTACTTCTTCGGAAAGCGACGCCTTAATTTTAGAAGATAATCTTATAAAAATAAACAAACCAAAATATAATATTCGTTTAAAAGATGATAAAAAGTTTCCTTATTTAAAGATTACTATTAATGAAGAATTTCCTAGAATTTTTCCCACAAGAAACCTAAAAGAAGATGGCTCAATCCTATTTGGTCCTTATACCTCGGCAAAGAATTTAAGACAGGCATTAAGATTAGTAAAAAGGATTTTTAAAATAAGAACTTGCAATAAAAAATTACCACTCACTATTTCCGAAAAACCTTGTTTAAATTATCGCTTAAATCTTTGTTTAGGACCTTGTCAAAATAAGATTGATAAAGAAATTTACCAAGATAGGGTAAAAGAAGTGATTGATTTTCTAATGGGAAAATCAGAAGAATTAATGAAAGAGATTGAAAAAAAGATGTGGGAGGCTGCTGAAAAAGAAGAGTTTGAGAAAGCGGCAATATTAAGAAATCAACTTTTTGCTCTACAAGAATTAAGAAAGAAACATGAAGTTATTTTAAAGGATAAAAAATCAATGGATGTTTGTGGTATTGCCAAAGAGAAAAATTTAGCAGTCTGTCTGATTTTAAAAATCAGAGAAGGTAAACTGATAAGCAAAGAAGAGTACCCTTTTTCTCTTCCTTTAAAAAATACTGATGAGGAGATTTTAGAAACCTTACTATCTTCAGTATATCTTCATAGTTATGATATTCCTAATGAAATAATCTTGCCAAAAGAAGTTCCTGAAATTCAAACTTTTATTGAAACGATTAATAAGAAAAGAAATATTAAAGTTAAAATTACTATTCCTAAAAGGGGAGAAAAGAAAAAACTTCTTAATCTTGCCCAAAAGAATGCGGAAATTAAATTATTAGAAATACTGCCAACCCCCCATTTACCCAAAGCAAACATTGAACTAGGTAATTATCTTTTCTTAGAAAAGACACCAATAAGAATTGAAGGTGTTGACATTTCCAATTTAGGTGGTAAATATGCTTGTGGCTCAATTATTGTTTTTGAAGGTATCACACCGAAAAAGAGTGAATATCGGAAATTTAAGATAAAAACAATCAAGAGTCAGGATGATTACGCAATGATGGAAGAAGTCTTAAGAAGAAGGTTAAAAAGATTAATTGAAGAGAATAAACCTTTGCCCGATTTAGTATTAGTAGATGGTGGCAAGGGACATTTAACAGTGGCTAATAAAGTTTATAAAGAATTTAATAAAAATATACCAATTTTGGCTTTTGCCAAGAAAAGCAACACCTTATATTTTGAAAATGGAAAAATTGTTTCTATCCCTCCCTATTCACCTGCTTTGAAATTATTAAAAAGAATCCGAGAAGAAGCCCACAGATTTGCTATAAGTTATCACAAAAATTTAAGAAAAAAAGATTTGAGAAAATCTATTTTAGACGAAATACCGGGGATTGGCAAAAAAAGAAAACTCCTTCTTTTAAATACCTTTGGAAGTATTGAGAAAATTAAAAGCGCTAAAATCGAAGATATAGTAAAAATTGGTATCCCAAGAAATCTCGCCGAAAAGATTTATCAATATTTGAATATTAATCATAAGTAATGAAAATAAATTACTTATTGATTTTTTAAAAAATTTTTTTATAATTTCAAAAGTTTAGTAAAAATAAATAAGGAGGAAGCATGTATTGGATAGCAACAAAAGCTAGTTTATTATCAACTTATTTTTTATTTCCTTTTGGACTTTGTTATATTATCCCAACAATAACTCTTATTTTTTTATCAATCATTCATAAGAAATTAAAAATAAAGGAACCAGAAAAGGGTTGGCTTTTTCTTTTGTTTCTTGGCGCGGTAATCTTTGGACTGGTTGACCATTTGTGGAATGGCGAAATTTTTCTAATCGGTGAAAACCCTATAATGGATATTGTCTTAGGAATTATAATTACTTTTTCAGTTTTTATAGTTTGGCGTATCATTGTTTATATCTACAAAATAAGAAAAAGAGAGATTTATTAACTTCTAATTTAAAAATAATTATAGGAAAGGTTTATGAATTTTTTATTAATATTTACTTTAATAAATGGTCTTATTTTAACTGAACCACCAACTTTAAATGAATGGAAGGAAATTTCTTTTGAATTAGAAGGAAATTATTATAAAAAAGATAATGCTCAATTTGGTTATCTTTTATCCTTTTATTTGGGATTACCCTTTTCTTCTGAATTCTCCTTTGATATTAGTTATGAAAAAAAAGAATGGGATTTTGTCTTATATTATAAAAAGGGATTTGAAACTCTGTTATTTAAGAGCGCTTTAAGAGTAGGAATAGATAAAGATAAAAACCTCCTTTCTATTGGCTCCTTAGGAAGAGAATTTACTTTATTAAATCTTTATGGTTGTGGCGGCTTCTTTTATGAAAAGAAAGAAAAAAAATTCTTTCCTCTCTTTGGTTTAGCCTTAGAAAAATCTTTTTCTAATCTTCTTTTAACCACTGAATTTTATAAAGAAAAAGAAGATAAAATAATAACCTTGGGGATAAACTATTCTTTATCAATTTTAGATATTTACACAGGGATAAGAAAAAATTTTTCTGATGGTAATTTTATTTTTAATTTTGGTATAGGTAAAAGCTTTTCTTTTTAAAATCTTATTAATTTGACTATTTAAAATATTTTGTTATTTTTTATTTATATGTTTTTAGATATTTTAATTGTTATTATTTTAATTTCCGGTTTCTTTCAAGGATTAAAAACAGGTTTAATTAAAAGTGCTACTAGTTTTTTAGGTATTATTTTAGGAATATTTATCGCCAATCGTTTTTACCCAGAAATATCAAAATATTTTGGTGACACAAGAATTATTAGGGTTATTTCTTTTATTATTATCTTCCTTTTGGTCTTTTTTATTTTTAAATTTTTTGGAAAGGTTTTCTCAGAGATTTTAAAAGTTATCTTTCTTTCTTGGTTTGATAAACTGGCTGGCGGTATTTGGGGAATATTTGCTACTTTTGTTACTATTGCTTTTATTATCCATCTTTCTCTCTTTTTCTTTCCTAATTTAAAAAAATATTATGAGAAATCTAAAATCGCTAAAAGGATTACCCTTTATTGGTTAAGACCAAGAAAATCACCGATTAGAAATTCTTATTTTTATAATAACTATGAGAAACTATTTTTTGTTAGAAATTTTAACTGAAGAATTGCCAGTTAGTTATATTTATCCGGCAGTCTCTTTTTTAAAAGAGAAATTTATTAACTTTCTTAAAGAAAATGAAATTGAATTTAAAGAAATAAAAGAATTTTTTACACCAAGAAGAATAGGTTTTTTAATTTATGGTCTCCCCCAAAAAAGAAAGATAAGACTTATTGAAATCCAAGGACCACCCAAAAATATTGCCTTTGATGAGAAGAGTAATCTAACTGACCAAGGTAAAGGCTTTTTAAAAGCAAATCGGGCAAAAGAAAAAGATATTATTATTAAAAAAGTTGGTGATAAAGAGTATGTATTTATAAAGAAAAAAGTTGGTGGCGAAGATTTGAAGAAACTTCTCTCCCAATTTCTACCTAATTTAATAAGAGATATTCCTTTTCCTAAAAGAATGAAAATCTCAGAAAACTTAACCTTTGCCAGGCCAATCCATTCTATCTGTGCTCTTTTTAATAATCAAATTATTAAATTTAAAGTTGATAATATAAAAAGTAGTAATTTAACCTATCCCCATCGGGATAAATCCTTTAAACCAATAAGAATAAAAAGTGCTAAAAATTATTTTGATATTTTAAGAAAAAACGGAGTAATCTCTTTATATGAAGAAAGAGAGAAAATCTTTTATCAAAATTTGGAAAAAATATTAAAAAATTTTAATGCCCAAATTATTGAAGATAAAGAATTGATCTTTGAAATGTTAAATATCTGCGAATATCCTTCTTTAATCCTTTGTCAATTTGAAAAAGATTACTTATCTTTACCCCAAGAGGTAATAATTACCGGTTTGAAAAATTATCTCCATGCCTTGGCCATTAAAAAAAATGATGAATTACTTCCCTATTTTATTGTTGTGACTAATAAGCCTTTTTTGAAAGATAAAAAGGCAATAGAAGAAATAAAAAATTGGTATGAAAGGGCTTGCCAAGCAAGATTAGAAGATGCCAAATACTATTTTAATGAAGATTTGAAAAAGCCCTTAGAAGAATTAGTAGAGGAAGAAAAGAAGGTTATTTGGATTGAAGATTTAGGGACCCTTTATGATAAAACCGAGCGAATATCTTCTTTAATCAGAATACTTAGAGATGAAGAAGATTTAAAAAAGATTGCCTATTTGAGTAAAGTAGATTTATTAACCAATATGGTAAGAGAAAAAGAGTTCACTTCTTTACAAGGAATAATGGGTGGAATTTATGCAAAATATTTTAATTACTCTGAACCTATCTGTGCTGCCTTATATGAACAATATCAAGATTTACCAAAAACTGTTTATGGCGCTTATTTAACAATTGTTGATAGAATTGATAATATTAATGCTAGTTTTATAAAAGGAGCAATACCAAAAGGTTCTTACGATCCTTTTGGATTAAAAAAACAAGCAGATAACATAATCAATACAATTGTTACACATAATCTGGATATTAACTTAAAAGAACTAATAACTTTTGATTTAGAACTTTTTTCCAAATTAAATATTAACTTTGATAAAGAAAAAATTAAAAAGGGGGTATTTTCCTTCTTCACCGAGAGATTAGAACTTTATATTCAAGAGAAAAATTATCCTTATGATATTGCTCGGGCAGTTAGTAAAATTATTTGGTTTAATCCCAAAAGGGCATTAAAAAGATGTGAATATTTAAGAAGATTAAAAGAAGAGAAAAAAGAGGATTACGAAAAAATTGTCATCGGTCAAAAGAGGGTAAGAAATATTTTAAAAGGAATAAATTTTGAAGATTTAAATATTAACGAAAATCTTTTAATAAAAGAAGAAGAAAAAGAACTTTTAAAATATAGTAAAGAGATTTTAAAAAATTACGAAGAGGCTCTAAATAATGAGGATTATGAAAAATCTTTAAATTATCTTTTATCTTTAAGACTTTATATTGACAAATTTTTTGATAATGTTTTTGTGATGGATGAAAATTTAAATATTAGAAATAATCGTTTAAAAATTGTAAAATTGATAAAAGATATTTTTGATAAGTATTGTGATTTTTCGGAATGCGTTATCTAACCCTTTTTGTTGCTATTATATTTTTTCTTCTATTAATCTTTTATTTAGTTAAAGGACCAAAAACTGAATTTACCTTTGAGAAAGAAAAAAAGATTTTATTAATCAAAAATGAAACTTTATATGTGGAAATTGCTGACAATCCAGAGGAAAGGGCAATTGGTCTTTCTTTTAGGAAAAACTTACCTCATAATGAAGGAATGCTTTTTATCTTTGAGAAAGAAGGAATTTACCCATTTTGGATGAAGAATACTTTTATTCCTTTAGATATTGCGTTCATCTCCAAAGATAATATAATTATTGATATTCAAAGAATGACACCATTAGATGATAAAAAAACCTATCAACCAAATAAACCTTTTTTATATGCCTTAGAAGTTAATCAAGGATATTTTGAAGAGAAGAAGATAAAAATTGGTGATACAATTTTATTGAAATGATAAGAAAAACAAAAGAATTGGTAATTGTGGATATCGAAGAAAAAAGTAAATACCCAATTGAAGAAATAAAAAATAAAGTTATTTTGGGTGATGCTTTTAAGGTTCTTAAAAAAATAGACGATGAGGTTTTTGATATGATTTTCATTGACCCGCCTTATTTTCTACAACTTCCTAATAAAGAGTTAAGACGATAGAAAGTAAAAACTGTTGTAGAGGGTGTAAATATGACAATTTCATATCAACACTTTTGGCAGAAGTCAAAAGAGTGATGAAGAAAAATGCTACTATTTGGTTATTGCCACTTATCACAGTATTTTTAGAATTGGAAAAATAATGCAGGATTTAGGTTATTGGATACTTAATGATATCATTTGGGTAAAGATAAATCCAATGCCTAATTGGTTAGGTATAAAATTTACAAATGCCACAGAAACTTTAATATGGACAGTGAAGGGCAAAGATGTTAAAAAATATACTTTATTTTAACTATGTGGCAAAATCATTAAAAAGAAATTTTTTTATGATAAAAATAAATGAAAAAGATCTAAAGGGAATAGAAGAAAGATTTAAAAAACTTTTAAAAATTAGTAACGAACCATTTTTAAAAGAAGAGAGATTGAAATTTTCTCTAAAAAATAATTCTA
>JANXBG010000059.1 GCA_025060715.1 Caldifarciminota bacterium | reverse complement strand
AAAGAGTGGTTAAAAGGAAGAAAAATTGATGCGGCAAGAACTAAATATATAAGTAAAACAAATTATTCAGCCACAATTTCTCATTATATCTATTTTGAAAAAAGCAAACGTCATTACTATATTGCTACTAATTGGCTTAATTTAAAAGATACCTGGTATTTGGTTTGGATTTCTAAAATCTTAGACCATAATAAATTTGCCTATGGCAATAAAGATAAAGGAGAAATGAAAAAAATTTTAAAAAAGATGATCCAAGTGGCTTTTTATGAAAATAAGATTAATGAGATAATTCCGAAGTTTAAAAAGAAGGACTATTTAGTTATTTTAAAAAAAGAAAGGGAAGTAGAACATAATATTTCTTTCCCTAATATGAGGATAAAATGGCTTACTTTAAATGAAATAAGAAAATATGCCTATCGTTTAAAGTTAAGATATTATATTGATTTTGGCACTATCCGAATATTTGATAATTTTGCTAAGGGTTATATAGATATCATTCCTATTATCTACGAATCTCAGAAAAATCTTCGTCTCCGATCAAGAGGGGTAGAAATGTTTTTCAAGAAAAATAATAATGAATGGCAATTTATTGGTTTTGGGAGCCGTTGGTAAATTTAATTAAATTTTATAACTCTTCTCCAAAATCCTTTTTAAAAGCTTCGCATAAATCCCTTCCCCAATTATCTATTGCTTCTAATTTTCCTAAGAAAAATCTGAGCACTGGTGGTTCATATACAAATTTTAAACCTTTGATTAAATCTCTGTGTTTATAAAGCCAAAGTATCCGGTCAATGGCATATTCAATATGAGAGAGATTGAACACTCTTCTTGGTAAGGCAATCCTTGTTAACTCTAAATCAGCAAACACTTCTTTTCCTTCTTTGTCTCTATCCATAGAGATTGTGCCCCTTTCCATTGCTCTTATTCCTGAAGCAATATATAAGGCAGCAGTTAATGCTCCAGCAATATATTCATTTTTGGGAAGATGGGGCAAAAACTTTTCAGCATCTAAATGACAGGCAAGGCCGCCCGGAGGGGTAACAACTGGAATACCTAATTCATCTAACTTTTCTACAAAATATTTAATTTGCTCAATTGCACAACCAGCAACATCTTCTTCAACCATTTCTCTTAATCCTTCAGCCATCGCACCAATTTCTCTCATTGACATACCACCATAAGTAAAAAATCCTTCATATACCGGTAACCAAGGTTGAATCATTTCAAAAAGTTCTTTATTATTAGTAGCAATGAAACCACCGCGCACACAAGTATTTTTTCTACCGCTTAAATAAAATAAGTCTGGTATTGAACAGATTTCCTTTACAATTTGGGCAACTGTTTTATTTTCGTAACCTTTTTCTCTTTTCTTAATTAAATAAGCATTTTCTGCCACTAAACTGCCATCCAATACTAATAATATTTTGTGTTCATCGCAGATCTTCTTTATTTCTTTTAAATTTTCCATTGAAAAAGGTTGACCACCTAAAAGATTGGTAGTAGCTTCCATTCGGACATAGGCGATTCTTTCTCTTCCGTATTTTTTGATTAATGTTTTCAATTTCTCTGGGTCCATATTTCCTTTGAATAAAAAATTACTTTTTGTCTTTAAGGCTTCATCGGTGTATATTTCAATACATTCGGCACCGGCAAGTTCAATATGGGCTTTAGTAGTTGTAAAATGATAATTGGTAGCAACAATCATTCCTGGTTTAATAAAAACTTTTGCTAAAAGATGTTCTGCGGCTCTTCCTTGATGAACATTCATTACATATTCATAACCCAAGACCTCTTTGACGATATCAGCAAATTTATAAAAAGTCATACTGCCCGCATAAGCATCATCAGTGGCTATCCATCCTGCCCATTGTTCTTGAGACATTGCGTTCACCCCACTGTCAGTCAACATATCTAAAAAAACATCTTTTGTTTTTAATTGAAAAGTGTTATAACCAGCTTCTTCAATTGCTTTTAATCTTTCTTCAACTTTTGGTAGTCGAATTCTTTGAACTACCCTTGTTTTATACATATCAATTGGTATCTCCTTTCCATTATATAATTTCAAAATCATTATTTCCTCCTTATTAAAAATGTTTTATTATCATAATAAAATTTTTCTTAAAGTCAATGAGTCTGTCAAATGATAGTTAAGATAAATTTTTATAATTTTTTCTGTCTCTGGAAAAATTTGGTAATCCAATAATTTTGAATAAGGGATAAAAGATAAATGCCACAAATTTTCTAAAATCTTTTTATCAATTAAAAAAGAGTTTTTACTTTCTTTTTGACAATTACTGCAGAGAATTCCACCTTTTTTCGTATCAAAAAAAACATCTTTCTTTTGAAAAAGCTTTTTTTCACATTTCAAACATGCTAATAAAGAAGGCTGAAAACCAATAAGAGCAATAGTTTTTAAATAGAAAGATAAAATGATATTTCTAATCTTATCGTAAGGGAGAAAATTAATAAAAAATAAAGTAAGTAAATAAAGCCTAAAAACCTCCTCATTTTTTTCTTCTAATGGTAAAATGAAAGAAAGAAATCTATTTAAATCAAAAATTTGAGAATACTTTTTGTATTCTTTGATAATTAAGGGGAAGTTATATAAAAGAAAAGCATCTTTGACAAAATAGATAGTTTGGTTCTCTTTTTTATAAAAAATTATTTCACAACAATTTAAGGGTTCTAAGGAGCCGTTTAAATAATTTTTTCCATCTCTTATTCCTTTAGCTAATAAAAGTAAACGGCCATATTCTTTAGAATAAAAATCAATAATCTTACTTGTAGAACGGAAATTCTTTCTTAAGAGAATAAACCCTGTTGCCTTTTTTAAAATATCCATTAACCTTCTCGCCTTATTTCGCCAACCATTTCTTCAACAATATCTTCTAAAGTTATTATTCCAAGAGCTTTTTCATTTTTATCAATTACAATTGCTAAATGTTCTCCCTTTTTTCGCATTTCAGAAAATGCTTCGGTAATCGGGGTATTTTCTTTTACGAATAAGGGAGAGCGATAATTTATTTGAGGGAAAAATAATAAATCTTTTAAGGTAATTATTTTTACAATATTGTTCTTAACTTTTTGATACACCGGATAACGGGAATAACGATATTTTCTTATTATCTCAGAAATCTCGGTAATATCAGCATCC
>JANXBG010000058.1 GCA_025060715.1 Caldifarciminota bacterium | reverse complement strand
TACCTCCTTTTTTTCTAAAGATTTAATAATTTTTCCATAAAGTTGAGGTAAAATTTTTGATACTTTTTGTAAATTATATAAATTGTTATAATTATCAAAATATTTTGTTATTGGGTCATTATCAGAAATTTCTTCGTTATTTTTTAACTTTAATATTGTTCTTAATACATAATAATTTGCTTTTTCTAATTCTGAAAATTTTCCAGCAAGAATTAAGTCAAATATTTTTTCTTCACCAATTTGATTGATTAAATCAGCAATTTCATAATTAAGTAATATCTTTGTAATGTGATAGGGAAGGTCAAAATAATCAATAGTATTTTCTTTTTTAATTATTACTTCAATATTCATCATTGTCCAGGCACCTAATAAGGCTCTTCGTTTAATAGCCCATTCTAATAAAGATAAACCCAAAAGTTTTCTAACCTCGTATTCCTTATATTTAATAATATTTTCCGTAAATTTATTTAAATCCCAAATCAATCTAAAGTTAGGGGCATTAATAAAAATTTCAATTTTATCTGTCTTGTTTTCTTTTAAAAAAACAAAGGGAATATGGTGACACATAAGAATAAATTCACACTTAGGACAAACAAATTCTTTTGATTTCAACATCCAATAAGTATTTGGAAAAGTCCTTTCTGAACCTAAAAGGATATTTCCAAAAGATTGGTTTAACATTCTAAGTTTACTTTTTGTCGTTGATGAAATGGAGCCACAAAAAGAACAAGAAAGCCAAAACTTTCTTCTTTTATTTTCTATCTGTATATTTTCTATCTGTAATAACAATTTTATTCTATTTCTTCTACTTTTTTCTGTCTGATTAGAATAATATGAATTTTTATTCCCTTTTGTTTTTCCTTCATAAGAAATCTTTAATTTTTGTGAAGTTATCTCATTCCATTTTTTAAAAATAATATTTTCCAAATCATTTTTATTTTGAATGTGTAAACCTTCTAATTTTATTTCAATAAATTCTTCATCAAAAGATATTGCAATTTTGTTTTTATATTCCTCTAATTTTTTCACTTCTTCCAAAACTTTTAAAAATCCAATGACGCCGGCGTTATAAAGCCAATTAGAAGGATAAAGGGTTATTTGGGCATTATCCATACTCCTAAATTTAAATAAAAAATATTAAAAGTCAATAATCAAGTAATATTGTCTGTTGGGTCTTTAATATTTGTTAATATTTTTCTTTGAAACATTACGCTTTCAGGAAAGGTATAAATTATCACACTATCTCGGTTCATATCCACCTTATTAAGAATTTCGTATTCTAATCTTCTTAATTTGGCTTCAGTAAGTTCACCTTCAAAAACTGATTTTTGAATATGATGAAGATATCTCCGACAAATTTTCATTACCGAGACAAGCCGTTTTTGGTCTTTTTTTTCTATTAAAGAAATATCATAAATTAAAATTACCTTCATATTAAAACCATACCTTTAAAGGCTGATACTTTTCTTCACCCAATAAATGTTTTATTAACCGATAAAGTTCCAGTAAAATTAAATTTTTGTATTTAATTTTTCTTCTTAATTTACGATGTAAAATTGTCTCCTCTAATTTTTCATCAAAACTTTTAACAAAAATTTTCCTTCCTTCTTCATTTAAATAGGCAAAATTTAAACTTCTCTCAAAATGTTCCTCTCGGATTATTTTTAAATCAATTAATCTTAAAATTAATCTATCCGATAACACAGGTTTGAAAATCTCAGAAATATCTAAAGATAAAGAAAACCTTCTCTCTCCTGGTTCGTGTAAAAAACTTACCGCAGGATTTAAAGGAGTCTCATAGATTGCTTTTAACACCTGAGTATAAACTAAGGAATTGCCAAAAGAAATTAAAGCATTCAAAGGATTTTGAGGTGGTTGAATTGTTCTTTTTTCAAATTCCCACTCTGTTATTCTTTCAATACAAGAATAATAAATCTTTTTTATTTGAGCCTCAATACTCATCAGAGAAGTTATACTTTCTGCCTTTTCAATTTCTTTTATATAAATCTTTATTTTTTCTATCTCTTCTTTAAAATCCTCTCTTTTTTCAATATTCCTTTTCATATTATGAGAAGCGCCCTCAACAAAAAGTTTAGCAAGTTCTAATCTTTTTTCGGGAATTAAATAATGTTCGGCTTGTTTGATAACTAATGTTCCCGAAATATTTTCCTCTCTAGGCACAAAACTGCCTGAATAATATCCATAATAATTAAAAAAATGGATAATAATTTTGCTTTGAGCAATAAAATTAAGAAAAGAAGTATTTAAATCCATTTCACCAAAAATAAATATTTGGTCTATATCATAAAGAGGTAAAATTTTTCTACCCTCTTCTGTTTCAATAAAAATAGTATTTTCTTTTCTTTTTATTCTGCCACTTTTGAAAATATAATAATTTCTTGGCATAATTTAGATAAAACAAAAGAAATAATAAGCACACTTTTTACAATATGGCTTGTTAATTATTTCTGGTGGTTTATCTAATCTTTTTATTATCTCAATCTCTTTTAATGCCCTTTCTATCTCTTTCTCATCTTCCTCGGTAAGTTCTACATCTATTTTTTTCATAAGTTTTGGATAATGAATTACACCATAATGAGAATTTATACCTAACCTTCTTAAAGAGTAAATATAAAACTTCACCTGCCAAATGTGTGCTTCCTCCATCTTGCGAGATTTCTTAATTTCATGAACAATAATTTCATTCCCCATTTTTAGAAAATCAAGTTTTAAAGTTTCGCCAATTAACACTTCTTTATATCTCTCTTTTTTAAAACTCTCTTCAGATATTAATTTTCCAATTTCTACATAATCTGAATATTTTTCCATTTCAATTTGATGAGTAAAAAGCCACATTTTTCTTTTACAAATAATAAAATAAGCAATATTAGTGCCTGTTATTTTATTTTCTATTAAATCTATCATTTATTTTTTGTTGATTAAACTTTTATATTTGAGCGATTAAATCAACCATTCCACAACCTTGACCAGTTCTTACTCCTAAGCCATAATCATAAATGAATTGAAGAATTTCCGGGTGAGATTCTAAATAAAAAATTCCTTTAAATCCTTTTAAATAACCCGAGTAATGTTTTACAATTACTTCTTTTATTGGCGCGGTAAAACCAAGACCAATTTTTCCTTGTCTAATAAATATTTCCAACTCTTTTTCGGTGATTGGTGTAAAAATTAATTTAGTATCTATTTTTTTACCTTTTATTCTTTCGTATTTTTCAATAGTCCGCTTTTCTAAAATTTTATTAAAGTTCTCTAAATCGGTATGAGGGGTAATAAACCAATTATTAAAATCTTTTGCTGAAGAAAAGGGATTTGTTAAAATAGTAATTCCTAAGGTCT
>JANXBG010000057.1 GCA_025060715.1 Caldifarciminota bacterium | reverse complement strand
AATATTCTTTAAAATTCTCTTTTTTGGGCTCTAAATAAAACTCTTTTTTCTGTAATAAAAAAATCAGTTCGGTAAGCAAATCGGTTAAAAAAATCTTTTCGCCAAAGTTTAGTTTTTGGAAAAATAAGAAGCGTTCATAGGCAAAAAGAAGTTTCTTAAAATATTCATTGGGATTAAAAGGTTGATTAAGATAGTTAAGATAATCTTTTAAGGTTTTGACAATTATTTGGGCAGATAGAGGTATTTTTGTTTTTAATTTTTCTATTTTTGGTCCATAAAAAATTTGGCAGGCGTTTAAATCAAAATTTATTTCTAAGGTAAAAATACCAACTTTAATATTGGGAAAAATTCCGCTAAAAGAAAGGTTATTTTTCTCTAATTCTTCTTTTAGTTCCCGACCAAATTTTTCCTGTTTTTCTATAATAGCATTTTTTAGCCATTCTTCTTCTTTTTTTAACCATTCGGAAACGAGATTTTTTAAATCATTAAATTCTAATTTTTCACAAAATTCTTTTATCTTTTTAAGTTGTTTCTCTAAAATTAAAAAGTCTTCTTTCTTCAATTTTGCTTTTTCGTAATTACCTATTAACCTTTGAAACAATTTTGTATATTTAGAAATCAAATTTAATTTTTCAACCATAAATAAATTATAGAAGAAGAAATTAAAAAAGCAAGTAAAAAATTTATATCTTTAATAAAAAATTTTAATTTAAAATAAAAAGGGCAGGGAACTATATCCCCTGCCCATCCTTTTTGGAAAAGGAGGTTGAAATTATCTTATCCTTAGTCTTTCTCTTATTTGGTTTTCTATTTCGTGACGATACCTATGTTCTTCACTTCTTGGAACTAAAAGGAAGTTGATATTTGGTGTATTCTGGCCATCTTCTACCTGGACTAATTCTGGATATCTCTTTGGATAGTAATTAAAAGCTCGAACCATAACAATATAATTTCCGGTTGGCAGGTTTCCAATGGTATATTCGCCATTCTCATTAGTAATTGCTCTGCCAATAATTCTTGGTCTTCTACCTAAATGAAGCATAGCAACTACCTGGGCATTGGCAATTGGTTCGTTAGTTAAGGAATCTAAAACAATTCCCGAGATTGAACCGGTTCCTCTTGGTGGTGGCATAAATCTGGGAACTAATTGAAAGTTAATATCGGGTGTATTTTGATTAGAATAGACTGTCACCATTTCCGGATATCTTTTTGGAAAATAATTTGGTGCATTAGTAATTACCCGATATTCACCGGGTAATAAGTTTTCAATAAGATATTCGCCATTCTCATTAGTAATTGCTTGACCACAAGAAGGCCCACAGGCAGTTACCCTAGCATTAGGAATTGGATTACCCGTTATTGAATCGATAACTCTTCCCGAAATTGAACCTCTTTCACCAGGAGGCGGAGGAGTATAAGGTCTTAAAGCAAAATTAATATCATTTGTTGTTTGCCCAGCAACAACTTCTACTGGGTTAGGATAATGTTTTGGATAATAATTTCGGGCATGGCAGTTAACCATATAGGGACCAGGCGTCAAATTTTGAATAATATAATAGCCGTTTTCATCAGTTACTGCCATGCCACAACCTTGACCATTCATTTTTCGCGCATTTACTCGGGCATTAGGAATTGGGTTCCCTGTTAATGAATCAGTAACGATTCCAGAAATTGCTCCCACACCTGCATAGATAAAAGAAAATAAAAATAAAGTCATAAAAATTATTGATATTGTTTTCGCTTTCTTTTTCATATTTACCTCCTGGTTATTTTTTCTCATCATATCAAATTAACAACATTTTCTATGCCATTATATTTTATTAGAAATTATTGATAAATTAATAACTTAAAATATATTCTTTCTTGTAATTTCTTTAAAAATGAGCAATTTCCTTTTAATTGTAAAAAATTTTTCTCACATTAAAATTTCTGGTAACCAAGAAGGGCTCTTTTTCGTTATATATATAGAAGGTATCTTTTCAGTTATAATAGGAGCAGTATAGGAGATAGTATATAAGTTAGAAAATTATATCAATTAGATGAAAAATATAAGTAAAGCCAGCAGTAATTACAGTAAAGTAAAATAAATTATAACCAATTTTATATTTTTGATATTTTTCTTCTATTTTATTTTCTTCTTTCTCTTTTAAATAATCAGCATGGGCTTTCTTCATAAAGATATAAGAGGGCAATATTGAGAGGAGCGAGGTAGTTTCTAAGGATATTAAGGTATAACCTTTTAATTTTTCATTATTTCTTAATTGATATAAACCCGGATAGAGAAAGATTTTTTTATCAATTACTTTTTTATATTCTTCTTTTTCTTCTGGTATTTCTCTCTTTACCTTTTCTAATATTTCGATTATTTTTGGTGAATATTCTTTTGGGTCAAGTTTAAATTTGGGATTTAGTTTTAAGAGTTCTGAAAAATATTCTTTGCCTTTTTCTTCATCACCTAAAATAATATAAGATTGAGAGATAAGAATTAAAACTTTCTCTTTTATTTTCTTATTTAGTTCCTTTTCTTTTAAATATTCTTCGCCTTTTTTGATTACTTCTAAATAATTGCCATAATAAAATAAAGAATCTAACTCATAAATCTTCTCTTCAGGCAAAGAGATAAAAAATAGAAAAAGAAGAATTTTATTTAATAACAATTTTCTTTTTTATTTTATAATTTTCTTTATCTTTTATTAGATAAAAGTAAATCCCTTTTTTATCTTCTTTTGTTATTTTTTCACCAAGGAGGTTGTAAATTCCTAAGATTTGGTAATTCTCATTTTTTTTAATAATCTTTTTTTTCTCTTCTTTTATTCCCAATAATTGATGCATTTCTAAACTACCAGTAATACCGCCATAGGTTTTTCCACCCACCACATACAAAAAATTATTAGAACCGTAGGAAAGAAGACCAGCGGCTCCATAACTTCGGGCAAGATTAATTGAGTCTAATAAATACCAAGAATCATTTGTCATATTATAAACATCAAATCTTCTATAATAAACCCTTCTACCTTGAAAATGGCCCTCACCACCAATAATATAAATTTTTTCATTGTCAAAAATAGTTAAAAAACCAAGCCGGGGAAAAGGGAAAGGAGAGAAATTAAGCCAACTGTTATTTCTTAAGTTTAATACATAATGAGAAGGACAGGGACCATAGAATTCACCACCAATTAAATGAACTAATGAATCATAAAAACCTATATTGGGGCGGGCTAAAGAACTGGGCATTTGAGAATAAAATAGCCAAGTATCCCTTTCAATATCGTAAATTAAAACAGCATTTAAATAATGGAAGAGGGAATCTAAACCACCAAAAACATAGATATAATTGCCAATAGCAATCCCTTTTGCTCCAGTTATTGGTTGAGGAAGGGGTCTTTTTCTTATCCAAATATCATTT
>JANXBG010000056.1 GCA_025060715.1 Caldifarciminota bacterium | reverse complement strand
TTTGGCCTTTGGGAAAAGGAGTCTTTTACAATAAAATCCTCATAAGATAAAATTGGTGTGCCAACAGTTATTGTAAATCTTGAATACCAGATAGAATCTAAGGCATCTTTCACTTTTAATGTGCAAACTATTGAATAACCATTTGTTAGATTATTAGAAAGGGTTAAATTAAAACCGTCTTCACCAGTAAATGCCGAATCACCACCGGGAATATCGCCAAAGAATTTTACTGTATCATTATAAATAACATTTTGGTCTCGGGTATAGAAATAGCCATAAACACTCTCTGCTTGTAATTCGCCAAAATTTTTTACCCATAAGGGAATTTCCAGTTCTTCACCAGGATTTGGTATGCCATCGCCATTTCCTCTTGGTGGGTTGTCGTTAATTAAATGGCGACGACAGGCAACATAACGACCTGTTGGAATAACTAATAGGGAATCTTCGTAAGGATAGAAATTTCTACCACTAACTGTTAATAGCATATTTCCTGGTGTTTGGGGTGTGACATATAAAGTTATTTCACCACTACTATTTGTCTTTCCTTTGGCATATACTTCATTTTCTTTCCATAAGCAGACTAAGGCACTTTCAATTGGGATATTATTTGCTCTCACACTAATATTTACTGACACATTTGAGCCAATTGGAATAACCCTGGGGAAATCAACTTGGGCATAAGTAATTGTATCTGTCCATAATAAAAGTAATGGACAGCCAAATAAGTTTCTTTCATATGCCTCCCAGCGAAATCTTGAAGAATCGGTCATTGGCCATAAGGGTCTTAATTGGTCTTTAGAATGGGCAAGGGCTTCACCAACATAAACATAGGCAGAACATAATGAATGGCGACCAATTGGCATTCTCGGTAAGAATTTATAGAAGAAGTGATAGTTATAATATTCCGCAACCCTTACCCAACCATATCTTGAATTCATCATAACCGCAGCAAAACCATTTGGTGCATGGTTTGTCATATATTCAGCAATACAATCAGAAGTAGCATAATCAAAGGCACCGGTATGACAACAGACAGCAGTTAAGACATTTAGCCTGTTGGTATTTGTTAAATTCATCACCATTGGTATTGTTAGGCTGCCATTCATATCTATTGATGTTTCATTACCGTGAGCAATAATTGAAGTATAGCCATAACCTGAATTTATTGAATCACAAAATCTTTGTGGTGTTGGTTGAATAGCCCCACCCGCCATATACATCCGACAACCAAACCAATAAGCAGGCATTGCATAATATATTGAATCATTGAAATTTTGTGAGAAAGTTACAGCAACTGGTAATAAAACCTTTATAGGATACAATGTTTGGTTATCTGGTGTTTTTTCAAATCTAAATACTTTGGAAGTATAACGGGTAATCTCTCCTAAACTATCAGCAGTAATCATTCCAATATAAACATCAGAATAGCCATCTACGGAGTCAGCAACCTCACCAAAGATATTGTTTCTATTGAAATCCCAATCTCTGTCTAAATCCGAGAAATATAAATCACAAGGTAATGTATCCCGATAAGAGCTAGTGTAAAGAACATAACACCTTCGATATTGTTGAGTGGGATAATCTTTTCTCACAATGAAAAAGAAAGGTGTCTGCCAAATAGTATCAGCATCTTTTATAAAGTTTCTCATCTTTTCAGGCAGGTCTCTACCTGGATAAGTATTTTGGATTTCTTCAATTGTCATTATTGTTGCCGGATAACCTTGTTTATTTCGCCAATATAATAAAGAAGAACAAGCAGGCACAAACATATTTGGTGTAATAATCACATATTCATAATAACCGGGTGGTAAATATAAACTACTTTTCTTACCAAGATTATTTTCAATATAAGGTGAAAATCTTTCGGCATCTTCAGGATTAATTACCATTTTATAAATACTTGATAAAATTAATTGTTTTTTAAAAGGGGAAATTCTTTTTATTGGAAGATTTTTCTCCTCATAGATAATTTTTACTTTTAAAGAGGTAACAAAATATAATTCCCTTTTTGCTGGTAGATAACGGATAGGAAAGATTAAGAAACTACCAATTTTAAAACCACCTTTATTGCCCGTATTTAGATAGTTAATAACTTTTTCGGGATAGATTTTGTTTGATGAATAATATTCCTCTTTTGGCAAAACAAATTCCTTCTTTTCTTCTCTTAAAGACCAGGTTTGGGCATGCTGGATAGGATATAATGTATATTCACCAGGAATTTTTATTTCATTAATCTCTAAAATTTCCACATCTTTTAAATAGGAATTTGGTGGGATAACACAAGAGATTGGAATAACCGGAATTTGTGGCGAACCTAAGGGACCTTCATAATAAGGAGCATCAAATAAATCAACTACGGTATACCCATCTTTTTGAGTAATAGAAAGGGCACTTAATGGAAAATCAATCTTTTTAACAATCTCACCACTAAAACCAAGAAAGATAAAAGTTAAAAAAATAATTAACTTCTTCATTGTTATTTTTCTCTCTTATTACTCTTCTTCTCCTACTTCCCAACTAATATTAATTTCAATATACTTTGTTATTCCTTTATTATCTTTCATTTCAAAATAGTAAGTTGCTTCTCCTTCATCAACTTCCTTTGACCAATTTATAATCTCACCATCTAAAATTGTTTTTGCCAATTCCATTGCCTTTATGTCAATTGGTGTTAAAACTTCTTTTTTCTCAATTATCTTACCAGTTTTCCCGTCAATCTTTAAAGAAAATTTCTTATTTTCGAAGATAATATTTCCATAATAAAAGATATTATTATCCTCTTGTTTTTTTTCCAATTTTTCAATTTGGGCATCTTTAAATTCGGTAGTAATTATCTTTTGAATATCCTTTTCTTTTAATATTTTTTGGGAAAAAGAAATCAATGGTAAAAGAAAAATAAAACAAGATAAAATAATCAACAATTTTTTCATACTTCCTCCTTATTTAAACATAAAATAAGTATAGGTAATATTAAATTAAAGTCAATCAACAAAGCTTATCAATGCAAAAGAAAATAATTTTTAAGAATAAAACTATCATAAATTGAAAATTTAAAATGGGTTATCAAAACTCAATTTTTCACTGTCAAAATTAAATTCGTTTTTGAATAGAATAAAAAGAATTAAAATCATTAGGTTTAAGTCATTGAATGAAACTTGCTAATTCTTTTAAACTATTGCACCTCATAGCTGTAATGGTCTCTTAGCTAAATAAATTTATTCCAAGTTAAACTCATCCTCTCACCAAAGGAAACTTAATTCCAAAGATTTTCTTATACCTCTTAATCTAATTTTTATTATTTTTTATTTTGCTTTTTGGTAAGAAAAATCCTGATATGAAAAAAATATTTTCCATTTAAGGTTAGTAACTATTAGGAGTATGTAGTGATAGAGCATGACATTATCGAAGGATGTATAACAAAAGATAAGATTTATAAGACAAAGTATGTGGTTAAAAAAAGAATATTAACGATAAAAAGTTCTTCACTATGATGCTTTGTATATATGGAGAAGAGCAAAGATGGATAACAATTAAAGAAACTTTTTATATGAGAAAATAACATACCAAGGGAAAACAATTTTCTATTATCCAAAAACTGCGAACATCACCGATTATTATGTTAAAATATGT
>JANXBG010000055.1 GCA_025060715.1 Caldifarciminota bacterium | reverse complement strand
GATGAGATAAAAAAATCAAAAATAAGCGGTAGAGATAGATGCACAATTTTTGGTCAAACTGTCCTTTGGGTAAAGAAGGAAAATCAAGAAATTTCCCTTAAAGAATTAATGGATTTTGCTAATGAACTTTCTGAATATGTGGAGAAGAAAAAAATTGCCCGAGGTTTTTTATACGAATTATTAGAAATATACAATCTTTATCTTTCTGATGCTAAAAAAAGCCAGTTTTTATATTTGCCTCGCCTCATCTGGCAAATGGAGAGGAATATAAAAGATAAAGATATTAGAGAAAAATTATTTTTAAAATTTATAACTTCCACAGAAAGTATAAACTGGTTAAAAAATATAAAAATACCTGTAAATTATGCTTTATTAAAATCAAGGAGGTAAAAAATGAATCAAAATAAAAGAAAAAGCAAAAAAATACAAGAAATAACAGAGAGAATAAAGAACATGCCAGATTTAACAGAAGAGAATCTTAAGCCTGAAGATTATGCTGTTCCTAATGGCTTCGCACACCATATTGCTCGTGAATCTAAAAAAATAAAAACTGCTCAACTGCGCAAATTTTTTAACGAGATAAAGCGATTACAACGTGAAACAAAATCTTCAAGAGATATAGGCAAAGTCAAAATGGAACTGATAAAAATGATTCCAGAACTTGTTTTTGCCACAGGTCGTGAACTCATAACCAATGATTTTTATAATCTTCTGGAAGCATGTATATTAAAAGAAGAAAAAGGAAAAATGGTCTGCCGGTTTGAAAAGTATGAGGAATTTGAAAATTTTGTCTCTTTTTTAGAAGCAATTGTTGCTTATTATAAAATTGTTTAGGAGGTAAAAATGAATGAGTATAAATTTAGAGGCAAATGTATAATAAAATTTAACCTTAAAACTCTTACCGGTCTTCACATTGGAGGCACTGCTGAAGGGATTGAGATCGGTGGTCTTGATAATCCAGTAATAAAAGACCCAATTACCAATCATCCCTATATTCCTGGTTCTTCTTTAAAAGGTAAATTGAGAAGCCTTTTAGAATGGGGATTAGATAAAGTTTTCAAAAATAAGAAAAACGAAACACCACCCCATACCTGCGAAAATGATCCAGAGATTATGGAATTACAAAAGAAAATTCGAGAAATTCAAGAAGATAAAAAAGAAAAACTTGAAGAGGAACGTAAAAAGAAGCTTAAAGAGAAAATAGAAAATTGTCCTATCTGCCGTATTTTTGGTATTTCTGCTGGTGCTGAAGTGGGTGAGCCTACAAGACTTACAGTTAGGGACTCCTTTCCGAGTCAAGAGACAATTAAAAAATGGGAAAATACGCTTGGCAAAGGAATCTATACTGAGATGAAAGTAGAAAATACTATTGATAGAATTACTTCAATAGCAAATCCAAGAACAATGGAAAGAGTGCCTAAGGATTCAATCTTTGAAATTGAAATGATTTATGATATATATAAAGATGATGATGTAGATTTTCTTAAATATCTTTTTCAAGCGATGAATCTTTTAGAGGATAATTTTTTAGGTGGTAGTGGTTCCCGAGGCAGTGGTAAAATAAAATTTGAAAATCCTAAAATTAGTTTTCGGGGTAAAGAGAAATATTACAAAACACCAAATAGCGAAGAAAAAATCATTCAACTTGACGAGATACTAAAGGAAGCAAAGAATAACTCAGAAATTTCAATTCCTAAAAGACTTTATGACAG
The DNA here is from genome assembly GCA_025060715.1 of Caldifarciminota bacterium. Lineage (GTDB taxonomy): Bacteria > Hydrothermota > Tepidihabitantia > Tepidihabitantales > DTDR01 > DTDR01. The sequence continues at coordinate 2,120 of JANXBG010000055.1, read as the reverse complement.
ATTTGAAGAGATAAAAAAACAATTGGAAGAGATAATAAAAGAAGAAGAGAAGGTTCAATAATTTCTAAAAAAATGAAATTATATCGGATATTATTAAAGCCAAAAGGTATTATTGAAAAAATTCCTTCTTCGGAAACTATCTTTGGAGCTCTCTGTTGGGGAATTCGTATAGTTTATTCCGAAGAAGAACTTATTACCCTATTAAACAATTTTAAAGATAGTTCAAAAAAGTTTATTCCGTCTTCTGCTTTTCCTTTACTAAAATTTAAAAATAATAATGGTTGTTTATATTGTTATCCTAATCTAATTCTTCCTGACCCATCAAGCAAAGAGATGATAAATCTTGCTCAAAGATATACTCCTAAAATCTCTAATAATATTGATGAAATCCAATATTCTAAAAGATTAATAATTAGCGAGTATAAAAAATTTAAGGAGATAAAATATCTCTCGGAAACCTTGTTTAAACGTTTGGTTAATGGTGAAAAGATAATTAAACTTTATGAGGAATACTTAAATGAAAGGCTGAAAATTATTGAAGGAATTCTCCTCGCTAGCGAGGATTTTGATAAGATAGAGAATGAGAAATTAATGGAAAAAAGAACTTTGCTACGGAATAAAATAGACAGATTAAGTTTTTCTACTGTTCCAAGTGGTGATGTTTATTATGAAGAAGTGGTTTATTTGAACTCTGAAATACTTCAATTATATTTTCTTCTTTTAACCGATGATATCAACTTCTTTATCCCAATCTTTCGTTGGCTTTCTGATACAGGAATAGGTGGCAACCGAACAGTAGGTAAAGGTTATTATGAGATAGAAGTAAAAGAAGAGGTAAACTTATTCCAAAATGTTGATTCTAACATCTTTATTTCCCTTTCCAAATATCTTCCTGAAGAGGGAGAGATAGACTGGCGAAGTGAAAATAACTATTATAAACTTTTGTCCTATCAACCCCGAGTAGATACAATGTTTTTTAAAGGTGGCGAATTTATTAAAAATAGAATAACTTATTTTAGCGAAGGTTCAATCTTACAGGCCAAAGAGAAAAAAGAATATTATGGTAAATTATATCCTTCGGCAGAATTTCAAGGAAAGATAATTTACCAATCGGGTTTTACAATACCTGTATTTATTAAAAGGAGGGAAAATGAAAATTAAAATCCAAATTCTATCACCTGTTCATATTGGCACCGGTGAAAAAAAGAATAGGATGGCTTTTATCATTAAAAATCAAAATATTAGTTTCATAAATGAAGATTTGTTTAATTTCTTAGTCAACAAAACAGGACTTACCGATAAATTTATCAAATGGGCACAAGAAGGAGGAAATGATATTTCCCAATTTCTAAAAGATCATTCTGAAATAAAAAAAGAGGTTTTAAATAATCCTTTATATTCCTTACCTATTAGAGGCACTATTGAAAAAGAAGTTGCTCTTCATATTAAAGATCCTAGTAACCAATTTTTTATTCCTGGTAGCTCAATTAAAGGGGCAATTAGAACAGCCTTACTTTATACCGTATTAGAAGAGACAAAACCTAATATAGATTATCTTTTAAAAGGAATTTCAAATACAGATATTAAAGGTGTGTTAAACTTGGAAAAAAGATATGCCAAATGGGCAGGAATGGAGATTGAAAAATTTGTCTTTCGGGCTGGCTTTATAAAATCAAATAGAATAATAAGTTATAGTGATGCTAAATATGACCTATTAAAATTCATTCACTTTTCTGATGCTTATCCAATAGAAGCCCAATATTCAGTAATGCCAGTAACAGTTATTTTTTCTGTTTCGAAAACTAAAATGAAAACAAAATCCTTTATTATTAATGTTGAAGTTATTGAAAAAGGAAAATTCCTTTGCAATTTAGAGATAGATATGAAGACACTGCTTGCCTTAAAAAATGTTGATGAAAAAAAAGAGTGGATTAACTTAAAGGAAAAATTTAAAAACGTTTTTGCTTTTTCATTAGACGAACTTACACTTAATAATCTTAAAGAATATGAAAAAAAGATAGTTGATAGGTTGTTGGAAGCTGCTTATAAATTCTTTCAAAAAAAGAAAGAGAAAGATTTAGAACTTATAAATGGTAAAGAAATTGAAATAGATAATCAAA
>JANXBG010000054.1 GCA_025060715.1 Caldifarciminota bacterium | reverse complement strand
CGCAGGAACAATAATCAACTCCTTCTTTTTCTGCCCTTTTTAGTTCTTTTCCACTTCTTATTGTTTTGCCAATAATCTTTTCTTCACCTAATATTTTTCTTGCCAATCTTACCGGCATATCATACTTTCCCAAATGGACACCATCAGCATCAATCGCCAAACAGACATCTACCCGGTCATTAATAATCAATTTAATCTTTTTCTCGCTAATTCGCTTTAAAATCTCTTTACCAATCAAAATAAACCTTCTGGTTTCAAAATCTTTTGGTGCCCTTAATTGTAAGATTGTTGCTCCCTTTTTGACAAGTTTTAAAGCAAAATCACCATACTCTTTTATTTTTCTAAAATTAAAAGTAGAAATATCAATTATTGGATAAACCCTTAAATCAAATTTCTTTTTAAATCTTAAAAATACCTTCTTTTCAAAATCATAAAAGAAAAACCTTTCCTTTTTAAAAAACCTCGCAATTTGCTCATCTTTTAATTTATAAATCTCTTCTAATATCCGACAACTCTCTTCGCATCTCTTTAAATTTCTTAACAAAAGTTCCTTTTCATCTTTTATCTTTAAAGAGTTTTTATCATATTCATACTCCTTTCCCCAATCGGTCTTTATATCCCGAAAGGCAAGATACTTTTTCTCTTCTTTTAAGATTACCTTTCTAATCTTTTTAATTTCTTTGCGGAAAATAAAAAGAAGATTTTTATCTTTTAAAGAGAATCTTAAAATATCTTCACAGATTTTTAATCCTTCTCTTAAACGATTGAAATTGACATCAATAATCCTATCTCTTGGCGACAAAGACTTTACCATTTTTGATACGATAATAATAACCGAAAGGTTCTTTAGGAATTGAATCAATATAACCCTCTTTATAAAGTTCTAAAAGGGAGGTAGGTTCTCTTTTCTTCTCTTCTATAAATTTATCTAATGCCTTTTGTAAATATTCTAAATCCCTTTCTCTTTTTACCATCTTTAAACCCCTTAAAGCAATCTTTTTTAATTGCTTATTATCAGTAGAATTATAAATATCTTGCCAAAGGATTTCGGCAAACTCTTTTTTTGGCGATTTGCCATAAGAAAAGGCTGCCCATCTTTCGGCAATTTTCCAAGTTCCTGGTAATTGGGCTGCTAAATAAAAATAATAACCAGCCACTTCATAATTTTTTAATATCATATAATTAATAAAACCGATATCAAAATAATGTTGCCAATTAAAGGGGTCGTAAACTAATGCCCTTTTTAATAAATAAATTGCACTATCCGGTTTTTTAGCATCCCAAGATAGAGAAAAACTACTGAAATGATAAGCACCACCAAATTTTGGGTCTAAAGTAGTAATAATATCAAAGATATGAAAGAGATAATCAAATTTTCTATCTAACATTAAATGGAACCCGTAATATTGGATTGCTCTTAACCAAACAAAATCACTTAAAAGATTATCATATTCAATTGCTACTTCCTTTAAAAACCTTCCGCTCGGAAAATACATTAACTCTTGTAATAAAAGTTCCCGCAAGCTTATCTTTTTTGTTTTCTCAATTACTATTTGGAAAAACGAAAAACTAATAAAGAAAAGAAAAATAAGGATTATTTTGAAAACCCTCATTTTAGAAATCTTTCTTTTCAAAGATTAAAAAAGAAAAGTATAAAAGACCAAGGGTCCAAAGGATACCATAAATTATTGGCAAATAAATAAGGAAGAAGGAAATTGGTATCTCGTGAACCACCTTTCCTTTGATATCAAAATTGGCGAGATTGGGTAAAGTATAATATAAAAAATTGGCGATAACTTTTACTATCGGTGACTTGGAAATCTGGGCTAAGGCTTTTAAATCTCTTGTTAAATGACCAATAAAATATAAGATAAAAGTAAAGATCGAAGCGGTTAAAGGAGTGGTGAAGGTAGAAAAAAATATTGCTAAGGAAGTAATTATTGACAATTGGAAAAGAAGTAATAGATTTGGTAGGAGAATTAAAAAGTTTGCTGGAACTCCGGTTAAAAGTAAAACTATTCCAAAGGCAATTGTCAAAATTCCAATTACCAGAAAGAGTAAAAGCATTTGACCAAGGTATTTTCCCAAAATAAATTCCCATCTTTTTATTGGTTTTGATAATACTAAATAGATCGTTCTTTTTTCAATCTCTTTGTAAATCAATCGTCCACCGATAAGAATCGCAATCAATACCGAAATGAAATTTATTGAAGAAAGAGATAAATCTTTAATAATCTTTATTTCTTCTCCAAGGGCTAAAGGTTTAATAAACTTACTACTTGCCATTAAAATAAAACCAACCACTAACAGCACTATCAAAATTTTGTCGCGCAGGCTCTCAATAAAAGTATTGAGAATAATTGCTTTAAAGCGCATCCCTTTTCTCCTTCATAAAAGTGAAAAAATACTCTTCCAAACTTTTTCTTCTGGGAATTAAACTATGAAGCCGACCACCAAAATTTTGGATTAAAGAAAGAAGGTGTTCTCTTTTTCCTTCCTCTTCACAAGTAGCCATCCATTTATCACCACTTCTTATTAAATCCTTTGCCAGTCTTTTTATCTCCGGTAAATAAACCTCTCCTACATTGGAAAAAATTATTTCATATTCATAAATCTCCTCACCAACAATTTCGGAAATTGTTCCTTCCTTTACCTTTTCTCCCTTTATTAAAATGCCAATTCGGTCACAAAGCATTTCCGCATCCGACAAAATATGGGAAGAGAAAATTATTGTTTTACCAGCTTTTTTTAATTGGATAATTAAATCCCTTATTTCTTTACGGCCAATTGGGTCAAGTCCGCCCATTGGTTCATCTAAGATTAAAATCTTTGGCTCAGTTATTAAACAGCAGGCAAGCCCAATTCTTTGCAACATTCCTCTTGAATAATTTTTTAAAAACATATCCTTTGCCTCAATCATTCCAACAAGTTCCAAAACTTCGTAAATCCTTTTTGAAGAGACTTCTTTTCCATACATCTGGGCAGTTAGGTAAACAAGTTCATAGCCTTTAAGATATTCATAAAAATAGGGTTGCTCAGGTAAAAATCCAATATTTTTCCTTATCTCACTATCTTTAGGCTCCTTTCCCATTATTAAAATTTTCCCGGAGGTTGGCTTGGCTAAACCGACAACCATTTTTAAAGTGGTTGTTTTTCCCGCACCATTTGGACCTAAAAGACCATAAATCTCACCTTCATTAATAGTTAAAGAAAGTCTATTTACCGCGACCACCTTTTTTAATTTCCAGAAACCGCTCCGATAGATTTTGGTTAGATTTTCACAAAAAATTATTGCCACTCTTTATTATACAAAAAGAAAGGATAAAGTCAAAATTTATAACCCTTATCTTATAATAATCTTTTTAATCTTCTTATCCCTTAGATAAAAATATATCCCCTTTTTAAGATGTTTAACTTTTTGACCAGCAATATTAAAAATTGCTAAATTAGTTATCTTTCTTCCATCACTTTTTTTAATTTCTGCCTTCTCCTCTTTAACTTCCATAAAAGGTAATGGAAAATCATATTTGTAAAACCACACTTCATTTGTGTTATTTCCTTTTAAGGCAAAAAGACCACCGGCAAAAAGCAAAAGGGAGGCACCACCTTTCACTTTTTTATTAGAAGGAGCAATGGGTAAAGGTGGTAATTCATGCCAAGAATCGCCATCAACAAAATATGCCCAAAACTCAGCAGTATTTCCTCCCTTAAAAGCAAAGATAACATCACGACCCTGTTCATAAACCATAAAGGCACCATCCCGCACTCTCTTTTTCTCTCCTAATCGGTTATAAAGAGGCATACTTTCTCTTACCTCCCATTTATTTGAATCGGCGTTATAAAAGAAAAATTCATTTGTGCTGCCTTTTAAAAGATAAATATTTCTTCCATCTGAACAGAGACAACTGCCTTTTTTAATTCTTGTCTCTCTCCCCAAATAGGGTGTCATTGCTCTTTCCAACCAAGTATCTCTATTTATATCATAGGCATAAAATTCTCGGGTATTGTTTCCTTTTAAAAGAAATAGATACTCTTTGTTTAAAATCTTTCCCTTTGCTAAAAAAGCTCCGCCTTTTACATTTTTACTATCCGGACCAAAAGGAATCTCCCTTTTTCTTTCCCA
>JANXBG010000053.1 GCA_025060715.1 Caldifarciminota bacterium | reverse complement strand
TGATTTGAAAGTAACTTATTTACCTCGTGGATACGACCCAAAAAGTGCTATTGAAAATCCTATTAAATTAACTATTTGGATGGATGAAAATCAAGGAGCCCAAAGATTCGGCAGATAATAGATTATTATTATTATTATATTATTGGATAAAAATAATCCGAAAAGAAGTTGGGATTAGAAAGGGGTTTTGAATTTAAAGAAATTTATGATTTTTTAGATAGAGAAAAAGTTTCGCAAAAAGACGAAATTGCTTTTACTTTTAAAAGAAAAACCTATACCGCGGTAACAAAGGTTTTGATAATAAACTAAATAAGAATCTTTTATAAAATTTTTAAATTGAATGTAAATAAAATGTAATTATAATTTTTAAATTATGCTTAAAAGAAATTTAAATGTTATTTATTATGAGTTTGTTAAATTAACAAAAATCTGGCTTAGTTATCCAATTATTTTTCTTTTCTTTACTATCTTTCCTTTAATTTGGGTTTTGCCTTTTATCTTTCAAGGAAAGGCGTTAGTTGGTAGTTTTTCATCAATTCCTTTTAAGGAATTAACCGGTAGTGAAAATTATCTTGCCTTTTTACTTCTTGGTTCAATTGTTTCTACTTATGTCTTTTCTGGTCTTTGGGGAGTTGGTAATTCTTTAAGGGAAGAGACCTATTGGGGAACTTTGGAATACCTCATTTTATCACCAACTAATCCTTTAGTTATTCTTATTGGTAAGACTTTAACTGAGTTTGTTTATGCGACAATCACAGTGGTTGTTCAAGCCTTGATTATTGTTTTAATTTTAGGGGTAAAGATTACTTTGGCAAAATTATTACCAATAATTTTAATAATTCTTTTACTTTTAATTGGTTTCTATGGATTTGCAATTGCCTTTGCTGGTTTTACTTTGCTATTAAAAGAAGTGGAAGGTTGGATAAGGACTTTAGAATGGGTATTTTATCTTTTTTCACCAATTCGTTATCCGGTAGAAATAAATCCGATAACAAAATTTATCGCCAGTTTTATTCCTTTGACCTATGCCTTATTAGCAATAAGGGCAATTGTTTTGTTAAATAAGAGTATTTATTCCCTTTCTAAAATTTTATTAATTTTAGGGGTTATAGATGTTGTGTTAATTACTGTCGCTATTTTCTTATTTAGATTTTTAGAAAAGAAAACAAGAGAATTAGGAACAATTGGCGGTTATTAAAATATGATAAAGAGAATAAAAAAATATTTATTAGCAATCTGGGCAGAGAATATAAAAGAATGGAAAATTGAACTCTCTTATAAAGCAGATTTTTTAAGGACTTTTATTGACCCAATTGTTTATCTTTTACCTTACTTGCTTTATGGAATAGCAATTGTTGGTGGTCGGGAATCTCAGGAATTAAAAAGATTAACCGGTATGGGCGATATTGTCAGTTTTATTTTGCTTGGCTATATTTTTATTGGCTTTATGAATATGGCATTATGGGCAATGGGATTTTCTTTAAGGAAAGAACAATATTATGGCACATTAGAACAGGTATTTTCCACACCTGTACCAAGATGGGTTTTTACTTTGGGAATGGCACTCCACTCTACTCTTCATCAAACTTTAATTTTAATATTCCAAATAATAATAATTAATCTAATTTTTACTTTAAGATTTAATATTTCAGGGATTTTACCTTCTTTAATTATTATTGCCTTAATGCTTTTATCTTTATATGGTTTTGGGATGATGATTGCTGGTTTGACATTAACTTTAAAACAAGGTTGGCTTGTTTCTGAAGCCCTTTCTGGAATTATGATGGTAATTACACCAATTGCTTATCCTTTGGCAGTTTTACCAATCTTTTTAAGAAAGGCATCTTTTTTTATCCCTTCAACTTATGGAATCATTGCCACCAGGCACTTTCTTTTAAATGAAAGATTAGAAATTTCCTTAACAACAATCTATTTAAGATTATTCTTATTAACTATGGTTTGGATTAGTTTTGGATTGATAGTTTTTTATCTTATCGATAAAAAAACAAGGGAAAGCGGAACATTACATACTTATTGACATTTTTAAAATTTTTTATATAATTTCCCAATGTTTTATAATTATAAAATAGGAGGAAGAACGAAGAGATTAATTACTTTTATTTTCTTAATTTTTTTAAGTTGCGGTCTATTTAAAAAAGAAGAAGAGCCGATGCCCTTAGCCGTAGATAACTGGTGGGCATATCAAACTACTACCCGGGGTCCCTTTGCGTCTAAAGGTTTTAAATTCCCTTTTTTCCAAAAATTTTCTAAATCACCAGGTACTTATATTGATACTTTAAAAATTATCGGCACACAGACGATTGAGGGGGTTGAGGGTTATGTAGTGTTCTCTTCTTATAAAAAAGATACCGTAGGAATTTATTATTACAAAAATGATTATTTGTGGTTATACGACCCGAAAAACGATATTAATTTAAAGTTTTTCCCAGAAAAACCAAAAATTGGGAATAAATGGATAAGTTATGAAAAAAAAGAAAAAACATATGATTTGGATGGTGATGGGAGAGAAGATTCTGTGAAAAATATGATAAAAGATACAATTATTACAAAAGAGAACATTAGTGTACCAGCTGGAATTTTTAAAGATTGTTATCTGACTCAATGGAGAGCTACTTATAGCCAATGGCATTCCTCTACTAATCAATGGCAAATAGTAAGGGATACATTAGTTGCTAAATTTTGGATAAAAACAGGCATGGGAACTATAAAAGTGGAAACTAATGTAACTCAGGAGTTAACGGGATATAAAGTAAAATAATTGCTTTTAATTACCTTAGGTGAAATATCCGGCATTGGACCGGAAATAGTTTTAAAAGCAATAAGATATTTTTCACCAAAGAATATAAAAATAATTGGTTCAAAGGGGGTTTTAGAAAAGACAATAAAGAAATTAAAAATTAAAATTGATTACGAGCCTTATCTTTTAGAGTTATTAAAAGATATTGATTTTCAATTTGGTAAGCCAACAAAAGATACTGCTTATTATGCATTAAATTCTCTAGAGATTGCAGTTTCTTTAATCAAAGAAAAGAAATACTTTGGGGTGATTACTGCTCCAATTTGTAAGGAGAATTTAAGAAAGGTTGGCTTTAAATATCCAGGTCATACTGAATTTTTTGCCCAAAGTTTTAATATAAAAAAATATTCTCTTCTTGCCTATACCAAATATTTTAAAGTTGCCTTTGTTACTTTACATCTTCCATTAGCAAATGTTAAAAAGGAATTGAATGCTAAAAAGATTTATGATACTGCCTTTTTATTATATCAATTTCTTTCTAAAATTGAAAATATAAGAAACCCAAGAATTCTTTTCTTCTCCTTTAATCCCCATCTTTTTGAGTTTAGTTTAGGAGAAGAAGAATTAATAAAAAGGGCAATTAAAGAACTTGCTAAATTTCCTGGTTATTATGATATAAAACCTGCTGATGCTTTACCTTATCTTTTAGGAAATTACGACGGTTATGTCGCTCTATACCACGACCAAGGAATGATACCAGCAAAACTATTAAGCGAAGGAAAAGGAGTAAATATTACTCTAGGACTACCTTTTATCAGAACTTCCCCCCTCCACGGAGTGGGTTTAGATATCGCCGGCAAAAATCAAGCAGATGAAAAAAGTATGATAAGAGCAATAGAACTCGCCTTAAAATGGTATAAAAAATATAAGACGATATAATATATAACCCACTTATCCGAAAAGTCAAGATTCTTTAAGTCCTTAAATTTTAATGATTTATCTAAAATTTTTTCAGACAAAAAGTTTTCATATAGAAAAATTTTAAATTATGTATAAGAGAAGCAAAATTGGCGAGGCAGAAGGGGATTTATAGATGTTATAAGTGTATAAAAAGATTGAAAAATCTAAAATTTTAGATAATCTTAATATTAATGAAATTTTTTACTACTTTTAATCCGGCGAAATTTCTTATTCAGTTTTTTTTAATTCTCATTATTATTGGCACTATTTTACTTTCTTTACCAATCTCAACAACAAAAGGAATTTCTTTTGTTGATGCCTTATATACTGCTACTTCTGCGGTTTGTGTAACCGGTTTAATTGTAAAGAATACCGAAGAAGATTTTACTCTTTTTGGTAAGATTGTCATTTTGATATTAATTCAACTGGGTGGGCTAGGATATATGGCAATTACCACAATTTTAATCTTACTTTTTCGTCAAAAAGCGAGTTTTCGGGAGATGTTTTTAGTAAAAGAGCATGCCGGCATTACCTCTTTTAAAAATTTTC
>JANXBG010000052.1 GCA_025060715.1 Caldifarciminota bacterium | reverse complement strand
GAAAAACCAAAAATAATAACAAAAGAAAAATCTTTAAAAACCAAAAAACTTTATGATATAACTGGCAAACTGGTTAATGAGAAAAAGTTAAAAAAAGGTATTTATTTTAAAGTAACTGAAAAAGGTAAGGAAAAGATTTTGATTTTAAAGTAATTGGATAATTGACTTTTAATAAAAATTTTATAAAATTAAATAGTTTAAAATTAAAAAGGAGGAGAAATGACAAATTTGTTTGAAGAGGTAAAGAATTTAATTGTAGAAAAGTTACATGTGCCTCCCGAAAAGGTAACTGAAGAGGCTCATTTTATAAATGATTTAAATGCTGATTCTTTGGATATTACTACTTTATTAATGGAAGTTAATGAAAAATATGGAATAGATATTCCTGATGAGGATGCGCAGAAATTGGATACTGTTGGCAAATTAGTGAGTTATTTAAAAGAAAAATTAGGAAAGGAATAAGTAAGTGGAGAGAAGGGTTGTTGTTACTGGTTTAGGGGTAGTTTCTTCTTTAGGTTTAAATATTCAGGATTTTTTTGATAATTTATTAAAGGGAAAAAGTGGGGTTTCTCGGATAACTCGTTTTGATGTTTCTAATTTAGAAGTCCAATTTGCTGCGGAGATAAAGAACTTTCCTTTTACTGATAGATTTGATGTCAAATTGGCCAAGAGGACGGATAGATTTACTCAATATGCTTTGTGGGCTTCTTTATCAGCGGTGGAGGATGCTCAATTAGATTTAAATAAATTAGATAAGACAAAAGCGGGTGTAATTATTGGTTCGGGAATGGGAGGGATTGAGACTTGGGAGATTGAGCATATCAAATTTTTACAAGGTGGTCCAAAGAAGGTTTCTCCGTTACTTGTGCCGATGATGATTCCTGATATGGCGAGTGGTCAAGTATCAATCTATTTTGGTTTTAAAGGGCCAAATTTTTGTGTTACTTCGGCGTGTGCTAGTGGTGCTCACGCAATTGGTGAGGCTTTTCGGTTGATAAAATCGGGTGATGCCGATTTGATAATTACTGGTGGTAGTGAAGCGCCCATTACCGGTTATTGTATAAGTAGTTTTGCTAATATGGGAGCATTATCTAAAAGAAATGAAGAGCCCGAAAAAGCTTCCCGACCTTTTGATAGAGATAGAAATGGTTTTGTGTTGGGTGAAGGATGTGGAGTGGTAATATTAGAAGAGTTAGGTAGTGCTTTAAAGAGAAATGCAAAAATTTATTGTGAAATTTGTGGCTATGGTGCTTCGGCAGATGCTTATCATATTACTGCACCGGATGAGAATGGCGAAGGTGCGTATATGGCGATGGCCAATGCTTTAAAAGAGGCAAAACTTTCACCTACTGATATTGATTATATTAATGCCCACGGAACTTCAACTAAATTGAATGATAAAGTTGAGGTGATGGCAATCAAAAGGCTTTTTGGTGAGCATGCTTATAAGTTATTAGTAAATTCTACCAAATCAATGATTGGCCATTTACTTGGTGGTGCCGGAGCGATTGAATTTGTGGTTACCTGTCTTTCGGTTTATTACAATAAAGTTCATCCAACAATTAATTTGGATAATCCGGATGAGGGAATGGATTTAGATTTTGTTAGGTTCCAAATGAGAGAGAAAGAGATATTTGCTGCCCTTAATAATTCCTTTGGTTTTGGTGGCCATAATGCTTGTTTAGCAGTTAAAAAATTTGTTGGAGGGTAGATGTTTAATATAATTGTGTGTGTAAAACAAGTTCCTTCTACCGAGACAAAATTTAAAATTGATACCCAGACTTCTTTGGTCGATTTAAAAGATATTGAATGGGTAATAAACCCTTATGATGAATATGCTTTAGAAGAGGCGTTAAGAATAAAAGAGAAATATGGTGGAAAGGTGATAGCAATTTCGGTTGGTGAAGAAAAAGTAAAGACTGCTTTAAAAACCTCTTTAGCGATGGGGATTGATGAGGTTTTTCACATAAAAGGTGAGGAGAAGATATTAGATTCTCAGACTTCGGCCTATTTAACCTATCAATTTATTTTAAAACAAAACTTACCTTTTGATCTAATTCTTTGTGGAATAAAAGGGATTGATTATGACCAAGGAGTTTTTCCGATAAGTTTGGCGACTTTATTAAAAATTCCTTTCATAACTGCGGCAATAAAGATTGAATTGGATAGCGATAATAAAAAAGTCAAAGTTTCTTCGGAGTTAGAGAATGGAATAGAAATTTTAGAGAGCTCTTTACCTTGTCTTATTACCTGTCAAAAGGGTTTAAATGAGCCGAGATATCCCAGTTTAAGATTGATGATGCAGGCAAGCAAAAAACCGATACCAACGATAGAGATTGGAGAGATTTCGGAATTGCCAAAGTTTAATTTTAAGATTAATAAAATGTTTTTACCACCGCCCAGAAAGGCGGGAAAGATTTTAGAAGGTGAGCCAAAAGAGGTAGTTAAAGAACTTATCCGCCTTCTTAAAGAAGAGGCAAAGGTTCTTTAGTTTTCTCTTATGTTAAAAATTGGTATTGGTGGCAATTTGGGCAGTGGTAAATCTACTGTTGCCAAAATTCTTGCTTCTTTTGGTGGCGAAATAATAGATGCTGATGAGATTACCCATCAACTATTAAAAAAAGATAAAATAATAAAAAAGATTAAAAAACTTTTTCCCGAAGCAGTAAAAAACAACCAAATTTTAAAAAAAAGATTAGCAAATATAGTTTTCAATGATGAAGAGAGTTATAAAAAATATTACTCCCTAATAATGCCCATTATTTTAAAAGAGATTGATAAAGAGATAAAAAAAAGGAATGGTAAATTTCTAATTGTTGATGCGCCATTATTATTTGAAACGGGATTGTATAAAAAGATGGATTATAACATTTTAGTTTCGGCTAAAAAATCTTTAAAAATTGCTCGGATGATAAAAAAAGGTTTTAAAAAAGAAGATATATTAGCCCGTTTAAAATTCCAAATGCCCGAAAAGGAAGCAAAAAAGAAAGCCGATTTTATAATTTATAACAACAAAGATAAAAAATTGTTAAAAGAAAAGATTATTAAAATTTTTAGAAAAATATGGAAATAAGTAAATTAGCAATTAAAGATTTAAAGTTGAAAGAGAATATTCTAAATTTTTCAACCCCGAGACTTTTGGAACTAAAAGAGATTGAAAGTTTAGCAGAAGATTTCAGTAAAAATATTGCTAAAAGAATTATTGGCAAAAGATTATTACTTAAAGAGACTAAAAAAGATGCCAATTGTATTTCTTATAATCTCAACAAAAATTATGAACTCCATTTCATTTTTGATGTTAACGAAACAAGGATTACCTTTGTTGGCAAGAAAAAGGAAGAGGTAGAAAAACTGTTTCGGCTATTAAGGGAGCAGAGGATTCTTTTACCCAATCTTTATGAAATTCTTAACAAAATAAAAGGCAATCTTTCAGAGATTATCGCCTCTCTTTTATGGCAGATTGGAGCGATAAAAGTGAGTATGGGCGATTTAAGACCCTATTTTAAAGTGGATGAAAGAAAAAATCGTAGTCCAATATATATTGACTTAAAAGGATTGCCCAATTATCCAGCGATTTGTAATTTTATTATCAGCACTTCGGCATTAATTTTGTCAACAATTCAATTTGATTTTATTTGTGGTATAGAGGCTGGAAGTATTGCTTTGGCATCTTTAATTGCCCAATATCTTTCTAAACCGATGTTTTTTGCTCGTAGAGAAAAACGTTATCCTGAGGCACCAATTTTAGAAGGGATTAAAATACCAGAACTTTATAAAAAAAGAATACTTTTGGTAGATGATACAATTGTCAAGGGTTGGACAAAGATAAGGATTATAAATTATCTTCGGGAGGCTGGAGGGATATGTGATAGTTGCTTTGTTTTATTAGATCGGGAGCAAGGGGGAGAAGAGGAATTGAAAAAGATAGGAGTAAAGCTTTATTCTTTAACTACTCTTTCTGCCCTTTTTTCTAAAAATATTCCCAAAGAAATAACCTTTATTACCGATGAAGAAGAGAAAGAGATAGAAAAATATTTAAAAAATCCTGAAGCCTGGCATAAAGAAAAAGGATTTACTTATCATTATTTAACACCTAAATAAATAATATTGAAATTAAAATATTTTTTCTTATTGATTTTTTTATTTCTTAAATTATTATAATATTGTATAATTAAAAAGGAAGAAGTTATGAAAATTATTATTTTTTTAATTATTTTAATTAGTTTATTATTTTCTCAAGAAGGTGCAAGATATTTAATTATTACCTATGATGATTTCTATCTGGCAATAAAAGAACTTGCTGATTGGAAAACAAAAAAGGGAATGCTTGCTAAGGTTGTTAAATTGTCAGAGATTGGTGGTAATAATGTTATTTCAATAAAAAATTATATTATTAATGCTTATAATAACTGGCCAATAAGACCGGAATATGTTTTATTAGTTGGCTATCCCAATTTATTAACCAGCTATTATGATAGTTATTATCGGATTTATAGTGATAATTGGTTTTTTGATATAAACAATGATAACAAAGCAGATATTCCTTATGGTCGTTTTC
>JANXBG010000051.1 GCA_025060715.1 Caldifarciminota bacterium | reverse complement strand
GCTTCCTCGCCAACAAGAAGAATCGGGCATAACACCACCAACTGTTAAAATTCCTTCTGCATCACCGGGTGCTACTAAATAAGGTTTGGGCCAAGGGTATCTTAAACTGTCGCTTCCTCTATTTCCCATCGCGGTCACAATTATTAATCCTCTTTTAGCGGCAATACTTGCTGCTAAAGAAGTTATTGCGGTTTTACCATCAAACTCATTATCTTCATACCAACCTCTATATCCTAAAGAAGAAGAAATTATTTGGGCACCATTTTTTTCGCACCATTCCAATCCTTTTACCCAATTATCTTCTTCTACAATATATTCATAATATTCACCCGTTTTATATTTATACTCTTCTGTCTTAGCAACTAAAAATTCCGCTGCGGGTGCAACACCAATTAAATATAGTGGCGTAAAACCAGCAATTAAAGAAGCCATTCGGGTTCCATGATGAGGTTGCTCTTTAAAGTCTTCCTCCTCTTCGTAGTCAGTATTATCATCTCCCTGAGAATTATAAATTAACCAAATATCATTATTAAAATCATAAAGAATTGGATTATAACGGAATTCATTTGTATCTTTAAACAAAATATTATTATTTTCCAAATCTAAAAGATAAATATTAGAACCTATTTCATAAGTTAAATAAATTTTATCTTTTGCTAAAAAATCAAAATTACCTAAAAAGGATTTATTTTCTAAAACTACTTTTTTGGTCTGCCAACTATTTCCAAAATTGATTGAATAAGAATAAGTTAAGTTACTCAATGGAGGATTTTCAAATTCTTTTGTAAAAAGATAAATAGTATCTTTCTTATTTTTTATTTGAAAATCAAAAACATTAACAAAAGAAATTAAACTATCTAAATAAAAATTTTCACCATCATTAGTTTCCAAATAATATATCTTCCCCTCTTTTGACAAACAAAAGATTAAATAATTCAAACTATCTTTAAGAAGAATAATGGGCTTTTTTATTTTTTTATTAAAAGAATAAATGTTTCTTGCCTCTTGCCACTTAATTTCTGAACCAAAAATATTTGCTTTCTTTAATTTTAGTATTGAATCTTTAAAAATAAAAGTTAAATATAATTTATCATCAAAATAAATCAGATAAGGCTCACTCCCTTCTTCTATTTTATTAACATTTTGAAAATTAGTATAATAAAAATAGCCAAAATATATCTCTCTATTTTTTTCATAAAAATCGGCACCATCAAAAGTGATAAAAGTCATATTTCTTTGATTATTGCTAACAGAAAGCCGATGAAAAACATAAGGTCTAAGATAATAAGAAATTGATTTTACTGGTTGCCAATTATTTCTTTCATAAAAAGTATAAACAACCGTTCTTTTGGGTATTCCTAAATATTGAGTGTCGGTAATAAAAATTAATAAAGGTAATTTTTCCCCATCAACATTAAAAATATAATCCATCTTTGGATTTTCTATCATTCGGAAATTTTTCAGATTTGGTATGCTTTCTTTTTGGAAATTATTGGATTTTTTTGTAAGAAAAAAATCGTTACCGGCAAGAAAATCATGCTCTCTTATTACTTTAATACCCTCTACCGAAGAATTTACTGTCTTATCATTTATTCCTTTTCTCTTTCTTCTTAAACCAGTATCTAATAACCCAATTCTTACATTAGAACCATAAACCCCTCTTTTGTGAACCTTATCAACTCCTAACATTGCAATTTGGCGATAAGAATATCCATAAAAAGAAGTATCTTTTTCTTCTTTCTCTATTTTTATAGTTTTAGGAACTTGAAAAGTTTTTGCTTTTAAAGGACGAATATCATAAATAAAGGGTAAATTTTTTAACAGAGGCAAAATCTCTTTGGGAATTTCGCAACTAACACCATTTATCCAACCTGAAACATATCTTATTTTTATACCTAAATTTTTTAATTCCTCAATGTATTTCTCATAAACTGGGAGATCATAAAAATCCCCAACCTTTCCTAAATGTTTAAGCCTTCTCTCAACTGTCTTTGGAGGAAATTGATAATTAAATTTCTCTAAAATATTTTTATACTCTTCTTCAGTAACAAACCCTTTATCAGTAAAAAGTATCCAATATCTTTCGGTATTCAAATTTTTTAATTTTTCATAATCAATATTTAAAGGAGCACGATAGAAATTATAAGAAAGAAAAATAAAAAATATTAACATTTTCTCTTCCTTTTAATATTAATAACCAAATTCTTTTAAAAAGGGAAGTCCACCGGTGATAAGAAAAATGCTAATAAATATCATTCCTATTATTATACCAATAATTCCTAAAATAAGATATATACGACCAATTTTTTTAATTTTTGTTGTTTTTTGAGAAAGAAAAACAATACCTAAGATAATTCCGAGGATTGGAAAAAAGAAAGATACAAAAGCAGCGTAGATAACTCCCATTAATGTAAAAAATTCGATAAAAAAATTTAATTTTTCAAAATTTAATTGATTATTTTCATTATTCATGTTTTCCTCCAATTATAATTTACCCCGCGCAGGAGTCGAACCTGCAGCCCTCGGATTAAGAATCCGATGCTCTACCAATTGAGCTAGCGGGGCAGATTTTAAAATGCGCCCGGCGCGACTCGAACGCGCAGCCTACGGGTTCGAAGCCCGGCGCTCTCTCCAATTGAGCTACGGGCGCAAAAAGGTGAGCGACGGGAGTCGAACCCGCAACCCGTGGAGCCACAGTCCACTGCTCTACCAATTGAGCTACGCTCACCATAATTTATCGCGCCTGGAGGGATTCGAACCCCCGACCGTCGGATTAGAAATCCGATGCTCTATCCAACTGAGCTACAGGCGCTTTATCGGGGAGACTGGATTTGAACCAGCGACCCCCTCGTCCCAAGCGAGGTGCGCTTGCCAGGCTGCGCTACTCCCCGATATATATATAAATATAAAAAAAATTCCGCTTTAATCAAGTTGAAAAGTTAATCTCCAAAAGCTTTTTAGTTTCTTAATTATAACCAGTACTTTAGTTAAGACACCGTTAACCAGGTATTAATTTAGAAAATTAGCAAAGTTTCATCTAAAAGAGTTAAATTAAGAATTTTTAATTTCTCTAAGGAAGTGAAATTATTCATACCATAACCAGAATAAGACATTTGAGTATTCTAATACAATCACAATCTCTGTGTTTCTTTTAAAAAAATGGAAACAATTTTTAAAATTTGTTAAAATTTGCTATTAAATAAATATAAATTCCTCATCGTCAGTTTTATGTGATACCTTTCTACTCTTCTTTGGTATCCCTTTCTACCTTTTGATGTTCTTCCTAAAATAGTATATAAATTTTTATATAATCTTTCATCAAGTAGTCTTGATTTATAAAGTTATCTCCAACAAACTCTTTTCTCAAATTTTTCGCCAAAATATCTCTTTTATTTATTACCCAACATCTTAACCGTATCACCACTAAGCCAAACAATAAAGGTCCGTTCTATTGATTTAATTGATAACGATAAGAAATAGATCTAAATCTTAAAATACTTTCACAAAGGTCCATTTCTTAAAGTTCTTAAAATATTTCTGAAAATTTCGCATCCCCTATTAATTGATTTATGCTTTTTTATTGCTTTCTTCAATCATTTTTGCTTTTAGTTTTAAAACATAGCATCTTTCTTTTAAATACTAATTTTTTATTCCTTTAGAAATGCAAAAACTTATTAAATAATTTTAAATTATTAACTTGATAACCGTTTCTTAACACTTTTACTTTCTATGCTTGACTTTTAAAAAAATTTTGTTATTATTATATTCTATTATGAAACAGTTAACACCTTTAAAAAGAAGGCATTTAAGAATAAGAAAAAAGATTTTTGGAACAACAGAAAGGCCGCGACTTTTAGTAAAAAGAAGTAATAAACATATTTATGCTTATTTAATAAATGATGAAATCGGCAGAATGATTACTGGAGTTGCTTCTACTAAAAAGGAGTTTCAAGAGAAAATGAAGGAGTTAGGGATTACTAAAAAAACCGAGATTGCTTATGAATTAGGTAAATGGATTGCAGAAAAGGCTAAATCTTTAGGAATTGAAAAAGTAGTATTTGACCGAGGAGGTTATAAATATCACGGAAGAGTAAAAGCAGTTGCTGAAGGAGCAAGAGAAGGGGGATTAAAGTTTTAAGGAGATAACTATGGCACAAGAATTTATTGAAAGAGTTATTGAGATAAAAAGAGTAGCAAAAACAACAAAAGGTGGTAAAAGATTAAGAATTTCGGCAGTGGCAGTGGTTGGTGATGGAAAATCAATGGTTGGTGTAGGACATGGAAAAGCCGTAGAAGTCGCTCAAGCTGTAAGAAAAGCAATTGAAAGGGCGAAAAAAGAGATGGTAAAAATCTCTATTAAAGAAAGAACGATTCCTCACGAAGTGACAGGCAAATATGCTTCCTCCAAAATTTTATTAAAACCTGCTTCTCCTGGAACAGGAATTATTGCTTGTCAACAAGTTAGAGCAGTATTAGAAGCATTAGGTTTAAAAGATGTTCTAACCAAATCTTTTGGCTCAAGAAATCCTTTAAATTTAGCAAGGGCGACAATTAAGGCATTAAAACAATTAAGGACTTTAGAAGAAATTGCCAAAGCAAGAAATAAACCAATTAGTTATTTTGTTTTGAAAAAAGATGAAAAAGATAAAAGTAAAGTTAGTTAAAAGTTTAATAGACCAAAAAGAGACGCACAAAAGAACAGTAAAGGCATTGGGATTAAGAAAAATAAATTCAGAAAATATTCTCCCTGATAATCCACAAATAAGAGGAATGATAGATAAGGTTAAACATTTAATAAAATGGGAGGAGATTGAAGAATGAAAATTACTGATTTAAAACCACCAAAAGGAGCAAAAAAGAAAAGGAAAAGGGTCGGCTGTGGTCCGGGTTCAGGCCACGGAAAAAGCGCCTGCCGGGGAACAAAAGGAGCAAAACAACGGTCAGGAAAAGAATATGGTCCAGGATTTGAAGGTGGTCAAATGCCGCTTATCCGAAGAATTCCTAAAAGAGGGTTTCATAATCCTTTTAAAAAAGAATACGCAGTTGTCAACCTTAAAAGATTGGAAAAAATTATTGATAAATATGATGAAATAACCCCAGAAATTTTAAAGAAAGAAAAAATTGTTAAAAAAGATTTACCAATAAAAATTTTGGGTGATGGTGAATTAAAAAAGCCGATAAAAATCATTGCCCATTCTTTTTCCGAAAAAGCAAAAGAAAAAATCACTCAAGCTGGCGGTACCTTTGAGATTATTCAAGAATAAAAATGGTTAGAAATATTCCCAACATTTTTAAAATTCCTGATTTAAGAAAAAGAATTTTTTTCACCTTAGCAATGGTG
>JANXBG010000050.1 GCA_025060715.1 Caldifarciminota bacterium | reverse complement strand
GCTTGGATGGTGTATTATTCAAATTCCTATTGTTATGTTGCCAATGATACTTGTGGACTTCAAGTTTATCAATTCTTATTGCCAGAAATAAGAGAAATAAAAAATTTGGAAATAAAAAAAGAGAAGAGTAGAAATAAATTTTTTTATGATAACTTGGGAAGGAAAATAAAAAATAATGTTAAAAAATTACCAAAGGGACTCTATTTCTTAAAAGATAAACAAAAGAAATTGTATTTACCTTAATTTTTAATATTCATAGATTGCCGAAGTATATCAGTAATTAGCTTCCCAGGGTTATTAACCATCCTTTATATATTAACCATCCTTTATATAGATGAAAAGATAATACCCTTTAAAAGATTATTAATGAAGCATCTGTAAAAATGACAAGTAAGAGGAGACTATAAAGTATTGTTCCCTATCGTTATTCTAAAATCAAAGACTAAAGAGAATTTTCCACTTTAAAAATTTTTTCATCAGAGGTAAATTTTATTTGTCTTATAATTATTGACAAAATTTATTTTTTTCATTTCGTAAGACTATTGTTGTGTCGTATTTTTATTAATTTTTTAATTTATCTTATACTTTTTTGTGCTTGGTTAAAAGAGATTATCAGCCATAGGTTAACAATAAGAAGGAGC
Organism: Caldifarciminota bacterium; assembly: GCA_025060715.1. Classification (GTDB taxonomy): domain Bacteria; phylum Hydrothermota; class Tepidihabitantia; order Tepidihabitantales; family DTDR01; genus DTDR01. Next base: position 4,834 of record JANXBG010000050.1, on the reverse strand, counting down.
ATAATTATCTAAAATCAAAATTGAGAAATTAGTAAAATTTTCATCAATAGTTTACTTACCTTTTTAAAAAACTTATTAAATAATTTCAAGACATTTTTATATATCTTAATACCCTTATTAACCTGTAACCATGTCTTTAACACTTCTACTTGTATGTTTTTGACTTTCTCTTATAAGTTTATTATAATTTTTTCTTATGGAAAAGGCTCTGTTAAGTGGTAATGAGGCAGTTGCCCGAGGTGCTTATGAAAGTGGCTGTTTAGTTGCGGCTGCTTATCCTGGAACTCCCTCAACAGAAATCTTAGAAGAAATCTCTAAATATAAGGAAATCTATTGTGAATGGTCGGTAAATGAGAAGGTTGCCTTAGAAGTTGCTTTAGGAGCAGCTTTGGCAGGTGCTCGGGCTCTTTGTGCAATGAAGCATGTTGGTTTAAATGTTGCTGCTGACCCCCTTTTCTCTTCGGCTTATATTGGTGTTCAAGGTGGTTTTATTATTGTTAGTTGTGATGACCCAGGTATGCATTCCTCCCAAAATGAGCAGGATAATCGCTTTTATGGGCTTTTTGCTAAAATTCCTGTGTTATGTCCCAGCGATTCCCAAGAGGCAAAGGATTTAGTAATCAAAGCTTTTGAAATTCATGTACAAAAAATAAACTCTTAGGATTATTTTATTAATTTAAAGGTTTCCAATAGCCATTCTCTAATTTTATTTTTTATTGCTAAATAATCTTCTTTATTTTCTAAAATAGGAATAGAAAAGGGGTGATAGAGCAAAGTTTTATATTTTAAATTAAATTTTTCTATTTCCTTTTTTGCTTTTTCTGTTAGAATAATTAAATAGTCAATATTTTCCTGTAAAAATTCTTTCAATTCTCTTGGTTGATATTCATTCCAATTTATTCCCATCGCATTAAAAATTCTGATAAGTTTTTCATCTAATTTATAAAGGGACCAAATACCTGCGGTATAAATTTCATATTCTTCTTTAACCATATTTTTTAATTCTTGTTGAGCAATAAAAGAAAGTAGATTTCTGTTACAAAGAAAAAGAATTTTTCTTTTTTTCATTTCATTTCTTGGGATTTTAATTTTAAGATGGGTTTATGTAAGAAAGATAGAAATTCTTTTAAAGAGGCTTTGGAATAAAAATCGTATTTAGTAACAAATTTTCTATTCTCGTCAAAAATTAATAAAACCGGTGTCGCTTGAATTATCTCTTTTTTTCTCAAATAATGGACAAGATTTAAAACTGGAATAACTTTTTGATTTAAATTTTTCTCTAATCGGAAGCAATATTTAGAAAGGGCTTTTAAATTGTTATGAGAAACAAGAATTAGAAAATTATAATTTATATTTTTAAGACTTTTAACCTCTTCTAATAGATTGTAAAAACCGCAATCAAAAGGAGTAGCAACCATCAAAAGATTTAAAACCCCTTCTTTTAAAATAGGTAAAAAAGTGATATTTATATCATCCTCAAATTTAAGATTTAAATCTTTATTATCAATTTTTATCTCATATTCACCAATTATTAATAAACTTTCTTTTACTGTTTCAACCAAATAAAAAAGATTTTGGTTAGGCATTGCGTATAATAACACATAATCAGTTTTTATTGAGCCAATATATTTTCTTTCTGAAATTGAATAAAAATCAATATAATAGGGCGGATACCAATTTCGTTGTATTAAAAAATAATTTTTATTAAACATCATTGGCACACCTTTTATTGTCCAAGATTTTATCCATCTTTCTAATTTCTCTTTTATTTTATCTTTAAATTCTTCTTTTTCATCAATGTCAAAAGGTGAAACTTCTTTTAATGAAATATAATTCTGAGGATATTCTTTATAAATGAATAACAATTTTCCATAAATATCGTATTCATAAATATAAGGCTCAACCGAAGTGCTAACTATTAAATTCCCTTTTGGTGTTATATCAAAACCAACTTGAAAAATTATACTATTTCTTCCTCTTTTTATCAAATCTTTCACCTTGGAAGGTATTTTAAAAAATTTTCTAATTAAATCTCCGCTTTTCAAATTATAAAGTTCTATTCCATAATCTAAGGATCTTCCACTCACAATAAGTAGAGTTTCGTTTATAATCTTTGCCATTGTTGGTAAGGTATGAAAATCTAATAAAAATTCTTCAATCATATTACCGAGTGTATCGAAAACAAAAATCTGTTTAAGATTATGACCCCCCAAAGCGATTATTCTGTTATCAAAACCAGAGAGAGAAAAAATATTTGGCCTTTGGAAACTTCCAATTATTTTATGTTCTTTATTATTAAAAAGCGGTATAGAAATTATCTGGATTGTTTCTTTTTCTATTTGAAGAGTAATCAATTTTTTATCCTGCGTGACATAATTAGAAGGACGATAAGAAACCCAATTTTCTAAATTTTTACGAAATCTTCCAAAAATTCGAAATTCCCTTAATTTATCAATTTTTAATTCAGTAACATTAATAGTAATTAAAAAAATTAAAAATCCCATAAAGTAATATTTTTAATTCTTAAAATTATTTATTCTGAAATTATTACAAAATCTGTACCTTCTGGCGAAACTAAGAAAATTTTGCCATTTCTAACAGCTCGATAAATTTTGCCTCTTTCATCTTCTCCCACAAAGCTATTCACAAAATCAGGTGTACCCGGTGCATAAATACATCTACAAGTTGCTATTGGATCTGGGCAAAAACACCAGAAAGTGCCGGTAAGAGGTTCGTAAAATAACATTCCTGGTTGATTCCTTCTTCTTGAGGTATCAGCGGCTAAAAAATCTTTCTCTCTTTTAGACCCCTCTTCAATTTTTGATTTTTCAAAAGCAATCAACCGGTTTCCTGTTGCATCGGTTATGAAATTAATTTTTTCATTTATTATTTCAACTTTTGCTTTAAAATATAAATAATTATTATCTTCGCCAATATAAGTTTCTGCTGGGTCTTCTCTAAAAACACAATAACACTCAGCATCAATTCTTGGGCATATACAAAGCACATCGCCTGTCTGATGGTTTAATTCCAGTTTACCAGGATATGTTACATTCGGTGGGAACCGGAAACGAGAAAATGAAATATTAAAAATAAAAAACAAAATTATGGCTATCAAAGTTTTCATATTTCACCACTTTTTATTTTTAATAATTTAATTACTACCATTTCACTTTAAATTATAACTATGAAAAAAAAAGTCAATAAAAAAATTTAATTTTTAATATTAATTTCGTCCTTATTTTTCAATAATTTTTGGAATTATAAAAATTTGCTTGTTGAAAGAAATGGGAAGGGTAATCAAATGGAAAAAAGTAGAAGTGTTAAGACATGGTTAATAAGGGTATTAAAATAATAGGCGTCCAAATAAGAATTAAAAAGATTGCCTTCAAGATAGAGTAGAAAGGCTTCTTCTAACTATAGTATAAAATTAAAATCCTTAGGTTTAACCCATTTGGATGAAAACTTTGATAATTATGCTTTTGATTATTGCCACCTTATGCTAGTAATGACCTCTTAGCCAAGTACCAAAAAAGAACTTATTTTTATTGAATTTACGAAATTTTTTGTTATAAAAATATCTTATGGTTAATAATGATGAAAGGGAGAAAAGTTTAAAATTTTCTTTGTTAGACGGAATTTTTGCTTCTATCAATTTAGGTTTTACTCAAAGTTATATAACCCCTTTTGCCTTATTATTAAAGGCAACAAATTTTCAGATTGGTATTTTAAACTCTTTACCACAATTTATCAGTTCTTTTTTTCAAATACCCAGTGCTGATATTGTGGAAAAATTGAAAAGTAGGGTAAAGATAATTGCCAATTCAGTTTATCTTCAAGGTATATCTTGGCTTTTGATAAGTTTTCTTGCCTTTTTAAACTCTCACTTTGCCTTTTTGATATTTTTATTCTTATTGATTTTTCATAATAGTTTTAATGCCTTTGCCACACCAATTTGGCAAAGTTTGATGAGCGATACCGTAGAAAAGGAAAAATATGGTAGATATTTCGCTTATCGGGGAAGGGTTTTAGGATTTATTACCTTGATTGCCAATTTTGTTGCTGGTTTTTTACTATTCCTCTTTTCTGAAAATAAAATATTAGGTTTCTTTCTAATCTTTTTGATTGCAGGAATTAGCCGGATAATTTCTGGTTATTTTATAAGTTTGATGACCGATTTTCCTATCAAAGTTATTCCCGAAAAAAGATTTTCTTATTATTCTTTTATTAAAAGATTGCCCGAAAGTAATTTTGTAAAATTTACTTTATATGTAAGTTTAATAAATTTTGCTACTTATATTGTTGCCCCCTTCTTTGCTGTCTATATGTTAAGGGATTTAAACTTTTCTTATGCTACTTTTACTTTGGTAAATACTGCTTCTACTTTGGCTTCCCTTCTCTCTTTGCCTTTTTGGGGAAGTTATGCTGACCGTTATGGAAACGCAAGGGTTTTAAAAGTTTCAGGAATTTTAGTTCCTTTAATTCCTATTTTATGGCTCTTATCTAAAAATCCGATTTATATTATTTTGATAAACCTTTTTGCTGGTTATGCTTGGGCAGGTTTTAATTTGTGTGCTTTAAATTTCATCTTTGATGCTGCTTCACCGGAAGTAAGAACAAGATGTTTAGGTTATTTTAATTTTACTAACAGTATTGCTTTATTTTTCGGCGGAATTATCGGTGGTTATTTGGCAAATAAATTGCCAATAATCTTTCCCCATTCTCGCCTTTTGACATTAGTTTTACTTTCAGCAATTTTAAGAATTTTAGTAAATATATTTTTAATAAATAAATTTAAAGAAGTAAGAAAAACAGAAGAGATAAAAGAGAAAGA
>JANXBG010000004.1 GCA_025060715.1 Caldifarciminota bacterium | reverse complement strand
TGTTGTTTGAAGGCAAAAGACACAATGTATCTCTTAAATTTTCCTGATGGCGTTGGCTTTAATCTTTTTGGTGACCCAGAATTAAATATTTATACAAAAACGCCGAAACCTCTTTCGGTTTTTTATCCTAATTATATTGTGCCCGGAAATCAAAACTTTACTGTTTCTGTTTTTCAAGAAGGTAATCCAGTAAGTAATGCTTTGGTTTGTATTAAGAAAGGGGATACTATTCCTTTTGAAATTTATAAATATGGTTATACTAATAGTAATGGTCAAATAACTTTTTCAATTAATCCTCAAAATATTGGAAATATTGATATTACTGTTACCTATAAAAACTCTCTGCCTTATGAAGGAGTATGTGAAGTTATTCCTGGCAGTGGTCCTTATTTAACCTTTGATACCTTAGAAATCTATGATTTTCCACCATTAGGAAACGGTGATAACAAAATAAATCCCGGTGAAACAATCTTATTTAGAGTAGGAATAAGAAATATTGGTAACAGCACAGCAGAACAGGTATATAGCCAGTTAAGAACAAATTCTTCTGATGTGATAATTTTAGATTCTATTTCTTCTTATGGAAATATTCCAGCCAATGAAAGAAGATTTAATGAGACAAATTTTAAAGTATATGTAACAAGAAACTGTCAGGTTCCTTCTATTTCTTTTTCTCTATCCCTATCTGACCGAAATAATAATGCTTGGCTAATTCAATTTAGTTGTAATATTTATAAAGGAAAGATTAGTTTTCTTTCTTATTTGATAAAAGATACTTTACCTTATGGTAATAATAATCAAAGATTAGACCCGGGAGAAGCTGCTTTCTTTTTAATTACCTTAAAAAATGAAGGAAATGCTAATTTGAGAAGGGTTTATTGTCGATTAAAAACTGAAGATACTATTTTGAGGTTAAGTGATTCCTTAGGAAGTTTTGGTGAAATTTTAGCAGGTCAGACGAAGAATAATAATTCTGACCCCTTAGCCTTCTATTTATCACCTTTGATTTTATCAGGAAGGGAGGTTCATTTAAAAATTTATGTGAAAGGTTATGATTATACTTACGAAGTATCAGATTCCTTTCTTATTGTAATAACTTGTGGTGAGCCAAGCACTACTTTGCCCACTGGACCTGATTTATATGGCTATTATTTTTATGATAATACTGATATTTCTTCCGGAAACGCACCTAATTACAATTGGATTGATATTAGAACATTAGGAACTCAAATACCGGGTGTTTCCGAAGCAAATGATACAACAGTGACTATACCCTTACCCTTTAGATTTAAATTTTACGGAAACTTTTATGATTCAATTTCAGTTTCTTCCAATGGCTTTTTGGCAATGGGAAGAACAACTTATCGTTCGGGCGAAAATTTATATTTACCAAATAACCAAATTCCCACAAATATTATTGCTCCCTTCTGGGATGATTTGACTACCATAAGAAGGTCCCAAAATGACCCAATAATTTATCAATATTACGATGTCAATAACCATATTTTTATAATTCAATTCCATAATCTTTATCGTCCCAATGCACCAAATCAACGGGAAGTATTTGAGGTAATTTTCTATGACCCAAATTATTATCCCACACCTACGGGTGATGGTGAGATTCTTTTTCAATATAATACCGTTTCTAATGCCTTAAGTAATACCATTGGTATCCAAAATAGCCTAGGTGAAATTGGTTTAACCTATCTTTTTAATGGAAGTTATCATCCTAACTCAGCTTCAATAATTTCAGGCCGGGCAATAAAAATTACTACTAAACCCCCTGTGGGAGTTTCTTCACCGTTTATTACATTAGAAAATATCTATATTAGCGATTCTTTAGGAAATAATAACCGAATTATTGAAATTGGTGAACCGATATTATTAGCAATAACATTAAAAAATTCGGGTAATCAGCAGAGCAATAATTTAAGAGCAATATTACAAAAAAGAGATGATGACTGTATAATTAACGAATCTCTTTTTAATATTGGCAATTTATTGCCTAACGAAAGAAGGGATAATAATGAAGCTCCTTATTTATTTACCGTAAATCAACAACCAAACGATACCATTTTAGATTTTACTTTAAAAATTATTGGTGAAAACTATCAAAAGGCAATTTATTTTAGTTTAGGGATAGCTCCATTTTCAATGATTAATGAAGAAGAATTTTTAAATTTCAAATTATCCTTTCCAACTCTTCTTAAAGAAAAAGAACTGAAAAAAATTTATGGAAAGGATATAAAAATTTATGATTATTTAGGAAGAGAGATTAAAGAAGAAAAGATAAGAAAGGGAATATATTTTATTAAAAAGAGGGGAATAAGAAAAATAGTTGTTATAAAATAAAGAAAGTTAAACCAAAAACAAATATTGATAAAGAGCTAAAAAACTGAGTATCCAAAAAAAATATTTAAAATATCAACTATACTATAATTTTTGGTGAAAAAGTAAGATATGTTGGAATTCTATATTCTAATGATTGCTAAGAAGGAGCCTTCCAAATTAATTACCATTGACTTTACATAGAAAATTAAAAAAAATATATGGAGTTAGCATTATTATTTAAAAATTTTCAAGGAATTAAAATTGAATTTCTTTTGCTTGTTTTTATAATTAATATATTAAATGATATATCTTACTTTTTCTCAAAGAAAATTTATAAAAGAAACGATAGAAATATTGTCAATCTTTTGTCCTGAAGTTAAAACTTTAATAAAAGAAAAAATTAAAGAAATTAAAAAATTGGATAAAAATAAATTTCAAAAAGGAGAGATATTTTTTTCTTACATTTTTTCTTTAAGGTATCCTGTTTTGAATAAAAAGTTAGCAGCCTTAAAAAATTATAAAGTCCCTTGGAACTTAGAATTTGATGAAGATAATTATTCTTTTAAAGATGAAATAAAAAATATAATTAATCAATTATAATGAAGAGAAAGATAGTATTTATTAAAAAATATGACTACGGAAGAGGGGTTTTTGATTTAGGAGAATATGTGATTTCTTATGCCAGTTCTTGTCATTTAGGATGTGAATATTGCTATTTGAAGTTTGCCAAAACACCAAAAGAACCGGTGATTTATGAAAATATTGAAGTTTTGGAAAAGGAATTAACTCAACTTTTTTTAGAAAATAAAGCTCAAAATTTTTATTTTAATTTAGGCGAGACTACCGATGCCTTTTTAAGTGAGAAACATATTGAAACTATTGATAAAATAAGTGAAGTGATTTCTTTTCTTGCGGAAAAGTATGATAAAAGAATTTTTTTAGAATTGCGAACAAAAACAGACAATATTTTAAAATTTCCTTCCTTAAATAAAAGAAAAAATATCTTTTATATTTATGCAATAAGTTTGTTACCAGAAGAAGGGATTACTAATTTTGAAAGAAATACCGCCAGTTTAGAAAAAAGAATAGAAAGTATTAAAAAGGCCCAAAAACTTTCTTATTTTATCGGTTTAAGGTTTGAACCAATTATTGTTTACCCAGTTTTAGGAATTACCTATGAAAAAGTGATAAAATCTTTGAAAGGTTTAATAATTTCTTATAATAAAATCTTGGAGAAAATCTCTTCAATTTTAGATTTTGATTTGCTTCATTCTATTAGTTTAGGAACATTGAGATTAACTAAAAAACAATATAAATACTTAAAAGAAAAGAAAAGTAAATTAGCCTTTTTTGAAATGGTGTTATCTCCTGATAAGAAGTACCGTTATTCCCGGCCAATAAGAGTTTATATTTATCAAGAACTTATAAAAAGTTTAAAAGAAATTTTTGGGGAGAAGATAGTTAATAAAATTTATCTTGCTACTGAGTTTACTTACATTTGGAAAGCCTGTAATTTACCTTTAAAATCAATTGTCCAGTTGCTTGGCTAATAAATTTCTTTTGAAGTTTTCCTTAATAGTTCTTTAAAGCTCTCTTTCTATAAATTTATAAGAGTGTAAATAAGGTCTTTTAAAAAAGTAGTGACCTTTTTAGGTATTTTTTCGTTATATTATATATATGGAGAAAAATATTCCTTCTTTTTGGATTTGGATTATTTAAGGATTAAGAAAAAGGGGTATTAGGGAGGTTATAATTTCCCAATAATAAGACAAGGGGGTTTTACTTTCTATAGAGAAGGGGGCTGTATAGTATATGGTATAGGTTTTGGGGTAAAATTTATTAAATAGCATCAATATAAATAAAGATATTTTTGTCAATGGAATAAAATCATTTTGCTTTAAGGCTATTTTTGTTTTATTGACATTTAATAAAAAATAATGTATAATAATTATAAATGATTTCTAAAATTTCAAAAAGGAGGAATTAATGTATAAGAAAAAAATATTATTTTTATTAATTTTATTTTTTTTGTTAGGCTATTCTCAAGAAAATTCTAAACCTTTTTTACTTAATGGTGAGATTATTCCTTATGAAGGAACAGTAAAAAAAGCATTTATAGCAAGGGTTTACTATTATGATGCAGATGGTGATAAACCTGAAAAAATATTTGTTTATGTAGATGATGTTCCTTATCCGTTAAAATTAAAAAAAGGTAGTGCTTCGGCTGGTTGGTATTATAGTCAAAAATTAACTTTGCCACCGGGTGAACATAAATATTATTTCTATTGTGAAGATGGCAAAGGAAAATCAGACAGATTTCCTCGTTATGGAGAAAAAACCGGTCCATTAGTAGGTGTTCATAAAAAATTGAATAGAAAACCGAAATTAGAAAAAGGTGGCGTTTATTTCGAAGAAGGAGAGGAAGATAAAATATTTGTTTTTAGGGTAAATTACTATGATCCTGATTGTCAACCACCCCAAGCCGTAATGGTAATTGTGGATGGACGAGCTAAACCAATGAAGCTTTATAAAGGTAAACCATCAGATGGAGTTTATATTGCAAGGCTAAAATTAGAACCTATGAAACACGGATATTATTTTTTAGCGATTGATGATCAAGGTGAAAAAGTTTCTTTACCCGAAGAAGGATACTTAATAGGACCAATTGTTTATGAAAAAGAAAATACTTTGCCAATTTTAACTGATTGTAAAGTAAAACCCGAATTAGGTGGTCCAAGTACTACCTTCACTTTTTCTGTTTTTTATAAAGACGAAGATAAAGACCCACCAGCAATTATTCAGGTGGTAATAGATAATATTCCTTATGATATGAAATTAGTGAAGGGGGAAAAGCATTACGGAATTTACCAATTTAAGAAAAAATTACAAGAAAGTAAATTTCATTCTTATTATTTTTATTGTGAAGATATAAGAGGTGGCATCCGTCGCATTCCTGAAAGGGGAGCCTTTAATGGGCCAATTGTAATAAAATAAAAAGGAGGAAGGAAATGGATAGAAAGAAAAGATATATTTTATATTTTAGTATTCTTTTTTTAATTTTACTCTTCGGGATAGGTTGTCCTAAAAATAAACCGCCAAATAAAATAAAAGAAGTAATCGCACCTACTAATGCCTATCGGTATGCGGCAGTGGAAATTTTATTATTTACTACCGACCCAAATAAGGATGATATTCATTATGTAATTGATTGGGGAGATGGTAATGTGGATACGACCGAAGAAAGTTTTGCTAGTGGTGAGACAGCAAGAGTGACCCATCGCTATGTGAAAGTTGGCACTTTCCAAATAAAAGCAACCGCTAAAGATGAAAAAGGGAATTTACAAAAAGAATGGTCAGATCCAAAATCGATAGAAATTTTGCCTAACGAAAAGCCAACAGCACCCGTAATTAGTTGTGAATACACCTCAGCAGCAAAAAATGCTTGGGTATATTTCACCGCTACTGCTAATGACCCAGATGGTGATTCGGTTTGTTTCCAATTTATTTGGAAAAGAGGAGAAAAATCAAATTGGAGTAGCTTTGTCCCTTCCGGCGGTATAGTTCTTGATAGTTATCAGTTTAAAGAAGTAGAAACTTATAATATAAAAGCGATTGCTAAGGATAAAAAAGGTGGAATTTCTGATACCTCTCAACCTTTTACAATTACTGTTTTAGATGAAGGATATGTGATTAAAAGATTCTACAGAGAAGAGGTGGGAGAAGAATTTTTATCATCGCCTGCAGAAATTGATGTGGTTGGTGAGAAATATTTAGGTGTAGGTTGTTCAGGTTACGGATATTTATACTTTCTTAAAATGCCAAATTTTGATAAAGTGAAAAATGTAAATCATTTAGTGGGAGAGCCTGATGGTGCTGTTTTCCAAAGCACTATTTCTTGCGATAATAGTTTTGTTTATGTAGTAGAAAATAATGATGTAGGTACTCATTTGCGGATTTTAAATAAAGCTGACCTCAGTTCCTATTGGAATTATCCCCATAGAGATAGTAGTGTAGAAATAACTACTGCCGTTTGTGTGTTTGGTAGTTATGTTGCTTTTGGTTGTAAAGATACTTTAGTAATATTAAATATTTCCAACAAAACGGTTCATAGGAAAGTAATTATTGGTGCTGAAATTAATTCGGCTCCGATAGAAAATGGTGATAACGAAATTATTTTTGGTGCAAATGATGGTAAGTTGAGAAAAGTTAATCTTAATGGTGATATTACTATCCTCTACGATTTGGGCAGTGCCAATCCTTTTGAACATAATTCACCAATTCTTGATAATAATAGAAATATTTATGTGGCTAATAAGAATATTATAATTTCTTTAACTCCAGACGGTAATTTAAGATGGATAGATACTTTAGAAACTGATGTCGGTCAATTAGCAATTGGTCCTGATAACTATCTTTATTTTGGAACAGATGGTGGAAAGATTTATGCTCTTTCTTTAAGCGATGGTGAAATTAAGGCAAATTATCCAATTACTATAACCGGTGCAAGTTTCAGCAGTGCTCCTTTCTTTGCTCAAGATGAGATTTTTTATATTTATGATAACACTGATGAAAAAATTTACTGTATTAAACTTTCTGGAGAAGTTAGGTGGGTTTTTAGTGCGGGAGAAGAATTATCAAAATTAGGGAAAAAGTTAGAAGAACCTGAAGAATTGGTTTCACCTTTGATTGGTCCTGATGGTAATATTTATTTAGGTGCTTCTGACGGAGTTTATGCTATTAAAGGTAGACCAACTGGAACTCCTTTGACAAATTCACCTTGGCCAAGATGGCGAAGAAATAATTGGAATACGGGAAGTTTACGATAAAGAGTTATAAACAAAAGGAAAGGGAGGGATAAGTTTAAAATCCCTCCCTTATTTATTTTTATATGGATTTAAAAAATATAATTAAAGAAGCCTTAAAAGAAGATATTAATAAAAAAGATTTAACAACTTTTTATTTAAAAGATAAACATAAAATTGTAAAAGCAAAGGTTATTGCCAAAGAAGAAGGGGTTCTTTGTGGAATTGATATATTTAAAAAAGTGTTTTTAACATATGATGATAAAATAAAATTTCCGTTTTCTTTGAAGGATGGGGTTCAATTTCAAAAGGGAACGGTTCTTTGTAAAATTATTGGTAAAGCAAGTTCAATTTTAGCTTGTGAAAGAGTTGCTTTAAATTTTTTACAAAGATTATCAGGGATTGCTACTTTGACCAATAAGTTTGTTAAAAAACTCAAAAAATATAATGTAAAAATTCTTGATACCAGGAAAACCACACCCTTATTAAGAAGTTTAGAAAAATATGCGGTAAAAATTGGTGGCGGCTATAATCATAGATTTTCTCTTTACGATGGCATAATGATTAAAGATAATCACAAGAGAGTGGCAGGTTCTTTAGAGAAGGCAATTTTAGAAATTAAAAGATGTAAAAAGAAAATTCCTTTTATTTGTGAGGTTGAGAATTTAGCAGAATTTGAAGTTGCCCAAAATTTAGGTGTTAAATGGATAATGCTTGATAATTTTTCAATCTCGGAAATTAAAGAAGCGGTAAAGAAAAAGAAAAAGGGTGTGAAAATTGAAGTTTCTGGAGGTGTAAATTTGGAAAATGTAGAAGAAATAGCAAAAACCGGTATAGATTATATTTCTATTGGTAGTTTAACCCATTCTCCGAAAGCCATTGATATTTCCTTAGAGATTGAATGAGAAATAAAAGAATTGTAAAAATTGGTGACTTAAAAATTGGTGGAAAAGAAAAGATTTTAGTTCAGTCAATGACTAAATGTAAAACAGAGGATTATCCAAGTTTAGTTAAAGAGTTAAAAAAATTGGAAAAGGTTGGTTGTGAAATCTGTCGGATTGCAATTAAAACTGATAAGGCGATAGAAAACCTTAAGAGAATAAAAGAAGAAAAAATAATCAAGATGCCTATTGTTGCTGATGTCCATTTTGATTATAATTTGGCAATCAAAGCAATAAAGGCGGGTGCTGATAAAATAAGAATTAATCCCTTTAATATTAAAAAAGAAAAAGAATGGAGAGAAATAATTAAAGTAGCAAAAGATTTTAATATTCCAATAAGAATTGGTTTGAACGCTGGTGGAATTAAAGAAAGAAAAAAAGATATTGAGAAGATTATTTTGAATAAATTAAGAGAGACAGTAAATTTCTTTGAAAATGAGGAGTTTTATGATATAGTAATTTCGGCAAAAATAAGTGAGCCATTAAGTTTAATAGGTATTTATGAAGAGATTGACAAAAATTATAATTATCCCCTTCATGTAGGTTTAACAGAAACAGGGCTTCCTTTTGAAGGTGGAATAAGAAGCGGAGTAGCGATGGGAATTTTGTTATATAAAGGCATCGGTGATACAATCAGGGTATCTTTAACAGGTGATAGTGTCTTAGAAGTTATTGCGGGTTTTGAAATTTTAAGTTCTTTAAGATTACGAGAAGATTTACCGATTATTATCTCTTGTCCTACTTGTGGTCGGTGTGAAGTAAATTTAGAAAAAATTGTTAAGGAAATAAAGAAAGAGATTTTTAAGGCAAATATTAAAAAAAGAATAAAAATTGCTATAATGGGTTGTGAGGTTAATGGTCCCGGAGAGGCCAGTCAGGCTGACTATGGAGTTGCTTTTGGTAAAAAAGGTGGTGTAATTTTTGCTGAGGGTAAGATAATAAAAAGAGAACCGAACGAAACAATTATTAAAAAATTCATTGACTTAATCTTAAAAAATAGGATCTAAAATAAAACATTTTTATACCTTACATTTTGACATTTAAAAAGGCTTCTTTTATAATATGAGCATAAAAAGGAGATTAAAATGGGAAAAATTAAAGAGGTAATTAAGAGAGATGGTCGGATTGTTCCTTTTGAATTGGAAAAGATTGAAAAGGCAATTGAAAAGGCATTAAGGGCAACAAATGCGTATCAAGAAAATTTGGCAAAAAGATTAGCGGAAAAAGTTTTAAATATTTTAGAAAGAGATTTTGAAAAAGGATTGCCCGGGGTTGAAGATATTCAGGACCGAGTAGAAAAAGTTTTAATTGAAGAGGGTTATGCAGAAACAGCTAAGGCTTATATTCTTTATCGCCAAGAAAGAAGTAAGGTGAGAGAAATAAAAACAATTTTAGGAGTAAAAGATGATTTAAAATTAAAATTGAATGCGATAACTGTTTTAAGAAATCGTTACCTTTTGAGAAATGAGGAAGGAGAAATAATTGAAACCCCTAAGGAGATGTTTTATCGGGTAGCAAAAACGATTGGTGAGGTTGACAAGTTATATAAAGAGGATGAAAAGAAAACGATTGATGAATTTTTTCAAATAATGTGTGAATTAAAGTTTTTGCCTAATTCACCAACTTTGATGAATGCTGGTACGGAATTGGGTCAACTTTCTGCCTGTTTTGTTTTACCAATAGAGGATTCAATGGTGAGCATTTTTGAGACCTTAAAAAATATGGCTCTAATTCATCAATCCGGTGGTGGTACAGGTTTTTCTTTTTCTAAAATTAGACCAAAAGGTGATATTGTGAAAACTACTAAGGGAATAGCTAGTGGTCCAGTATCTTTTATGAAAGTTTATGATGCTGCGACTGAGGTAATTAAACAAGGTGGTAAAAGAAGAGGTGCCAATATGGGGATATTGAATTATAACCATCCCGATATATTAGAGTTTATTACCGCTAAAAGCAAAGAAGGGGTTTTGACCAATTTTAATATCTCCGTGGCGGTAAGTGATGAATTTATGGAAAAAGTATTGAAAAATGAAGAATATGAACTAATAAATCCAAGGAATAATCGTCCTGTAGCTTGTTTAAAGGCAAAAAATGTTTTTGATTTAATTGTTACCCAAGCTTGGGCGACTGGTGATCCAGGATTAATTTTTATCGATGAAATTAACCGTCATAATCCAACACCCCAATTAGGAAAAATTGAAGCGACTAATCCTTGTGGGGAGCAGCCCCTTTTACCTTATGAATCTTGTAATTTAGGTTCAATAAATTTAGCAAAATTAGTAAAATATAAAAATGGTGAAGTTTATTTTGATTGGGAAGAATTTAAAAGAATTATCCATTTAGCAGTCCATTTTTTAGATAATGTTATTGACGTAAATAAATATCCAATAAAAGAGATTGAAACTATTACTAAAGGAAATAGAAAGATTGGTTTAGGAATAATGGGTTTTGCGGATATGTTAATAAAACTAAGAATTCCTTATGATAGTGAAGAGGGTTTAATTTGGGCAGAAAGAGTTGCCAAATTTTTAACTGAAGAGGCAAGAAAAAAATCTTGTGAACTTGGGGAAAAAAGAGGGTCCTTTCCCAATTTTGAAAAGAGTATTTATTATAATAAATTTAAAGCATTAAGAAATGCTACCGTAACTACTATTGCTCCGACCGGCACATTAAGTATTATTGCTGGTTGCTCTAGTGGTATTGAACCAATATTTGCTTTATCTTATGTCCGACAGGTTATGGGTGGATTAAGACTTTTTGAAATCCAAGAAGATTTTGAAAAGATTTTGAAAGAAAGGAATCTTTATTCTAATGAATTAATTAAAGAGATTGCACAGGTTGGTTCTATAAAAGATTTTAAAAATATTCCTGAGGATATAAGAAAAATTTTCGTTACTGCAATGGATATTTCACCAATTTTTCAAGTTAAAATTCAAGCCGCTTTTCAGAAATATATTGATAATGCAGTATCAAAAACTGTTAATTTGCCAAGTTATGCCAGTTTAGAAGATGTTCGGGAAGTCTTTTTGACTGCTTGGCAATTAAAGTGTAAAGGAATTACTGTGTTTAGATATGGAAGTAAAAAGGAACAGGTGTTATATATCGCTCCTCCTGAAAAAGGCGAATTTTTAACGATACCCGAGAATTATTCTGGTCCTTGTCCTACTAGTGATTGTGTAAGTTAGGAGATTTAAGAAAAGAAAACAGAAAGATTATTAAAATAGTATAAAAAGTTGGGAAAAATAAAGCGATTAATAATTTTCTTTTAGTATATTTTTCTTTGGATAACAAATTTATCGCACCAATTTGGATTAAAATAATTCCTAAAAAGTTGGTTAGCCAATAGAAGAGAATTGTTATTGGTAAGAAAAGTTTAGAAGAAATTAAAGAAAATAAAAATCCAAACATATACGCTATAGGAATGTTGACAAAAATATCATTCCACCAAGAAAAGGGAGAGAGAATATAACCAATTGTTATTAAAATTCCATTTTTTAATTTATTCTTACATAAAGTTAAAAATTTCATTTTTCAAAAGGAAAATTAATGGAGGCGGTGGGAATTGAACCCACGTCCGGAGTGTTTCCGGCTTAGGCTCTACATGGTTAGTCGGTTTATCTTTTTCGTAAGGTTCTTCGCCAACCGACAGGCAGAACCTTACTAGTTGCCTTTTTTATCCAGCCTTTCCTCGGCAACAGAAGAAAGGCTTTAAGCATCCTTTTCTTTCACCTCAGCTTAGGTCGGATGCAGACCTAAGGAGGCTGCTGCTTTTCAATTAAGCAGCAAGGGCGTAACTACCAGTGTTGGCAGTTGTTTTCCCTCTATTTTTTACGGCAAAATAGAGGAAAACCGCCATGCTCCTAAGCCCTTCAACCACTCCGTCGAAACCCCTTCGCCCCCGCATCTATTTAAATATAGATAAAAATAATAAAAAAATCAATATTAAAAAGTTATTTTATAATCCCAAGCCAATCTCTTAGTAAGAAGGTTAAACGGCCGATAAGTAAGGAAATTCTTGCCATCACCGTATAGCCAAAGGAGGCACCGAAACCGAGCATAATGAAAATGATTCCAGAATAGGCAAGATGTTTTAATATTCCTTTTCTTTCCGTTGAGAAGAAGAAATAGATAATTGTGGCAATTACACCAAAGAAGATGATAATTGAAGATATGGCATCAAAAAGATTTAGGAAATTACTTCTTTGTAAAATTGTTGCCTTTGCTTGCTCAATGATTGATGTTTCAATTGTTCTTGGTATTGCCGCACCAGCACCATAGCCCAAAACAAAGGCGATAGGAATTCTGACAAGCCAAGATAATCTTGGTATAAATCGTGTAAAATACAAAGCACCAATAAAAGCAAAGATTAAGAGATATAGTTTTTCACCTTGCGAAACCGGTTTAATTAAACTGGGAACTAAAATTCGGTGCCAATAAAAAGTTATGGCATAGCCATTTGTTATACCAACAAAGAGATGTTCACAAAAACGATAAAAAGGATTATCTTTGTATAAAAAAGAGAAAATTCCTAAGGTTAAAATTGCAGCAATCCAAACCCAGATATCGGTGCTCATTTTCTTCTTCTCTGTTTAAAATAGATTATGTTACCAATTATGATTAATATAATAATCATAATATGAGCAGTAGTTTGGGAAGACATTGCTTCGGTTGCTTTTCTTCTTTTTGTTTTTCCGAAATGTTTTTCAACAAGTTCCTCATATTCTGCACCACCCCGCATGCCAGCAAGAAGTCCAGTTAATTGTCCCGAATTTAAATAGGGATAATAGTCAGCAGCCGAAACAGCAGTAAAACCGGCCCCCACTTTCACACCAAAGGTAGTTTGGGCATAAGTGACATACCACATTGGAATGGCTGAACCAGAAATAGAGACAACAATACCAACATCCCGATAATTTTTGATTTGTTGAAGCAATGGTAAAGTGTCGGTTCTATTTCCATAATAATCTACTGGAAATACTTTGGTTATACTTTCTCCCATTCCCAGTAAAGGAACTAAGGGAGGTGTTTGCCATCCTAAAAATACATAGTCTCTACCGTAGATAATACTGTCTTCTCTTGTTTTTGCCCTTTCGTTAAACTCTTTTACCACCGTTCTTAAAGCATCTTCTGCCAATCCTAAACCTAATAGTGTTAAAGTTAAAACACCTACTTTTATTCTCTTATAAAAGGCATGTTTTAATAAGGCAATTGTCATTGGATGCAATTCTGCTTCGGTATCGGGTGAATAGTCAACAGAGATTAATAATGCCTTATCTTTTGGCATATTGTTGATGTAATAAAAGAGATTTTCAACAGGTTTCATCGGCAAAGGTTTTAATTTAAAAGGTCTTAAAAGGGGGATTAAAATAACTAAAGTTAATATTAAATAAATTATTCTTCTACTTACCACCTAACCATCCCCTTTCAATACCTAATAAGATTTTTAAGGATGTTGATAAAACTCCCAAGGTAATTCCAAATAACATTCCTCTTTTTGCCGCGGTATTAGGTACATCTAATATCCATTCGGAAATATAAGGTAGTTTAGGGATAAGTCGGGCAACAGGTGGAACTGAGGCAAGCATCACAATAAAAGCAGCAATTAATAATAAAATTGCTTCAAAATTTCTTGCCCGAAATGCCCGATAGGCAGCTGATGCCATAAAATAGGCAAGTAAAGAAAACATTGTCGCTCCTAAAGGAATTGCCATATTTACATAGATTGTATGAATATCAAAAGAGAATTTGCCAATTTGCATTTTAATAAGTCCTTTACCATCAATTCCTCCAAAAAGACCGATAAAGGCTGTTAAGAAAAGAGATATTAAAGTTACATAACTATATTCCCAAAATTCTCTTTTTCTTTTTATCTTTTCCCAATGATGGCGAATAATACTACCAACACCCAATACCAAGGAAAAGGCGAAAATAATTCTTAATGCAGTATTTCTTAATTCGTTATCAAAATTCTGAACTATTCTATGGGGAATATAATAGGCAACCATTCCAATTATTCCCATTAATAAACAAAGGATTAAAGGAAATCTTACCTTCATTTGATAATAAAATTAAAAATTAAAGAAGAAACTGAAAGAAGGATTAAAGCAATAATTATCAAAAGTTTTCCATAATCTTGGCCTTTTAAAGAACCAAGGAGAATCGGTTCTTTGGAAAGATAGGCAGAAGCCGCATATAATTCTTCACCAATCAATGTATAATCACAAGCCACAATAAAAAAAGGTAATTGAGTAATTGAATCAGTGGCAGCAATTTGGATAGCACCGGTTTGGGCACCAGTTTCTGCCAAAATTAATGATTCAGCATAGAAATATCCACAAAAGAAATTAGTTGCTGGTTTCTCTCTTACCATTATACCATCAACACCAGCAGCATAAGCAAATTGAGAATCAGTTAAATAAAATACCGAATCGGGATTAAAGGCATCGGGTCTGCCAACACTGGTATAGGCCTCTTTTACTATTTCCCGAGCAACAGTATAAACAATTGGGTCATTATTGGGAACAATTAATTTTACATCATATTGGGCAATCTTTTTGGCAACTTCTGACAAAATATTTAAAGCAGCAATTGTGGCCACATCAGACATACCCGTTAATCCAGGAACAAATAAAACCGGTTTTCCCATTTCTGTTGCTCTACCAACCGCCTCTTCTACGGCGCTTAAACCCGCTATCCTTCTAATAAATAATTCAATCTTTCTTGCCCTTTTTATAAAATATAAAATTAAAAAACCAAAGACAAAAAAGGTTAATAAAATAATCAACTTACCTCTATGAAACCACTGGGGATAACTTTGGGCAGGATTAGAAATCGCTGATAAGACTTTTATAGTATCTTTAACACTAGCTACTTGATAATAATAATTTATCTTATCCTCGGTCTTCTCATCTAAAAAACTATTTCTACCTTGACCAACAAAACCAATTTTATAAAAACATTCCTCTTTTTCACTTCTTCTTAATATCTCATAACCATCCAAAATTGAATCTGAAGGTGATATTTCCCAGGTTATTAAAATCTTATTGCCACCATCATTAGGATTATCAAAGGCTTTCACATTCTTTGGTGGCTCAATTACAAAAGTAAAAAGAAAAAATAAAAACATTTTCATATTATAAAAATTTTAAAATAAAAATCAAGTTTTTATTTGAGCAAAAGCAGTCACTAAACCACCATTATGAAATAAGCAGAAAATAAAGAATCTTTAATTTGCTAAAATTAAAATTTAAAGAAAAATTGATTGAACAAAAATGGAATTATAAACTACTAAAAATAAATTGACAAATTTACAAGAGATGAAAATAATTTTTATTTTTCCATTATTAACAAAGAGAGGTAAAAATGGAAAAATGTATAATTGGAATTGTAATAAAAAAGAAGTTGCCGATTATTGTTTAAAGGAACCTGGCATATTAGATGACTGGAAACTTTTTAGTGAAGAATTTAAAAATGGGAAAGAAGGTGATAAATGTTTTATATACGATGTGCAAAATGATAAATTATACGGTGTTTTTGAAGCAAAAAGCAAACTAATTAGATTTTCTCAAACACCCTTTCGTTTTGGGAAAATAACCCTTGACCTTAAGATAGAATTAAAATGGGATGAAAAGAATAAATTTACTATTTCTAATGGGAGTGAAATTCTTAAAGATGTTGGTATAAAACTTAATGCAAGAGAAATTCTGAAAAACGGGTATTTGATAGAGAATATTTTAATAAAATAATAGAGAAAGAAGAAGAAAAAAAGTAAAAGAAGAGATCCATCAGAAGAGGAGTTAATTTCTCTACAACTGCCGTATCCTGGAGATATTGGATTTGAAGATATAATTGGATTAGAAGGTTTAAAAGAACATTTTAACAAATTAATAAAATGTGCTAATAAAAAAGATGACATTTCTTCAAAATGTAACTTTAGAATATGTCAAAGATTCTTTTTATTTGGATCTTCAGGAAAAGGAAAAAAATTTATTTGCTCACGCAGTTGCAAAAGAGTCGAATGCTAAATATTTTTAAATTTCAGCAAATATTATTGCGGGTTTTCCAGGAGAGGCTGAAGAAAATATTAGCAAATTATTAGAAGAAAAATTTAAGGATTTTGAAAAAGAAAAAAGGGTGTAATAATATTTGATGAGGCTGATGCTTTATTTCCTAAAAGAAAGGAGTTTATGTCCACGGTAATGGCAAGAATTGTCCCAACATTTTTGAATAAAATTGATAAACTTTTAAAACAAAAAGCCTATTGGAATTATCCAATTTTCTTATTTGGAATTAGTAATTGTCCAGAAATGATAGATGAAGCCTTTCTCCGTCCAGGTCGTTTTGAAATTTATACTATGGAGGATTGCCAAAGAATGATAGAGAATATGAACGGTTATTTGAATACTACTTAGATCAACATAAAGAAGTTTTAGATACAAAAATAAAGGAAAAAATAAGAGAATCCGTTGAGTTTCTTAATAACCGAAGTAAAAAAATTAAAGAAGAATATGAAAAGAAAAATGCAAATGAAAAACTCCATGAAGAGTTTGAGAAATTTTCGCCAGCAGATATCGCAAAAATAATAAATGAAGCAGCCTTAGAGGCATGAGATAGAGACTTTCTTATCATTTTAGACAGTGTTAAAGAAATTATCAGTTTAACCTATCCTTTGGTAACAAATGAAATCCTTAACGAAAATGAAAAGTTTAAAATACCCCATCCTCACGTAAAAGATGCAAATAAAATGAAGAGTTAAATTAATTGATTTTAATTTAAAAATTTTTTATAATTTATTAAAAATAAAACTTTAAAGGGAGGAAAAAATGGTGAAAGTATCTAAGGAATTACTTGATATGTTAAATCAAGCAATTGCTCGGGAATTACAAGTTGCTATTCAGTATATGTGGCAACATGTTCAATGGAAAGGGGTGAAAGGCTTTAGTGTGAAAGATGAGTTAAAAAAGATTGCGATTACTGAAATGAAACATGCCGAAGCGATTGCCGAAAGGCTTGTCTATCTTGGTGGTATACCAACAACTAAACCTGACCCAATTTTTGTTGGCAATACCTTAAAAGAGATGTTGGAGCAGGATAAAAAAGATGAAGAGAATGCGATTATCCTTTATAAAAAGATAATTGAAAAAGCAAGAAACGAAAACGATGAGACCACAAGAAAGCTTTTTGAAAGTATCCTTGCTGATGAAGAAGAGCATCACGATACTTTTACCTCTCTTTTAGAAGAGATATAGAATAAGGAGAAAAAGATGAAGAAATTTTATCAATTGCCGCCTTTACCTTATTCTTTTAAAGATTTAGAGCCAATTATTTCGGAAGAGCAGTTAAGAATCCACTATGAAAAACATCATCAGGCATATGTGAATGGTGCCAATGCGATTTTGGAGAAATTAGATAAGGGAAGAGAAGGAAACGAAGATTTAGATATAAAGGCGCTTCTAAAAGAACTATCCTTTAATATTGGTGGCCATCTATTACATTCTCTCTACTGGTATAATCTTACTCCACCAAGCAAGGCAAAAGAGATTCCTGACGGCGTAATAAAAGAAAAATTAGATAAAGAGTTTGGTAGTTTTGAGCGATTTAAAAAAGAGTTTATTAAGGCAGCACAAACTACTGAAGGTTCAGGTTGGGCTTGTCTTACCTATTGTAAACAGACTGATAGACCGATTATTATGCAAGTGGAAAAACATAATACTAATGTTTATCCGATGTTTAGAATCTTGCTTGTCTGCGATGTCTTTGAGCATGCTTATTATCTAGACTATAAAAATGACCGAGCCAAATACTTAGAAAACTTCTTTAAAATCATAAATTGGGAAGCAGTAAATAAGAGGCTAGCAGAGATTTTAGAATAAAAGATTAGCAATTTATATTAATTATGAAAAAAATAATTATTGGAATATTATTTTTTACTTTTTTGTTTTCTCAATCCGACACTTTGGAGGCAGAAAAAATAAAAAAGAAAAATTATAAAAGCTATTTCGTTGCCAGTGAGGTTGCTTTAGGAATCGGAATATATTCTTGGCTACTCCCGGTTGGTCTTGGTTTAAAAGATAGATTAGCAGTGGTGGTAGGTTTGTGGACACCGGCAATTTCCTTTTTTGCCTCTTCTCGAATCCGCTATGTAAAAGCAAGCGGAGCTCCTTTACAAGCCTTTTTTGGCGGAATAGGCGGAATGTGTCGTGGTATTATCTTTGCAGAAAAAATGGAAAATAAATTTACCCTACCTTTATTTTTCAGTTTAACAGAAAATATTGGTGGCTATTTTTTAAGCGAAAAACTTCAGTTTGGTGTTGAAGATGCTTGGCGATTTTTGAATTTCAATGGCCTAGGTATCTTTCATGCGGCGATGATACATATTTTAACTGGAGAGGATTGGAAAAATTATAAATATTTCTATCCCATTTTATCTGCTTTTGAAGGTTATTTAGGTAGTATTCTTTTAAGTAAAGAAGAAAATATTACTTTTGGTGATGCCTTTTGTGAATTGGATTATGCCCGTTTAGGAGTGACCAGTCCTATAGCCTTTTTAGGCGGAATGGAACTATTGACCAAACAAGATTTTTTTAATAAAAATTCGGTTACTATTTTTTCTTTAATTGGTAGCTGTGTTGGTTATTATTTTGGACACAAGCGAAGTAGAGAACGGGATTTATCTTTTGGTGATGCTTTAATAATTAATTTTGCTCCAAGAATGATTGAAGGGATAGTTATTGGAACCGCTATTTTGATTTTTAAAGATTATTGGGGAAAAAGAGAATGGGGAATAACTCTGCTTGTTTTAAGTATTGCTGACCCAATTGGTACCTATTTGATAGATAAGAAAATAAAGTGAATAAAAAGATTTTAGAAATTAAATGGCAGAGATTAGTATATAAAGGCGAGACCTGTTCCAGATGTGAGGACACAGAAAGGGAACTTAATAAGGCAGTTTCTTTTCTTACTCGTTTTTTTACCCCCATTGGAATCGAAATAATTTTGAAAAAAGAAGAAATTTCTCTTTCTGAGTTTGAAAAAGACCCTTTAAAATCTAATGAAATTCTAATAAATAACATTCCAATAGAAAATTATCTTTCCGGAAAGATAGGTCAGAGCCCTTGTTGTAGCGTTTGTGGACCTTCACAATGTCGAACATTGGAAATAAATGGTAAAGTATATGAGACAATAACTGCCGATATAATTATAAAAGCTGCCTTTCTTGCTGTTTCCCAATTATTTGAAAGGATTAAAGGGATAAAAGATATTTAAAGGCTTTTAAACTTGCTTTTGCTCCTTCTCCACAAGCAATAACAATTTGTTTTTCTTCAACAGAAGTGCAGTCACCACAAGCAAAAACACCGGGAACATTAGTTTCGCAATTACAATTGATAATAATCTCATCTTTTTCGTTCAATTCTAAAAATCCTTTTAAAAATTCAGTGTTTGGTTTCATACCTGCTTCAATAAAGACACCATCTAAAGAAATTTCATATTCTTTATTATTTAATTGGTCATAAACTAAAAGACCGTTAACCTTTTCTTTTCCTAAGATTGCT
This sequence comes from Caldifarciminota bacterium, assembly GCA_025060715.1. GTDB lineage: Bacteria > Hydrothermota > Tepidihabitantia > Tepidihabitantales > DTDR01 > DTDR01. Next base: position 57,657 of record JANXBG010000004.1, on the reverse strand, counting down.
TTTGGTAAATGTTTTAAAAGAATATTCACATTATTAAAATTTTTTAATCTTTCTTTTAAGATATAATCAGCTTTTATTTCACTACGTACAATTAAATAAACCTTTTGGCAAATTTTAGCAAGTTCAATGGCGCTGATTACTGCTGAATTTCCGCCACCGATTACTGCAGTATTTTTGTTTTTAAACAAAGGAGCATCACAGGTAGCACAATAGCTTACCCCTTTTCCTAAAAGCTCTTTTTCGTTGGGTAAATTTAATGGTTTTGGACTTCTTCCAGTAGCAATAATAACTGTCTTACTTTTATAAACTTTGTTATCAATAGTTTTAACTAAAAAAATATTATCTTCTTTTTTAAGTTTATTAACTTCAACCCCTAAACCTAAAGAGATCGGAAAGAGACTTAACTGATTAGTAAATTTTTCTGCTAGTTCTTTACTAGTAATATATTGAAAGCCGGGATAATTTTCAATTTCACTGGTTAATAAAATTTGGCCTCCCAAATCCTTTGTTAAAATTAAAAGGTTTAAATTTTTTCTTGCTGAATAAATTGCTGCAGTAATCCCTGCAGGTCCACCACCAATAATAATCAAATCATAAATCACATCTTCCTTTGGTTCTTTAAGATTAAGGCCTAAAAGGGAAAACATTTATTTGAGGCCGACAATATAATCATTTTCATCTAAATCTATATTTAAAGCATTTGGATTTTTGGGTAAACCGGGCATTAAAGAAATTTCGCCAGCTATCGGAACAAGAAAGCCGGCGCCAGCATTAATGTTAATCTGATTGATGGTAATATCAAAATTAACGGGAGCCCCAAGAAGGGCTGGATTGTCCGATAAAGAATATTGAGTTTTGGCAATGCAAATAGGGAGATTATTAAACCCTAAAGCATTAATTCTTTCTATATCTCTTTTTGCTTTGGAAGTAAAAATAACTTGACGAGCACCATAAATTTCTATTGATACCTTTCTAATCTTTTCTTCTACCGAATCACTTAAATTATAAGTATAATTAATTTCGCTTTTCTTTTCAGTAATCTTAATAAGTTCTTGGGCAAGTTCTATAGCTCCTTCACCTCCTTTTTCATAAACATCAATTACACAGAATGGAACCTGTTGAAATTCACAATATCCTCGGACAACTTTTATTTCTTCCCTTTTATCATTAGTAAATCTGTTTAAAGCAACCACAAAAGGAATATTAAATCTTCTTAAAATTTCAATATGTCTTCCTAAATTAGCTAAACCTCTTCTTAATGCCCTAATATCCTCTCCTGACCCGTGATGTTTTAATGCCCGAATTGTGCAAACTAAAACAGCAGCATCAACCGGTAAATTACCAACTCGAGAAACAATGTTTATAAATTTTTCGGCTCCCAAATCGGCACCAAATCCTGATTCAACAACCAAATAATCACAAATTTTTAATCCAATTTTCATTGAGATAATACTACAAGTACCAGTGGCGATATTGGCAAAAGGTCCTGTGTGGATAAAAGCCGGTGTGTGTTCAATTGTTTGGACAATATTTGGTTTTAAAGCATCCCTTAGCAAGACCGCCATTGGACCGTGAGCACCTAATTCACCAGCAGTAAAAGGTTTACCATCTTTTCTAAAAGCAACTAAAATATTAGCTAATCTCTGTTTTAAATCTTTTAGAGAAGTTGCCAAAGATAATATTGCCATCACTTCTGAAGCAGCAGTAATAATAAAACCATCTTCTCTTGCTGGTCCATTACTTTTTCCACCAAGACCAATGACAATAGTTCTTAAAGAACGGTCATTCATATCTATTGCTCTTTTGAAAAGTATATCCCTTTCATCAATTATTGGTTCGGCACCAAAATGGATGTGATTATCTAAAAGAGTGGATAAAAGGTTGTGAGCACTGGTTACTGCGTGAATATCACCGGTAAAATGTAAGTTAATATCTTCCATTGGCAAGACTTGGCTATAACCGCCACCGGTAGCACCTCCCTTTATTCCAAAGACTGGTCCTAAAGAAGGTTCCCTTAAAGCAACAATTGATTTCTTACCAATTCGCCAAAAAGCCATAGAAAGTCCAATCGCTGTTGTGGTTTTCCCTTCACCATAAGGGGTAGGATTTATGGCCGTTATTAAAATTAGTTTACCATCAGGGTTATTTTTGATTTTCTCATAAAATTTTAAAGAAATTTTTGCTTTGAAATTGCCCGAGGGTAAAAGAAATTCTTGAGGAATATCTACTTTTTCAGCAATTTCATAAATAGGGTATAAAGTAACTGAACGGGCAATTTCTAAATCTGAAGGCATTTAATTTATTTGTTATTCCTCCTCAATAATTATAGCACTTACTGGACAATCCTCAGCAGCCTGTCGGACACAATCCTCAGCTGCTTCTGGCACTATTTCCGTTTTTACTGTAGCTGTATCCCCTTCCATTTCAAAAATATCAGGACAGGTATTACAGCAAAGTTCGCAACCTGTACACAATTCTTTATCTACCTTTACCTTCATTTTTCCTCCCTTTATATTAAAAATAAATTATAATAAATAACAAAAATTATAACCTATAAACTTGAAAAAATCAATATTTTAATTTAAAATTATTTGTGAAAAAAAAGATAGAAAAAAGAAAAATTAAAAAGAAGTTTCTCTTCGCTACCGACTTTGACCAAACTCTTTCTTTTGATGATACGGGTGTTTTAATCTCTTTGGAGTTGGGGATTCCTCCTGAAAAATTTTTAAATAAGGTAAAGGAAATAAGAAATCGGAATATTACCCAATTAGGTGGAGAACTTGCTTATCTTTTGGCTTATGACCCCGAGTACAAAAATCGGGTTACAAAAGATTTTTTATTAAAAATTGGTGAGAAAGTAAGATTAAAAGCAGATGTGGATATTCTTTTTAAAACATTAGAACAAGGGATAGAAAATTGTGAATTTGTTTGCTATGTAATTTCGGCTTGTCCCGATTTGATTATTAAAAAATCATTAAGTAAAATTTTGAAAGAAGAGCATATTTGGGGTACTGAATTTAAATATGATGAAGAGGGAAGGATAATAGAAATTTTAAAAACGGCTGCCGGGCATGGAAAAGCAGCAATTGTTGATTATTTAGTTGAAAAAGAGCAAATTCCCAAGGAAAACGTAATTTATATTGGAGATGGTTCTTCCGATATTCATGTAATGCTTCACGTAAATGTTTATGGGGGATTTACGATTGCTGTTTCTCCTTCTCCCTATTTAGGACACATATCAAAAAGAACCGTTTTATCAGAAAATGCCTTATCGGTTCTCTGTCCAATTTTAGAGGATTTATTTGGCTATAGCGAAGAAGAAATTAAAAAATTTTATTCCCAGTTGGGACATCCGATTTATGAATGGAATAGGGCAAAATTGGAATGGCTCACCATCGCCTAATCTTTCTTTTTCTGCTTTTTATCTTTTGTCAAAGAGAAATCCCTATTGATAGAAGCGATATTGCTTTTGGTAGTTATTTTAGAATTAAAATTTTTACTAACAATATAGAAGAGGGTAAAAAATATCTTGATTCAGTATTTATTTTAATTAAATATTACGATTCCCTTTTTTCCTATTTTAATAAAAAAAGTGAACTTTTTTTTGTTAATCAAAATAAAGTTGGTAGAATTTCCGAAGAATTAAAAGAGATAATTTCTTTATCAAAAGAGATAAAAGATAAAACTTTTGGTTATTTTGATATTACTATTGCTCCTTTGATGGAACTTTGGGGATTTTATGACAAGAATTATAAAAGACCGAAAGAAAAGGAGATAAAAGAAATAAAAAAATTTATTGGTGAAAATAGTTATTTGATAAAGAAGGATTCTATTTTTTTAAAAGAAAAAGCAAAGATTGATTTGAGCGGTATTGCGGTAGGATATATTCTTGATAAACTTGTTTTATTTTTAAAAAGTAAAAATATTAAAAAGGGAATAATCGATGCTGGGGGCGATATAATTGTTTTTGGTGATTATAAAGCAAGAATTGGGATTAAAGACCCTAATCGGAATGAAATAATTGAAGTTATTGAATTAAAAGAGGGTGCCTGTGCTACTTCCGGAAATTATTATAATTATTTTAAAATTGGTGACACCATTTTTTCCCATATAATAAATCCAATAACCGGTGAAGCGGAAAGGACCTTTAAAAAACATCGCCAGGTAACGGTTATCGGTAAAAAGGGAGTTATTTGTGATGCTCTTTCTACAGCCTTGTTAATTGTTCCCGATTCTTTAAAAGATAAAGTGTTAGAGAATTTTAAAGATTATAAAGTAATTTTCTATTAATGGTTGAAGCAAGATATTATAAAAAATTAGAAGATAATAAAATTGAATGTCTACTATGCCCCAATTATTGTATTGTTAGCGAAAATAAATATGGTCGTTGTTTGGGTAGAAAAAATATCAGTGGAAAATTTTATGCCCTAAATTATGGTGAAGTTGTTTCCTATGCTTTGGATCCAATGGAGAAAAAACCTCTATACCATTTTTATCCTGGAAAAGAGATTTTTTCAGTGGCTACTTATGGTTGTAATTTATTATGCCCTTTTTGTCAAAATTGGGAAATTTCACAAAATAGAGTAAAAGGAATTTATCTTTCACCGGAAGATTTGGTAAAGATCGTCGAAAGAGAAGGATGCCAATTTATTGCTTATACTTATACCGAACCGCTTATTTGGTTTGAATATCTTTTAGACGCAATGAAACTGGCCAAAGAGAAAAATATCAAAAATGTCTTAGTCACTAATGGAATGATTAATGAAGAACCATTAAGAGAACTTTTACCCTATATTTCAGCAATGAATATTGATCTAAAATCAATTAAAGAGGATTTTTATAAAAATTTTATAAAAGGGGATTTAAAAACAGTATTAAGAACAATTGAGATAAGCAAAGATTTTTGTCATATTGAGATTACTAATCTATTAATACCAACAAAGAATGATACTGAAGAAGAGATAAAGGAACTTGTTTTATTTTTAAGTAATTTAAAGAAAAGTATTCCTTTACATTTTTCAAGATATTTTCCTCATTATAAATGTTCTTTTCCGCCAACACCGATAGAAACTTTAATAAAGGCATACGAGATTGCCAAAAAAGAACTTTATTATGTTTATTTGGGAAACGTTTTTGGTTTTCAGTTAGGAAAAGATACTTTTTGTCCTGATTGTAATAATTTGTTAATTGAAAGAAATTATTATTATGTTAAAATTATCGGTTTAGAAGATAAGAAATGTAATAAATGTAAAAGAGAAATTGAAATAATTTTGTGAAGGAGGTAAAATGGGAAAGAAAACCGTTCCTTTTGTGATTATTATTATTTTAATCGGTGGAGTATTAGGTAGTGCCTTTTCTTTATATCTTTCCGGTCTATTTCCCGAAGGGCAGGTAAAGAAATTCTTTTTTGAGGCGATAAAATTTGGCATTCCCAATTTTACTTTAAATCTTGGCTTTTTAGAATTAACATTTGGCTTTTCATTAGCAATTACTGCCTTTACTGCCCTTTTTATTATTTTTCTCACTTATTTGATATTGAAATTATAATTTAACTAAACAAACAAAAATCCACATTGAAAATTGCTTTAAAACTTTTAGAAGAAGGTATAAGAAATAAAAATCCCAATTGAAAAAGAGATAAAGTAAGCAGTAAAAAAGATTCTATAGGAGAAAGAATTTTTAAATTGGTTTATCCTTTAAAAAATGAAATAACGGGATTAGAAGATATTTTAATTTATGTGATTAAAAATTAGAAAAATATAATCACTGGTTCTTTTGCCAATAATTTATATTTATATGGTATGCTTCCAACAAATTTTGATGCTGATATTATTATTTAATAAAAAAAGATTTTTATACCGATATTGAAATGGTAAAAGAAGTCATTAATAGCGAAGGAATGTTTAACAGATTTAATTTAGCAACCGGTTTTAAAATAGCTTTTATTATAAAGAAAAAAGGAATATATTAGTGAGCAGGAATTTACTTATAGATTAAAAAATAAAACCTGTTATTTTTCTTTACCAGAAGATACTATTTTATCAAAACTTCTTTGGAGCAAACAATCTGGTTCAGAAAGAAAATTTAGATGGAAAATATCTTTTAAACCAAGCAGAAATAGTAAATATTTCTGATTTATTAGAAAAACTATTTAAGGAGTTAGAAAAAGAATAATTAAGGAAGCTTATTTAATATTGAAAATATAACTCTATATATTGACAAATTCATTATTTTTATTATAATATAATGTAAGTTAAGTTTAGGTTTTTACTGGGCTGAGGACTGGGCTATGAACTCATTCTTTCTTTTTATTCTTTTATCTTTATTTAATGAATTTAAAGTTTTTACTTTAAATAGTTTAGAAAGGTTAACTGATGAAAAATTGGTTGAGAAGTCTACTATTTCACCAATTGAATTATATTTCTTAAGAAATGAGCATGAGGCTTTTCAGATTGGGATAAAAAATGATGAAGATTGTGTAATTGAATTTGATTTTACTAAAAATCTTTCTCCCTATCTAAAAATTTATTATGAGTATTTTGTTCCAATAATCCGCCCTTCCCATTCCTTAGGAAGAAGTCAGCCGGTAAGAACCGAAAAGATTCCTGACCCATTAATACCAATTGAAAAAAGTAAAGAGATAAAAAAGGGGATAAATATTTTTTGGTTTGATGTCTATATTCCTAAGGATGAAGAAAAGGAAATAATTGAGGGTGAAGTTAAAATAAAAATTTCTCCTCAAAATTTAGATTACACAATTCCTATAAAATTAAATATTTTAAAAGAAAATCTAATTCCTTCTTTTAAAACTTTATTTGTCTTTTGGATAAATCCAATAATTGAGAAACATAGAAATTGTGATAGATATTTAATTACTCGCCTTTATTATGAAGAAGCACTTTCTCATAAGATAACCCCTTCAGCAATCCCTCTGGATATTAGGCCCAAAAGAATAGAAATAAGTAAAATTTTAAATAATGATGAAAGGCAACCCCCTTTACCAATTTATAGTGCTGATTTTAATATAACTTATTCAACCGGTCGGTTAGAAGATAATTTAGAATATTATAGAGGGAAAAATTTAAAGCTAATTGAAGTTCCTCTATTTGCTCAACAAGGTCTTTTATTTTTTCAATGGCAAAGATATTTAGAAGTTTTTTCTGATTATTTTGAGAAGAAAGGTTTTAGCGAAATAATTGACTATTCTTTTGATGAACCTAAGCCTGAGCATTATGATTTTATAAGAGAATGGGCATATAATCTTCATAAATTTACCAAAATAAAAAATTTAGTAGTTTTTAACAATTTTTATTCTCAAAGGGTTGATGAGAGGTTATTAAATGATGGAAGCGGTCGTTCCTCAGTTGATATTTGGGTTCCAAAATTTAGTCTTCATTATTATTTTAAAGATTTCTTTAAAGAGAGAGAAAATAAAGGTGAAGAAGTCTGGGCATATCAAGCAGGCGTTACCGATTCTTTTACACCCAAATGGCTTTTAGATTATCCATTAATTGAGAAAAGAGTTTCTTTTTGGCTATTTTCCCTTTTTAATATTAAGGGAATGGTTTATTGGGGAATAGATAAATGGCAAAGGGATGTTTATGACGACCCAACAGTGATAATTGATAATAAAGTTTATAATGGGGATGGTTATTTACTTTATTACGGTTCAAAATTTGGTCTTGATAAACCAATACCTTCCATCAGGTTAAAGGTAATTAGGGATGGAATAGAGGATTATGAATATCTAAAAATTCTAAAAGAACTTGATTATTCTTCTTACTTAAATTTAATAAATAAAATTGCCAGAAATTGGAATGATTGGTCAAATAATAATGATTCTTTAATATTAATAAAAAAAGAGATGTGGGAAAGAATTAAAAATTTAATAAAAGAGAAAAAGAAAAGTTTAAATAAGCAATCAATCTTCTTTAATGAAGAAAAGATTATTGCACAAGAGATTTTTGATATTACTGGTAAAAGAATAAACGAAGGGATTAAAAAAGGAATCTATTTTATTAAAAAGAATAGGAAATATTTCAAAATCATCAAATTATAATCTTGACTTTAATTTAATTTTAATTATATATTTTTTATGAGGGCAAAAATCTTTATTTTAACTCTTTTTATCTCAATAATTTTTGCTGATACTATTTGGGTAAGATGGTTTGATACTTTTACTGATGAATTGGGCTATGGTGTTGCAGCAAGGCTTGATAAAATTCTTCAAGTAGGCACTTTCTTGGCAGACAGCAATTATGACCCATTAGCAACTATTTATAATCAAAATGGTAATCTACTCCGTGTCATTCCTATTGGCTTACCCTTAGATAACGAGGCAATTAGTGCTGCTTTTGATAATCAGGGCAATTTTTATCTTACTGGTTATACCTATCAATTTAGAAAATTACTATTAAAAGATTTAATAGATAAAAGATTTTATGCCCAAGAGTATCGTTCCTTTCTTATCAAATTTGATAGTTTAGGTATTGAAGAATGGCGAAAGATAGAAGAGAATAAAATTGGTCTTGGTGTTACGGTGGATTTAGCAAACAATGCTTATCAATCAGGCACTTATTATTATGGTGATTTTGACTTCTTTATCAAGAAATATTCGCCTACCGGTGAAACAATTTGGGAAAGGATTTTAGATAATAATCTTTATGATTTTGGTTATCGGGTAAAAGTAGATAACGACGGTAATATTGTTGCCGTTGGTTTTACCGGTGATGGTAATAGTTTTGACCTTCTTATTTGGAAATTAACTCCTAATGGTAATACTATTTGGCAAAGAACCTATGATTTTTCACCTATTGATTTTGGGATTAGTGTTGATATTGACTTCCATAATAATATCTTCGTCGTTGGTAGTTGTGGTGATTATTACTTAGATTTTCTTGTTTTAAAATGTGATGAGAATGGCAATCCTCTTTGGTCAAGAACTTTTGATTATAGCGATTATGACCAAGCAATAGGTGTGACTACTGGTCGCTTTGGTGATGTTGGTCAGCAAAATAATATTTATCTTTGTGGATATGGTGGTAATTTAGAGGACTACGACCTTATTATCCTTTGTTATAATACTAATGGTAATTTAATAGGACAAGAAATTTATGATTTTTCTTTGGATGATGTTGGTTGTGATTTAACCACTGATAGTGTTGGTAACCCAATCGTTAGTGGCTATGCGGTAAATAACATAAACTATACCTATGATTTTCTTTTAATGAAACTTGCTGGTCAAGTAAAGATTTTAGAGAGAGATAACTTAAAAAAGAAAAGAGAGATAATTACCAAAGATAAAATTTATTTCTTTCTTCCCTATTCTTTTTATTATTCCTTGGCTATCTATGATTTGCAAGGAAGGAGATTGAAAGAATTATACTCTGGCTATTTAGAAAAAGGCATTCATCAATTTTCCTTAAAAGATATAAAAGAAAAGATTGCTATTCTTTCTATTCGTAATGATTTAGGTTATATGAAAAATATAAAAATTGTAAGGTATTGAAATTTAAATTTTAAATTAAATAGTTATATAAATTGAACTTTCCATAGGTTTTTAAATGAGAATATTTAAGTCTATTAAAACTTAAAAGATTATCCATTACTAAATTGTTATCTTTAATTATTATACCTTTCTTTATTACTCTTTTATTAATAATAAAAATTAGATACTATACTATATACTATACTGCCCCCTATTTATTTGAAAGAAAAATCCCCTTGTCTATTTAAAGTATGTTTTAGAGGAAATATAAAAAGGGCTATTTATTTACCTGCTACAAAAGAAAATACAACCTCCTTAATACCTCCTTTTTAAGTTTTTTCTTAATATTAATACCTAATAATCCTTTTATTAAGTAATATTTATAAGTTAATTTTAGGTAATTATAACTAAAAGAGAGGAGATAATTATTAGCCATTTCTTTATAATTTCTCATATTATCCCTTATATATATATAACGTAAAAAGAGCCCCAAAGGTCACCACTTTTTTATTAAATTTTTTCAAGAAGTCCTTATTTGTCTTATTATTTTTATTTCTATATATTGACTTTTATGGCTTAATTTATATAATAGTTTTCTATGGAAATAAAGAAGGTTTATGAGCCAAAGGAGATAGAGAAGAAGTGGTATTCTTTTTGGGAAAGTAAAGAGTATTATAAGGCAAATCCTGATTCAGAAAAGCCTAAATTCTCAATCGTTATTCCGCCACCTAATATTACTGGTGCGCTTCATATTGGCCACGCTTTGAATAATACTATTCAGGATATTTTATCAAGATATAAAAGAATGGCGGGTTATGAGGTTCTTTGGCTTCCCGGTATTGACCATGCCAGTATTGCTACCCATTACCAAATTGAAAGGGAGTTAAAAAAAGAAGGAAAAACAAGGTTTGATATTGGTAAAGAAGAGTTTCTGAAAAAAGCTTGGGCTTGGAAAGAAAAGTATCATTATTTGATTGTTTCCCAATTGAAAGGCTTTGGTTGTTTATGTGATTGGTCAAGATTTCGTTTCACAATGGATGAGGAGTATTCTTATACTGTAAGATATGCCTTTGTCTATTATTATAAAAAAGGTTTAATCTATCGGGATGATAGGATTATTAACTGGTGTCCAAGATGTCGGACAGCACTCTCGGATTTGGAAGTAAAGCATAAAGAGATAGATGGTTTTTTGTATTATATAAGATATCCTTTAAAAGATAGTAAAGATTATATTGTTGTTGCGACAACAAGACCAGAAACAATGCTTGGTGATACTGCAGTAGCGGTTAACCCTTTTGACGAAAGATATAAAAATTATATTAATAAAACTTTGATTTTACCATTACAAGAGAGGGAGATAAAGGTTATTGCTGATGAGATGGTGGATATTGAATTTGGCACCGGAGCAGTAAAAGTAACTCCTTCCCATGACCCAAATGATTTTATTATTGGTAAAAAATATAATTTGGAATTTGTTAAAGTTATTGATGAAGATGGTAAGATAATTCCACCAGCAAAGGAGAGATATTGTAATTTAGATAGATTTGCGGCAAGGGAGTTGATTGTTAAAGATTTGAGAGAGAAAGGTCTATTAGAAAAGGTTGAGAATTATAAAGTGCCGGTTGGGCTTTGTGCCCGTTGTGAAACAATTATTGAGCCTTTAATCTCTAAACAATGGTTTTTGAAAATGGCAGAATTGGCAAAGAGAGCAATTGAGGTTGTTGAGAAAGGTGAAGTTAAATTTGTTCCCAAAAGATGGACGAAAGTTTATTTAGATTGGTTATATAATATCAAAGATTGGTGTCTATCAAGACAATTATGGTGGGGGCATCAAATTCCTGTTTATTATTGTTTAGATTGCGAAGAGATAATGGTAGAAATGGAAAAGCCCGAAAAATGTTTTAAATGTAATAGTAAGAATATTAAAGAAGAAGAGGATGTTTTAGATACCTGGTTTTCCTCAGCCCTTTGGCCTTTTGCCACAATGGGTTATCCCAAAAATACTAAGGAATTAGAAGTCTTCTATCCAACCGATGTTTTGGTTACGGACCCAGATATTATCTTTTTATGGGTAGCAAGAATGGTTTTTTCCAGTTTAGAATTTCTTAATAAAATACCTTTTAAATATGTTTATATCCATTCGACAGTTTTAAATGAGAAAGGTGAAAGAATGTCAAGGACAAAAGGGATTGGTATCGACCCGCAAGAAATTGTTAACGAATTTGGTGCCGATGCTTTAAGATTTACTTTAACCTATTTAGAAAGTCAATCCCAATCTTTTCGTTTAAGTAAGGATAAGTTTATTATCGGCAGAAATTTTGCCAATAAAATCTGGAATGCTGGCAGACTTTTATTTTCTTATTATCAAGAGAAAGATAGTTTTGTGGAGGAGAAAAAAGAAAAAGTTTATGATTTTTGGATTAAAGAACTTTTTAACCAACTTTTAAGAAAATATGATTTCTATTTAAAAAACTATTATTTTTCTCTTTTAGCACAAAGCCTTTATAGTTTCTTTTGGAATAACTATTGTGATTGGTATTTGGAATTAAATAAAGAAAGATTTAGAAAAAAAGATAAAAGGGCATTAGAGATAAGTTTAGAGGTGTTTTACAACTTCTTAAAGCTTTTACATCCTATAATGCCTTTTATTACTGAGGAACTTTGGCATTTATTTGAAAAAAAAGAAAAGTCAATAATGGAAGAAAAGATGCCTGAACCTTTTTCTATTCCTGAAGAGAAGGTACAGGAGATTTTTCTTTGTGAGGAGTTGATTAGTTTGATAAGAAATATTAGAAATATTAGGGCAAATTTTGCTATTTCTAAAGGTATTGAATTGAAAGGATATTTAAAAACCGATAATGAAAAACTTTTCCACTTTTTAGAAGAGGAAAAAGAAATTGTAAAGAAAATGGTTAATGTAGAAATTTTACCTTTTAGAAAGGAGATTAAAGGAGAATTTTCTAAAATTATTTTAAAAGAAGGCGATTTCTATTTGGAAGTTGGGGATTTCTTTAATTTGGATAAAGAGAAAAAAAGATTTCAAAAGGAGATTGAAGAATTGGAGAAGATTTATAATGAGATTAATGAGAATTTAAATAATGAGGAGTTTTTATTAAAGGCAAGAAGAGAGATTATTGAAAGTGAACTTTCTAAAAAAAGGGAGATAGAAGAGAAATTAAGAAGATTAAGGGAGCTCTTATGAAATATGTTTATCTTATATTATTTTTAATTACTTTAGGTCTCTTTTTAATCTTTTATAATTTTAAATATCTTCCTTTAGAAGAAAAAATCGTAAGAATAAGTGATGAGAATATTTTATGGCAAAAAGAGGTTCAAGAGTTAAAAGAAAGATTAAGGGAGTATGAAGAGGAAAAAGAAAAATTGGTTTATTCTTTTGAATTCAAGGAACTTTTTTTAAGTGAGACTTCGGATAGTTTAAGCCCTGTTGGCGAAGCGAAATTGAAGGCGATAATACCCAGTCTAAAAGAGAGGGATAAAAAGGTAGCAATTATTTTCTATGGTGAGGATATTGAATTTCCCACTCAGATTAAAAAGAGATATTTGACTGCTTATCATTATGGTTTCCAAAAGGCAGTTGCTGTTTTCAATTATTTAGTAAATATGGGATTTTTAAAAGATAAGCTTTTAATAATAAATGATTGCGAAAAGAAAAACAAGAAAAATATCTTGGAACTTCAAGTTGTTAATTATTAGTCTTCTTTTTTTTACTTTTTTAATAGGAAAAGAGAAAGAGAACTATAAATCACCCAATAGGGCGTTATTTTATTCATTAATTTTTCCTGGAGCTGGGCAGTTTTATACAAAAAATTATTTGAAAGGTTCTCTATTTCTTCTTGCTGAAGGTTCTCTTACCTATTTTATCTTTAAAGCCTATAAAAATAATGAAAAGGGAAAATTTTCTGATTTATTATGGATATTAGCAGGTGTTCATATTTTTAATATGGCTGATGCCTATATTTCTGCCCATTTTTATCGTTTTAAAGAAGAGACACGTTTGACTTTTTATTATGTTTACTAAGGGTTTAATACTGGTTAAAGAGGAGATAAAAGAAATATTTTTTATTCTTTCCTTTGCCTTTTTAACAGCGATTTCTTCCAAAATAAAAATTGAAATTGGAGTGGTACCTATTACTTTTCAAACTTTTGGGGTTTTTCTTTCGGGAATTATTTTAGGGAGTAAAAGGGGCGCTTTATCACAACTTACCTATTTAATTTTTGGTCTTTTGGGTTTTCCTTTCTTTTCTCGGGGCGGAGGAATTAATTATATTTTTTCACCAACTTTTGGCTATATAATTGGCTTTATTTTTGCTTCTTATGTTAGTGGTTTTATAAAAGAATATAAATTAAACTTTTTAAGTTCTTTATTTGTTTTAATTTTTGCTAATATAATCATCTATATCTTTGGATTATTATATCTTATAAATTTTGTTCCCAAAGAAAAAATATTAGAAGTGGGTCTATATCCTTTTATTATTGGTGACCTATATAAAATTTTCTTAGTTCTTCTATTGAAATCCGCCCTTCCGCAAGTCCATTTCAATTGAATTATATATGCTTTTTCTGTGCCAAAATATTTAGAGTAAATAATGGTAAGTCTTTCATTTTCAATCAATTTATAAAAATTTAAATTGAAAATGTTATTTAAAATTTAATATTAATTGCGACAAAAATTATTTAAAGATCTAAGTCTTTAAGATTGAAAGATTTTTCTGTTGCGACAGATTTATTGAATTTAACTTATATTTTTTTATTCTTTATTTTTAAAGGGAGGAATTTATGAAGAGATTTTTCCTTTTACTTTTTTTAATTAATATTATTTTTGCCTTTGAGTTTCAGCAGGGTAGATATAAATTATCTCTAAATTCTTTATTTACTTTTAATTACGATTATGCTCAAAGGAAATCAGAAACGAAGGTCCTTAAGACAAATTCTTTCTATTTTTCAAAAGTATATTTAGATATAATAAATGAATATGAGGATTTTTTTCTTTTAAAATTTTCCTTAGATGTTAGTGATTTAGAAGGAAAGCCTTCTTATGAATTATACGGTGCAATAACACAGAAAGAGATAAAAATTATCTTAGGAAAATTTAAACAACCTTTAGGTTATGAAGTTTCAATATTGCCAAAAGAGAGTTATCTTTTTGAGCCTTCTTTTATTTATTATTGGAGAGAGCCTTTTATTTACGATTTAGGTATTAGTATTTCTTGTTCCCTTTCTAATTGGAAAGGATTTATCAATTTAATAAATGGCAGTGGTAGAATGGCAAATTGGGATAATAATGAATGGAAAGATATTTCAGGAAGGATTTTATATAACCCTTTCAAAGAATTATTTTTAGGTGCTAATTTCTATTACGGAAAAATTGGTTTTGGTAAGATAAAAGATTTATTACCTTCTTTGCGATTAGGCGGGGAAATGGGTTATTTAAAATCTCCTTATATTCTTATCTTTGAATATCTTTTTGGTCAAGATAAAGATGTTGCCTATAATAAATATCAAAAACAGGGCTTTTATCTTCTTTTTGGTCACCAGATTGATAAACTTTTGCCGGTTATTCGGGTTGATTTTAAAAGGGAAAAATCTGAAATAAAAGAATTGATAAAAGAAATTGGTTTTACTTTGGGATTAAATTATTTTTTAAAAGAAAAAAATTTAAAAATTGCTCCTAATTTTTGTTTTTATCTTTATAGTAAAACCCATCATTTGATAAAATTTATTCTTCAATTTCAAGGATATATTTAATTTATTGACAGAATTAATTTTTTTTATTATATTTTCCTATCTTCATAAAACCAGAAAAAGGAGGAAGAGATGAATATATCCAAAATAAAAACAATTAGTGAAGCAAATGGGAAAACATTATTAGATATGACAATAAAATTAGAATATTCGCCAGCCGAAGCCTTAATTATTCAAGAGGCCTTGAGAAATCTTCCCGAAAATATTACCAGTAATGAGACATTAGAAATTTTAACCAATGACCAAGTAGCTCAAATACATTTTACTGTTGATACTAAAGAGATTTCGGAAGGTGCGATCACTCAGTTGATTAATGTATGGTTAAATGAATTAAATCTTTCCTTAGAAGAAAAAAAGCATTTATTGCCTTTAATGGATGAGGTGTTAAGGCTCAAAAAAGAAATTAATGAAATAAATAAAAAGATTAAAAATTTAGAAAATGAGAATTTTCTAATTAAGGAGGCGTTGATTAAGAAAAAGATTATCAAAGAAGAATTTTAATTTCCCTTCTATTTGACTTATTTTTTATAAGTTATATAATAATTTAATGATAAATATTTTTTTAAATTTAGGCCTTTTTGCTAAAATTATTATTCTTATTCTTATTTTATTTTCGGTTATTTCTTGGGGAATAATTTTTTCTAAATGGCGTCTTTTTAGAAAATTGAAAAAAGAGAATGAGGGTATAAGAAGAAAATTGGTTTATTTTAAAGATTTTGAAGAAATAAAAAAATATTATGATTTTAAGAAAAAAAATTATTTCTTTTTATTAATTTCAATTTTGGAAGAAGAGAAAAGGGATTATCAAATAAAAGAAACTATTGAGGAGTTAGTTGATAAGGCTGGTAAAAATTTACCCTTTTTAGCAACCGCTAGTAGTGTTTCTCCTTTTTTAGGTTTGTTAGGTACTGTCTGGGGAATTACTAAAGTTTTTTTTGATGTAAAAGATTTACCAATGATAACATTACAAGCAATTGCTCCAGGAATGGCTGATGCTTTGATTACAACAATTGCTGGACTTTTAGTTGCTATTCCAGCAGTTATTGCTTATAATTATTTTATAATAAGATTAGAAGAGTTTAGAAAGAATTTAGAAAAGATAGTAAATTATTTAATAGAAGTAAAAGATAGAAAATGAGAAATGCTTATCAAAAATTAATTGCCTTCATTAATATAACTTCTTTAGCAGATATTTCCATTACTTTAATGATAATCTTTCTTATTGCTGGAATTACTGCGGCTTTTTCGCGAGCAGGGTTTTCGGTAAAATTGCCACAAAGTGCTTATTTGCGACCGCAAATAAAAGAAGGGGTTTTAATAACCATAAACGAGAAAGGGAAGATATTTGTTGAAGAAGAAGAGGTAAGTAAAAAAGAATTGATAAAGACGCTTTATAAGTATATGGAAAAAAAGGGAAGTGATAAAGTCTATTTACAGGCTGATAAAGATTTGCCTTATGGTCAAATTATTGAAATTTTAGGTGAAATTAAGAATGCCGGTATTTTTGATGTTGGACTTTTAGCAACCCAAATTAAAAAACGGTAAAATGAATAACAATTTTAAAGATTATTTTTACTCCTTTCTTTTTCACCTCTTCTTTTTTGCCTTTTTTTCTTTCTTACCAATGTTTAAAAAAACAAAGAATATTGATTATCCAGTTATTTTAGAAGTGAGTATTGCCCCAAAGATTAGTGAAGAAAATATTGAAAAAAAAAGCGATGTGGCTGTTCAGAAAGAGGGAATAAAGAAAGAAGAAAAAAAAGAGATTAAAAAAGATACTCTTAAAGCAAAAGCAAGCAAAAAAGAGGATGTAATAAAATCAAAGGGATTTAGTTTAAAGACTGAAGGTGGTGTTGTTTCCTCTTTTTATTTAAATATTGTTCTAAATAAAATTGCTGAAAATTGGTATAATCCTTACGCAAATACTAATTTGAATTTAAAGGCGATTATTTTTTTTAAAATTACAAAGGAAGGTAAAATTGGAGAAGTAAAAGTTGAAAAAAGTTCGGGAAAAGAAGATTATGATGAATATTGTAAACGAGCGGTATTGTTAACTAAAAATTTACCGCCCTTGCCCGATGATTTCCAAGCGGATGTTTTAAAAATTCACTTAGAGTTTGAATATAAGCCATAAAATTTATGGAATTTGTTCATCTCCATAATCATACTGAATATAGTTTATTAGATGGTGCCAATAAGATTGCTAATTTAGTTTTAAAAGCAAAGAAAGAAAATATGAAAGCCTTAGCGATTACTGATCACGGTAATCTTTTTGGCGTGATTGAATTTTATAATGAATGTCTTAAAGAGGGAATAAAACCGATAATTGGTATGGAAGCGTATGTAGCAGTGGGTAGGCGAGACGAAAAGAGACCCCATCCGACTATTCAGGAATCAAGTTTTCATGTTACTTTATTAGCGATGGATTTAGAAGGTTATCATAATCTTTTGAAATTGGCCTCTTATGCTTATTTAGAAGGATTTTATTATAAACCAAGGATTGATAAGGAGCTTTTAGATAAATATCATAAAGGAATAGTTGCTCTTTCTGGCTGCCAAAAAGGAGAGATAAATTATTATCTAAAAATTGGTGATTATGAAAATGTGAAGAAAGCTCTTTTTGATTATTTAGATATTTTTGGTAGAGAGAATTTCTTTTTGGAAATAATGAGAATTGGTTTAGAAAATGAAGATAAAATAAATTCCCAAATAATTAAATTGGCAAAGGATAACCAAGTGAATTTAGTAGCTACTAATGATTGCCATTATTTATCAAAAGAAGATTATTATGTTCACGATATTTTGTTATGTATTCAAACTAATAAAAAAATTGATGATCAAAAAAGATTAAAATTTGAATCAAAAGAACTTTATTTCAAGTCAAAAGAGGAAATGGCCAAACTTTTTGAAGGATTAGAGGAGGCTTTAAGAAATAGTTGGGAGATTGCTGAACGGGCAACCTTATATTTAGATACCTCGGGGAAAAATTTCCATTTACCAAAATTTCAAAAACCAAAAGATTTTGAAAGTAATTATCAATATTTGAGTTATTTAGTAAGAAAAGGGTTAGAAAATTTGAAAGAGAAAAATTTAGAGATAAAAAATAATTTTGATAAGTATCTTTCTCGACTTAATTACGAACTTTCTTTAATAGAAAAAATTGGTTTTACTGATTATTTTTTGATTGTCAAAGATATAATTGATTTTGCTAAAAGAGAGAATATTCCAGTTGGCCCGGGTAGAGGCAGTGCGGTTGGTAGTTTAGTTTTATATACTTTAGGTATTACTAACATTGATCCATTAAAATATGGATTGATGTTTGAAAGGTTTATTAATCCCGAAAGGGTAACAATGCCGGATATTGATATTGATTTTTCGGATGAGGAAAGAGAGAAGGTGATTGATTATTTGAAAAAAAGATATGGCGAAGAAAATGTTGCTCAAATAATTACTTTTGGCCGGATGATGGCCCGGGCGGTGATAAGGGATGTGGGAAGAGTAATGGGAATTCCTTTAGAGGAGATTGATATGATTGCTAAAACATTGCCAATGAATTTGGAATTGGCCGAAGCTTATGAAAAAGTACCCGAATTTAGGGGATTGATTGATAGTAAAAAAGAATATAAAAAACTTTATGAAAATGCTTTAAAATTAGAGGGGGTTGCTCGCCATGCTTCAATTCATGCTTCGGGGATTGTGATTGCGCCAGGAAGGTTAATTGATTATGTTCCTTTATATAAAACTACTGATGGAGATATCTGCACGCAGTATGATATGGATTCCCTTGCTGCCGTTGGTCTTTTAAAAATGGATATTTTGGGTTTAAAGACTTTACGAGTAATTGAGGAGACCTATCAATTAGTAATAAAAAATAATAAGGAGATAAAAAGAGAAGTTCCCTTTGATGATAAGAAAACCTATGAACTTTTAGGAGAAGGAAAAACTTTAGGAGTATTTCAATTAGAAAGTGCTGGTATGAGAGAGATTTTAAGAAAATTAAATCCAACAACCATTGAAGATTTAATTGCTGTTTTGGCACTATATCGTCCTGGTCCGCTTTTGAGTGGCGATGTAGAGCGATTTATTAGAAGAAAAAAAGGAAAAGAAGAGATTGTGTATCCCAATCCTTTATTAGAAGATGTTTTGAAGGAGACTTATGGTATGATTCTTTATCAAGAACAGGTTATGCAGATTGCTGCTAAAATTGCTGATTTTACCTTAGGAGAGGCCGATATTTTGCGAAGGGCAATGAGTAAAAAAATACCTGAATTAATGACGGAAATGAAAGAGAAATTTATCTTAAAAGCAAAAAATAAAGGAATAAAAGAGGAAGAAGCTCAGCAAATTTTTGAATTGCTCATTCCTTTTGCCGGCTACGGTTTTAACAAATCTCATGCTGCAGGATATGCTTATTTAAGTTATCTTACTGCTTATCTGAAAGCTAATTATCCAAAAGAATTTTTGTGTGCTACTTTAACTAGTGAAATAAATGCTCCTGAAAAGATTGAAGAAATTATTAAAGAGGCAAAATCCTTTGGTATAGAAATTTTACCACCAGATATTAATAAAAGTTATTATGAATTTGTCATTGAAGAACACGGTATTCGTTATGGTTTAGGAGCTTTAAAAGGAATTGGTAAAAGTTTTTGTGAAGCCTTGATAAAAGAAAGAAAAAGAAGAGAGTTTAGTTCTTTTGAAGATTTTATTATGCGTACGAAACCTTTTGGTAATAAGAAAGCCTACGAGGTTTTAATCAAAGCTGGTTGTTTTGACTCTTTTAATATAAAAAGAGAAATTCTTTTAGCAAAATTACCGGAATATCAAAAGGGCGGTAAGGAAGGGGCTATTTCCTTGCAATTTTCTTTATTTGAAGAAGATAAAAAGAAAAAATTAAAAGAAAAGAAAGAAATAATAAAAGAAAAGCCTAATTTTGAATACGAAAAAGAAGTTTTTGGTTTTTATTTTTCCTATCATCCTTTAAAAGACTATAAAGAACTTTACGAAGTAATGGAATTAAAAAGTTTTGAAGAGTTAGAATATTTAGATAAAGAAGATTATACTTTTTTAGCAGTTCTTACTGAACGAAAGACCAAATACGATAAAAATGGTAAAAATTTTGCTATTCTCGGTTTAGAAGATTTGACTGGGAAAATAACCGGTTTTCTCTTTAATGAAATTTATGAAGGAAAATATAAAAGTCTTAAAAAAGAAGAAATTTATGTGATTAAAGGAAGGGCAAAAAGTAATAAAGATTTAAGCATAGTGATAAAAGATATTTATCCTATAGAAAAGTTATGGGAAAATATTAAGAGAATAAATATTGAAATAAAGGAAAATGTTGAATTAAAAAATATTCCAATTTTGAAAGATATTTTAATAGAATATCCAGGGGAAGCAGAAGTAATAATCACTTATTATGAAGAAGGTAAAAAGAAGACGGGTAGACTCACTAAGTTAAAAATAAAGCCAAATATAGAACTTTTAAAAAGATTAAAAGAGATGCCAATTATAAAAAAGGTGAAATTTCAGTTTATTTGATTTTTGATAATTTTTGAATTTTCTTGATTTTAATAACTGTTTGATTAAAATTTAACTATGAAAAAGAATATTTATCTTATTTTCCTCTTTCTGGGCATTATTCTGGGTATTATGCTTGGTTTTTCTTATCGCCATTTCTTTTTTAAATCCAATTCTTTATATTCAGGAAGAGAAAGTTTAGTTTTAGTTAGCCAATTAGAAAAGGAAATTAATAATCAAAGGGTGAATGCGATTGTTTTGAGTGCTAATAAAGTAAGTCCAGCGGTGGTTTCTATTGCGGTTACTCAGACAAGAATAGTTACTTATTCGCCTTTTTCTTCGCCATTCTTTGATGATTTTTGGCGAGATTTTTTTAGAGATTTTTTGCCCCCAAGAAGGTATAAGGAGGAGATAAAGGGATTAGGGAGTGGTGTGATTATTGATCCCAATGGGTATATTGTAACTAACGCCCATGTGGTAGAAATGGCAACAGAGATTAAAGTTTCTCTTCCCGATGGCCGTTCTTTTGATGCCGATATTATTGATATTGATAGTGAAGAGGACTTGGCATTGTTAAAGATAGATGGGAAAAACTTGCCCTATGCCAAATTAGGAAACTCTGATGATTTGTTAATTGGCGAATGGGTTATTGCTTTAGGTAATCCCTTTGGTTTTTTGATTGAAGATACAAAACCGACAGTAACAGTAGGGGTAATTTCCGCAGTAAATCGGGAGGTTAGGGCTTCCCAAACCGGTCGGGAGTATAAAAATATGATACAAACTGATGCTGCAATTAATCCTGGAAATTCTGGCGGTCCTTTAGTGAATGTTTTAGGAGAAGTGATTGGTATAAATACCTTTATTTTGTCTCATGCGGGAGGTAGCGAAGGTGTTGGTTTTGCTATTCCTATTAATCGGGTTAAAGAATTTATTGAAAAAGCAAAGAAAGTGGTTAAAGAAAAGAAAGAGATTATAAAAGTAAATATTGAAAAATGGGGAATAGAAGTGAGTGATATTGATAATTATCTTAAAAAGAAATATTCTTTACAAGCAAATTATGGAGCAGTTATTTTAAAGGTAAAAGAAAACAGTTTTGCTGAAGCAATTGGTTTAGATGTTGGCGATGTTATTTTAAGTTTTCAAGATGAAAAGATTGTCAATGCGAAAGATTTAAAAGATAAAATTGATAATTTTAAAGGCAATAGTATAAAATTAATTATTGAAAGAAGAGGAGAAAAGATAAGAATTTATTATCGGTTTTAAAATGATTGAGAGATATTTAACAAAAGAGATGGCCGACTTATGGAAAGAAGAGAAACGTTTTGAATACTGGTTTTTAGTAGAAAAGACAGTTGCCGAAGTTCAAGGAGAAATGGGAATTATACCAAAAGAATGTGCAGAAGAGATTAAAAAGGCAAGCTTTTCTTTATCAGAAATAAAAGAGTTGGAAAAAGAAACAGGACACGATGTAATCGCCTTTTTGAAATCTATTGAAAATCATTTAAGAGATGAAAGGGCAAAAAGTTATCTCCATTATGGATTAACTTCCTATGATATTGTTGATACTGCTTGGGCATTACAATTAAGAGATGGTTTAGATATAGTTATTAACTCCCTTAAAAAATTAAAAGAGATAGTAAAAAATTTGGCGCTAAAATATAAAGATTTAGCAATGATGGGAAGAACCCACGGAATTTTTGCTGAACCAATTACTTTTGGTTTAAAGCTTCTTTCTTTCTATTGTGAAATGGATAGAAATATAAATAGGTTAGAAAGAGCAAGAGAAGAGATTTCCTACGGTAAAATCTCGGGAGCGGTTGGCACCTATTCCACCTTAAGCCCCGAAGTAGAAAAAGAAGTTTTAAGAAGATTAAATCTAAAAGTTGAGCCGGTTTCCACTCAAATTGTTCCTAGAGATAGATATGCCTATTTAGTCAGTGTTTGCGCAATTGTTGCCTCTTCTTTTGAAAGGATAGCAACGGAAATTAGAAATTTACAAAGAAGCGAAATTGATGAAGTTAATGAACCTTTCCTAGAAAGACAAAAAGGGTCTTCAGCAATGCCTCATAAAAGAAACCCAATCTTATGCGAAAGGATAGTAAGTTTAGCAAGATATATAAGAAGCTTAATTTTTCCTGCTTTAGAAAATATCTCCCTTTGGCACGAAAGGGATTTGACAAATTCTGCAAATGAAAGAATTGTTTTCCCTAATGTCTTAATTCTTTTACACTATATTACCGAAAGAATGATATTTATTTTCAATAATTTAAAAGTAAATGAAGAGAAAATGAAAGAAAATCTTTGGAAGGCAAAAGATTTATATTTCTCTTCTATTCTTTTAATTTTATTAATGAAAAAAGGGTTAAAAAGAAGTGTAGCCTATGATTTGGTCCAAAAACTTTCTTTTTTGGCAATGGAAAAAGATAAAAGTTTTTTGGAAGTTATTAAAGAGGATGAAGAGATAAAAAGATACTTAAATGAAGAAGAGTTAAAAGAGTTTTTGGATGTAAAATATTTATTAAGAAATGTAGAAGAAATTTTTAGAAGGGTTATAAAGGAGGAGAGATGATTGATTTTTCTTTCACTGAAGAGCAGTTGATGATTCAGAAAATAGCAAGAGATTTTGCCCAAAAAGAGATTTTGCCAAGAATTAGAGATTTAGATCGGGCACAGACTTTTGATAGGAGTATCTTAAAAAAAATGGCAGAACTTGGGCTTTTAGGTTTGACAATCCCAGAAGAGTATGGTGGTGTTTATTGTGACTACATCACTTTAGGGCTTGTTTGTGAAGAGTTGGAATATGTAGATACTTCTTTAAGGGTGATTCTTTCGGTTCACATTGGTTTAAATAGTTTAACATTATTAACTTGGGGAAATGAAGAACAGAAGAAGAAATATTTAATACCGCAAGCGAAGGGTGAAAAAATTGGAACTTTTGGTTTAACTGAACCAAATGCTGGAAGTGATGCAGTGGCGATTGAAACAAGGGCTGAAAAGAGAGGAGATTATTATATTTTAAATGGTGAAAAAATGTGGATTAGTTTAGCTGATGTAGCGGATAATTTTATCATTTTTGCTTGGACTGATTGGGAAAAGAAAAAGAAAAGAGACCATTCCGGAATAAGTGCTTTTATTGTTGAAAGGGGGATGAAAGGTTTAGAAACAGCAACAATTCATAACAAATTGGGTATTAGAGCCGGAAATACCGGTTCTATCTCTTTAACCGACGTAGAAGTTCCTAAGGAAAACCTTTTAGGTGAAGAGGGTGAAGGGTTTAAGATAGCAATGTTTGCTATTGACCAAGGGAGGTATACAGTGGCTGCTGGTGCTACTGGCTTAATTAGGGCTTGTTTAGATTGGTCAGTAAAATATGCCAATGAGAGAAAGACTTTTGGAAGCCCTATCGGTTATCATCAATTGATAAAAGAAATGATCTGTCAGATGGCAGTTGACTATGAGGTTTCACGACTCTTATATTTAAAAGCAGGGTGGATGAAAAATCAAGGAATAAGAAATACAAGAGAAACTTCAATGGCAAAGTATTATGCCTGTGAAGCAGCAGAAAGAGCCGCATCAAATGCGGTTCAAATCCATGGTGCTTATGGATTTTCTGATGAATATCCGGTTGAAAGATTCTATAGAAATGCTAAAGGTGCCCAGATTTATGAAGGTTCAAGAGAAATCCATAAAATTATCCAAGCCGATTATGCCTTAGGTTTGAGAATAGATAAACCATTAAGATGTAATTTACCTCCTTATAAAGGATAATTATGCCGATAATCTATTTAAAGTCAGGTGGTTATTGTGAGTGTGAGGGATATACGATAAAAGATAACTGCATAAAGGCAGTGGGTGTTAAATTTAATGTAGAAAATTTGCCCGAAGAGTTGAGAAAGCAACAAGAGGCAGTTATTCCATTAAATAATGTATTATATATCTTACCTCAAAAATAGTTAAAATAAAGAAATATTAAAGAACAATATTCTTACTTTACTCCTCAGTTTACAATAAAAAGAGTGTTTTAATATTATTTTTATCCTTTTTTCACTTCGCAGACAAGGAGTTTTCTATTTAAGGTTATTCGGCTTAAAGTGTAACCCGAAAAACTGCTACTAAATCGCTCTTTTAGATAAGAGTATATTGACCTGGCTTCAGGAAATTTATCCCTTTTTGCCCAGATAAGTAAGTCAACGGTTCTTTCTGAGATAATATTCTCTTTGCTTTTATTTGCACCTTCTTTTAGTATATCTAAAAGGGCAAATTGCATCTTCTCTAATCTCTCCGAAGAAATACCGGTTGGGAATTTGATAACGATTTTATATTGGAGTCCATATTTAATATCATCTTTCCAATAATTGGTCATTCTTGATAATACCCTATCCATACAATCATTAATGGCACTTTCTAATACTACTTGGTCAGAAGTTGTTGCTACTTCTGGACTATAGCCAGTTTCTGTTCCTAAAAGTCTGCCGGTTGTTGTCTCATAAATTCGTATACCCACCGATGCTTTCTTTGTTCCGTAGCGGCCACTGGTAACATCTACAGTAAAGGTGATATAAATATCTGAACCGATTGTCAAGGCATACAAATAAGAGATGTCTTCTTTTATTTTTCTTTCTTCTCCTAAAGCCGAAACAAGTTCGTTAATCTGAACAGTGGCATCCGGCACACTCACATTATATTTTCTTGCGGTTAAGAAGGATTCAATAATCTGGGCTGCCTTTCTATGTAAGAAACTGGTCTGTAATTTATCAATCGGGCTTTCATCTTTGCTAACTTGAGGAATAACCATTACAAAGGGAGTGCCAATCTCTTCGGAAATCTCTTCAACTGCTTTAATTACTCCTTTGCTTACTAAATATTCAGTTAATATTCTTTTATTTACCCTCATTAATTTGCTTATCTTTAATCTGCCATCAGCCAGTTTTATCCTTTTTTGATATTTATCATCTTCCCAACTGATAAATTTGACTACCGAATCTTTATTTAAAACCAGTTCCTTGATTCCTTCAAATCTTATCTTTTCTTCTTCTCTTTGTAAGATTGGGTCAGTTCCGCCAAGGAGGACAAAGTGGACTGCTTGATAACGGGCATCTCTCTCTGCCTCAACTAAGTTTTTACCAACACCGGTTGCTAAAATAACGACTTCTGCTGGTGAATAGGTTTCAACAAAAGTTGCTTCACCAGTTGCCGGCACCATCGGTCTTTTGGGACAAGAAATAATTAAAATTATACTAAATAAAATTAATGTTAAAGTTTTTATTTTTTTCATAAACTCCTCCTTAAACTTTCACTTTTTCTAACTTTTTGCCAATTTTTAAACATATTTATAACCCAAATAATCCCCGAAATAATGAAAAGGGGTCAAAAGGTAAAGTTGGTGGATTGTAATTTAAATGGAATCCATAATTAATATCTCCATCATAACCAACTTTTGCTCCTAATTTCAAATCGGCTAATAAAAAGAACTCTAAAATTCCTTTTCCTTCTAGTTTTATCCCTTCATCGGTAATTTTCCCTTTTCCTTCTAAACCAAAAGATAAGAAAGAGATATTAAATTTCTTTATTAAGCCGAAACCAATCTCTTTTAAGATAATTTTAGTTGTATCATCCTCTTTTTTAGAACTAAAAAGAAGATTAAAGGTTGTAAAAAACTGGGGGAAATGGAAATATCTGCCAACATTATAATCAAACTCTAAATCAATACTAAATTTTTCTTTTAAAATTACAAAACGGAGTAAGATATCTATGGGTAATCTTGGCCTTTCTAATAAAGTCATTCCGGCTTCACATTTTCCTAAATATTTTTTAGCAATAGAATAGTTGTTTATATCAACCTTATTATTGCCGACCTTACTTACTAAACAATAACCAACATTTTTTGGTCTTCTTATTCCCTGTTCGTCCTCATAAAATTCAACAATGTTAAACTTATCATCAACTTTTATTCCCTCTTTATTTCCCAATCTAAAAGTTATCTCATTTTTATAGGCTGAAATAATATCACTGGATAATCTAAAATCGGGAATCTCTTTTGTTAAAACCTCTAAATTTTTTAAAAAGGCATTCATTGCTGAATATTGGGCGTATTCTTCGGCATTAAGAGTTCTACCAAGAGTAAAATAACTCTTTTTTATATTGGCAATACCAAAAGCCGAGGTTGATTTTTTTACCACCGGAATAAGTTTTGGTGGTGAGAAACGTATTGAGACATTATACCAAATTAATCCACCACCCAAATTCACAGTTATCAAATCTTTTTCTCTTATTACCGAGTAATTATTTATAAAAGGAACAAAGATATAACCAGCATTTAAAACTTTTTCAATATCATCAGCAGTAACACCAATCTCTTTTGCTTTCGTGGTTAAGAAGTTTACCCTTTCTTCCCTACTGACAAACTCCCTTGCCCTTATCTCTTTTGCTGCATCTAAGATTTTTACAATTTCAGGAACAAATTCTTTTTCCAAGATATTACTTATTCTCTCTAGATTTAAAGTATCTAATAATGCCATTTGATAACTTACTTTTTCTTGAAGATATTTAGGAATAGGATTATAATCAAACCTTTCTAAAAATATTGTCTTTTTTAAGTTGGAAAATAAAGTATCAAGAAAATTTTTTGGGATATTTAAATTTCTTTGTAATATAAAGCCTTCATAATAACTGATTGATTTTCTTAAATAAGTAGAAGTCGTTTCTCCATAATTTAAAGAGAAGAAAAAGAAAAATATAATAAAAAAATTAATTAACATTGCTTATATTATAAATTTTTCAAATAAAAAAATCAATAATAAATATTATATTTGTCAAAGATTTCACCATAATTTTGTTGCAATTATCATTTAATTTTCTTATAAATAACCAAAACCTTTTGCATTTTATCCAAAGAAAAATTTTGTTATCAAATTTGAAAATTTAACTGGAAAGCAATCATTTCCTCTTATCAAATCTTCCAAAATGTTTTCATTTGATTATTAATTAAAAACAATACCATCCTTACTTAATAACTTTATTGTGGCCAAAAATTAAATATCCATATCTGAAGTTATTTTTAGTAGAAAGTAGAAAAATATTAACTTAAATATCCAATAAAGAACCGACTTGAAGAGATTAATAATTTATCACTCTAAGAACTATACTACCATAAGAAAGATAACAAAGCAATAGGGTAATTTTTAGGTTTGTATATAAGATATTCTTGTTCAAGATATTTTTTATTATTAAGCAAAACATTTTTAATTATTTCTAATTATTGCCATCTATGGCTGTTAAAGATTTCTTAACCATTACTTAAAATTATACTTAGAATAAAGAGTGGTATATTAGATAGTTTCTTATCTTTAAACTAAAGTTATTTAAGTTATTAAATTTCAATAATTTATTTGGAAACTATCAAAAGTAAAAAGTTTTCATATAAAGAACTTTTAAATATTGTAAATTAATAAAGAATTAAAATTGTTAATTTTAGATGATTGGGATAGAGATTTTAATGATTTTAGATTTTGAAGGGTTTATTTATCTTATTTAAGAAAAGTCAAAGCAATAAAAGTCACTTTCTTTTAGGCCATATTTTTTTAATATTTCAAAATTTTCAATTAATGTGTCTCTTTCTTGGTGATAGTTTTCGGGGTGGTAGAGAACAACGCAATTGGCATAATTTTTAAGGAGAGTTAATAAATCTTCTTTACTTATTTTTTTCCAATTTTAGATGTGGGCAGTATTCCTTTATTGCTTCCAAAAGATTTTCCAAGGCTTCTTCTGCGGTGATTTGAAGAATTGGCTCATCAGGCTTTATGCCCAAATTTTTTAACAATTTTGTTGGGTTCATTTGTGCTCCTTATTTGGTCTTTTTATATGGCTATTTATTCCGTATTTATTATAAAGATCAAAAATTTCTTTACAAAAATTAATCATTCTTTGGTCATTCTTTTTTACAGCTTCTTCATATAACTTTATTAAAAATCTTTTTCCAAACTCAGTTTGAGAGTAATTCTTTTTTAGGAAATTATGCTCGGAACATAAAGTTTGACCATTTTCTATTGTGTTAGTTCCGCCTTTATCAAGAGGGAGTCTATGGTCAGCATGAATTTCTACTCCGTCTTCTCTTCCTCTTCCACATACTACACATCTATAACCATCTCTTTTAAAAATTTCTTCTTTTACCTCGGGTGGAAATTCAAATAATTCTTTTTTAGTTATTTTATCCGGATCATACATATAAACTCCTTTCTTTACTTTTATTAAAATTCCCTCTTGATGTAGTCTTCTTATTTGACGCCAAGTATCACGAGGTTTTTTATTATAAAGTTTTTTATATTTTTCTTCTACATAATCCACTACAGGGCCGTGCGGTAATTCTTGTTTAATATGTTTTTGGAAATATTCCATTATCAAATCAGAAATTGTTATTCTTTTTTTTGTCATTTACTGACTTTCTCTAATATCTAATAAAGAAGAGTTTAAGGAACTTCTTTTTTCTTGCTTGTGAGATATTTTATAAGGTATTTCTTTTAATAATCTATTCTTTGCGATTTCACAATAGTGTTTTTCTATTTCTATTCCAATACCTTTTCTATTCGTTAATACGCAAGCAATCAAAGTAGAACCACTTCCTAAAAAGGGGTCTAATACAGTATCACCCACAAAGGAGAAAAGTTTTATACATCTTTTAGGTAATTCCACAGGAAAGGGAGCAGGATGTTTGACTCTTTTTTTACTTTCACCTATGAAGGTCCAAACACCATTTGTCCATTCAATAAATTCTTGTTTTGTTATATCTGATATTCTGCTTCCACTTGTTTTTTTCCACCTTTTTTTATATAAAATAGCAATCATTTCCACAGGGGCAATAACATAAGGTGCTGCAGCAGAAAGCCAAGAGCCCCAAGCAGTTCTTTTTGAGATATTTTGTTCATTCCAAATAATCGTTGAGTGATATTTAAATCCTACTTTTTTAGCAATTGTGACGATATCGGCATAAACACTTTGTTGGCCACCTTTATTTTTATCAAGGGGTATGTTAAGGCAAAGTCTTCCATCATCTTTCAACAATTTATAAGCTTTTTCTAACCACTTATAAGTAAATTCTAAATATACATCGTAAGGAATATTATCATCGTAAGAAAGATATTTTATATCAACATTATAAGGTGGCGAAGTGACAATTAAATCAATAGTATTTTCTTTTAGATATTCTGTTGTCAAAAAGTCATCATTATAAATTTCAATATTTTTGAAACTAAAAAACGGTTTTTTCATTTTTTCTTTAATTTTAAAGAACATTTTTAAAAAGTCAAGGTTTAATGAGATGAGATTGTGGTTTCTAGTTAGTTAAAAAATGTAGTTATTTTATTTTTGTTATTAAGTGACTTTTAGGTTTATTTTTTCTATCCTTAATACTAGTATGGATATGAATGAGCAGGGAGATTATGAGTTTAAGATAAAGATAAAAATAAAGGAATGTTATTGGTGAGGTTGAAAAAAATGAGGTGTGTATAATTATTATGATTTGAAAATTACATACGAACTGATAAGGAATTATTCTGCTTTACTTACTAAACATCTTTACCAGCAATAAAGTAGCAATAATCAGGAGTATAATTGACAAAGTTTGGTTTTATCAAATAAAGTAAAATAAAATTATATTCATTAGCCAGAATGAGGTTTTTGAGTATTATAACACTTACTATTAAAAAATATAAAATTCTTCATCATCAGTTTTATCAAATATTTTATATCACATTATTACTGCCAAATTCTTGCCAAAAAACATCTTTATTTTTTTCTACATCTTTAATTTCATCATCAAAAGAAGCAATAAAAGCAAATTCTCCTATTTTGAGATACTTTATGTCATATTATACGTGAGTAAAAAATTTTTGCTTATAAGTCCAGTTATGCTGGACAAAAATTTTTTATTTTATTCTATTTTATTTTAGTCTTAAAGTGTTCTTTTTTTAATCTTATTTTAATATTTATTCTTTCCCTTGACAAAAAGACAGTTTTTGACTATATTTATTATAATATTTATTATAATTATAAAGGGTTAGGTAAGTATGGATAAGGAAGATGGCCGATGCTTATATAAATCAAAAAAAGACGGTCCATATTGTGGCCGATTTTTACGGAATAAGGAAGGATATTATTTCTCATATGAAGCCTGTAAAGAAAATTTTAAGGGAAGCGATAGAAAAAGCAAAATTATCGGTTATTGGTTCAAGATTTTTTCAATTTAATCCTCACGGAGTGACCGGAATATTTTTATTAAAAGAATCTCATGTTAGTATCCATACTTGGCCAGAATATGGTTATGCAGCAATAGATATTTTTACTTGTAAAGATGATGAAAGTGCTTTTATTGCTTATAATTATTTATTAGAAAAGTTAAAGCCCAAAAAAGTTAAAAAAAGAATAATAATTAGAGAATTATGGAAAAAGTAATTTCTCATATAATTAATTTTATTGGTGAAAAAGAAAAAGCTTTGTTTCCTGAACTTTTAGAATATTTGGCTGATTATTATCCTTTAAAGGAGATAGTAAAAGTTTTAAACAGATTAGTAAAAGATAAAATAATTAGTAATGAAAATTCTCACCTAATTTTGACGGAAAAGGGAAAGGAGTTTTATTCAAAAATAAAATCACCCTTTAAAATTAACTTTTGTGAAAATTGTTTAGGAAAGAGAATTCTTATTAACGAAGATTTTCAAGAAATTTTAGAAAAATTTAAAGAATTGGTAAAAGAAAGACCCCAACCAATTGTTGATTATATCCAAGGATATATGAACGAAGAGGATGTAATAAGAAGAATTATTTTTATGCATTCCTATAATGATTTAAAAGATAAAAATATTATTATTATTGGCGATGATGATTTGTTAAGTATCGCTTTGGCTTTAACTAAATTACCAAAAAGAATAGTGGTTTTGGATATCGATAAAAGATTGGTTAATTTTTTAAAGGATATAGCTAAAAAATACAATTTTAATATCGAGATTTTTGAATATAATATTAGTGAACCTTTTCCCAAGAAATTACTAAAGAAATTTGATGTCTTCTCTTGTGAGCCCTTAGAAACTTATAGTGGTTTAAAGTTATTTATCGGCCGGGGAATAAATGCTTTGAAGAAAAAAGGGGTTGGCTATTTTGGTCTTACTATTCAAGAGGCTTCCTATCCCAAATGGCAGTATATCCAAAAGTTTATTAATAAATCAAACGGAGTGATTACTGATATAATAAAAGGTTTTTCCTCTTATCCCGTGAATAGTTACGAAACCTTTAATTGTGAAGAAATTTTATTAAAAAAATTAAAAATTGCCTTGAAGCCTTCTCAAAAAGAAGTTGCCTGGTATAAATCCACCTTGGTCCGTTTTGAAATCCTTGGTGAACCTAAAAATTTAATAAAACCAGAAAAAAGATATAAACTGATTTTTAAAGACAAAGAAGAAGACATTACTATTCCCTAATAATTTTGTATCCAGATAAGACGATCATTGCCAGTCATAAGATGCCAATAATCAGAACATAATACTCCCCAAAATAATCTAAAATAACTACTGAAAAATAACAACATTTTTTTATTAGAAACTTATTATTTTTTAAAGAACTTCAAAAAGAACTTAAAAATACTAATTGGATAGAAGAAAGGGATATATAGTGAGTTATTTATGGGTATAGAGTTATTCCTATAGTAATCGGTTAAGAGTATTATGAAAAAAGATAACAAAAAGATAATTTTATTTTAAGCTCGCTTTATTAAATTTAATATTCTTATTAACTTGATAAATATGGCTCAACTCATTTACTAATTCTTATTGACTTTAAAATTTTTTTTATTATAATTTTGTAATGATTACAGATTTGGAAAAAATAAAAAAATATCTCCAAGCAGTAAAAATTAAACCTACCTATTTAAGAATAAGACTTTTAAAATATCTTTTAGAAAAAAAGAACCACCCAACAGGAAAAATGATTTATCAAGCATTAAAAAAAGAATTACCAACAATCTCTTTAACTTCTATTTATAATAATTTAGAACTTTTTGCTAAAAAGGGTTTAGTAAAAATTCTTTTACTTGACCCAAAAGAGATAAGATTTGATGGCGAAAAAGGACATCACCATTTCTTCTGTGAGAAATGTCAGAAAATAATTGATTTACCTATTGATTGTAATTTAATTAAAAAGAAGAAAATTTTTGGCCATTTAATAAAAGATTGGGATGGTTATTTTTTTGGAATTTGTAAGGACTGTCAAAGGGATGGATAGAAATTTATTAGAAAAGATAACGGAAGAATTTAATTCTTTACGAAAACCTGAATGTTATGCTAATATTAAAGAGGTAAAAAATGATTACTTAATAATTGAATTTTACGGAACAAAGATCAATTTTGCTTGTTGTTTTGATGAAAATTTTATTGATTATCAATATTATTTAAAAGATTTTAGTGGATTAGAATTTTCAATTAAAGAAATAAAAAGAGAAGGCGATAAATTTATTGTAAAATATATTAAAAAGGAGGGAAAATGAGAATGATTAAAGGGACAAAAACTGAAAAAAACTTATTAATTGCCTTTGCTGGCGAAAGCCAGGCAAGAAATCGTTATACCTTTTTTAGTGAAGTGGCAAAAAGGGAAGGTTATCATCAGATTGCTGCAATATTTTTAGAAACTGCTGATAATGAAAGAGAACATGCTCAAAGATTATTCAGCTTTTTAGAAGGTGGTTTAGTGGAGATTACTGCTTCCTTTCCGGCGGGCAAAATTGGCACAACTGAAGAGAATTTAAAAGCAGCAGCCGAAGGTGAAAATTATGAATATACCCAGATGTATCCCAGTTTTGCTAAAATTGCAGAGGAGGAGGGGTTTAATGAAATCGCTAATGTCTTAAAAGCGATTGCGGTTGCCGAAAAACAACACGAAAAGCGATATCTTGCTCTGTTGGAGAACATAAAAAATAATAAGGTGTTTATAAAAGAAAAAGAGGTAATGTGGAAATGTCAAAGATGTGGCTATATTCACTTTGGTAAGGAGGCTCCTCAATTTTGTCCATCTTGTGGTTATCCCAAAAATTATTTTGAATTATTATGTGAAAATTGGTAAAATTAAATAAAATTAAAGTAAAAAGGAGGAGAAAATGAATAAAGAAGAAAGAAAAGGAATACCTCTTTTAGGGGAAGAATTTCCCGAAATAAATGTTTTAACCACTCATGGTTTAATGAGTTTGCCCCAGGCTTATAAAGGAAAATGGTTTGTTTTATTTAGCCATCCTGCTGATTTCACACCAGTTTGCACAACAGAATTTTATGCTTTCCAGGTAAAGTATCCGGAATTTCGAAAACTAAATTGTGAACTTATTGGGTTAAGCGTTGATCAGGTTTTTTCTCATATTAAATGGGTAGAGTGGATTAAAGAAAAACTAAATATTGAAATTGAATTTCCAATTATTGCTGATACAGGAGAGGTGGCAGAAAAACTTGGTTTAATTCATCCCAAAAAAGGAACTAATACCGTAAGAGCCGTATTTGTTGTTGACCCAGAAGGAAAAATTAGGGTGATTTTGTATTATCCTCAAGAATTAGGAAGAAATATTGATGAGATATTGAGAATTATTGAAGGAATCCAGATTAGTGATAAAAACAGAGTTGCTATGCCGGCAAATTGGCCTAATAATGAACTAATAAAAGATAAAGTAATTATTCCACCAGCAAATAGTATCAAACTGGCTAAGGAGCGATTAGAAAAGGCAAAGGCTGGTGAATTTGAATGTTATGATTGGTGGTTCTGTTATAAAAAATTAGAAAAATAAAATGGGTATATTACAAGAGAATGTTAAAGAACAAGTAAAAGGGTTGTTTAAAGATTTAAAAAATCCAGTTAAAATAGTTGTTTTCACTCAAGAAAGTTTAATCACCTTACCAGCTTTTGAATGTGAGACTTGTCGGGATAACCGAATTCTAATGGAAGAATTGGCCTCTCTTTCCGATAAGATAAGCATTGAGGTCTATGATTTTTTAAAGGATGAAGAAAAGAAAAATTATTATCAAATAGACAAAATACCAGCAACAGTATTAATTGGCGAAAAGGATTATGGAATTAGGTTTTATGGTCTACCTGCCGGTTATGAGTTCTCCACAATTATTCATGCAATAAAACTCATTTCTGAAGGCGAAAGCAAGATAAGTGAAATAAATAAAGGGAAATTGGCAACTTTAACTAAACCAATTCATATTCAAGTTTTTGTTACGCTAACCTGTCCCTATTGTCCACAAGCCGGTTATCTTGCTTATCAGTTAGCAATGGCAAGTGATTTAATCAGGGCAGATGTGATAAATGCGGGTGAGTTTCCTCAATTGGCGCAAAAATATAATGTCTTTGCTGTTCCTAAAATAGTGATTAATGAGGTAATTCAATTTGAAGGTGCTTTACCCGAGGATGTTTTTGTGGAAAAGATTATTATGGCTCACAATACCACAATTGAATGAAATGCATTGTTTGTAAGAGAGATGCCGAAGTAAAAATTATTGCTTCCTTTTGTTCTGATTGTTTTATTAATCATTATGAAAGAAGGGTTGAAAGACTAATAAAAAAATGGCGGTTAGCAAACAAAGGTGATAGAATTCTTATCTCCGTTTCAGGTGGTAAAGATTCTTTAAGTTGTGCTGAGGTTTTATACCGATTAAGAAATAAATTTCAATATGAAATTGCGGTTCTAAATTTAGATGTTAATATTTCCCAATGTTCTAATGAACGGACAAAAAAAGTTGTTGAAAATTTTTGTAAAGAGAGAAACATCCCTTTTTATTTTACTTCTTTTGCGGAGTATTTAAAAATTTCGGAAATAGATAAACTTTTTAAAATCTCCCGTCGGCCTGTTTGTGGAACCTGTGGAATGATAAAAAGATATATCTTTAATCGATTTGCTTATGAAAATAATTTTAATAAATTAGCCACTGGCCATTGTGCTGATGATATTATCAAATTCTTTTTTAAAAATTTTGAAAGTGGTTATTTTTCTTGGATTGATAAATTAAAACCTATAACCCCTTCTTTCCACCCAAAAGTAATAACACGGATTAGACCATTATATACTTGTTTAGAAATTGAAAACTATGCTTATGTGAAATTTAAAAACATTGAAATCGCTACCTGTGTAATGTGTTCCTATTTTACAAGAAAAGATAAATGGGATGAGATTTTTAGATTTATCGATGAAAAAAAGCCCCAATTTAAATTAAACTTTGTGAGAAATTTGGCAGAAGTTGAAATAAAAGGAATAAAAGATATGAAAGAAGAAAAGAAAGAATATAATGAATGTGAAATTTGTGGCGAGATAACTGATAAAAAAATTTGTGCAGTATGTAATCTAAAATCAAAAATTTTAAAGAAAAATTAAAGGCTCTTTTTAAATTTTTATAAATTCTTAATTTATTATGGTAGAATATTGAGTATTACCTTTCCAGGAAGGGCAAATTTTTATTGCAATTTATAGTAAAATGAAAATAAAGGTTAAAAACTTTGCTGGATAATGTTTCTCAAAAAGGAGAGGCACATTTTTTTGGAACGGAGCAGATGATTTGAAAAAAGTTTCTTTTGGCCCATACTTTTATAAAATTGAATTTAATAGAAATAATATAAGCAAATTGGAGAAAATTTTATAAGCAGATTTTTAAAGAATAAAAAAGATAAGCCTTCAGAGAGTCTTATAAACTTTTATGAAGACTCTTTTCTGTTGGGGGAACAGTATACTATACAATACAGGTTTAGAAAGAAGAGAATAGGTTAATTAATTTGACTTTTTTACTTAATTTTTTATAATCAAATAAAAAATGGTTTTATTCTTTTTGTTTCTTTTAACAAAGGATTTTTTAGAAGTTAATAAAGTAAAGGAAGTTTTCATTGATGGAATAGAAGAGGAAGTTTGGCAGATTGCCGATTCAATAATTATTGAAAAGCAGTTTTACCCTTATTATGATTCTCTTGCCAGTTACAAAACTATAGTTAAAGTCTTACAAGATAAAAATAATCTATATTTTCTTATCAAGACCGATTTTCAGAAAGATAAACCAAATATTTCCTTAACTGAGGATTTGGATTGTTATTATATTTATCTTGATCCGGTTCTTTCTAAATTAAATGCCTATCAGTTTTATGTTGATGCGGTGAATAAACGAGGTACTGCTCTCTTATTGGATGATGGAAGAAGGACAGAAATTTGGGAAGGGATATTTGATAGCAAGACAAGGATTTATAAAGATATTAATAATAACTATATTCTAATTTGTGAACTCAAAATTCCTTTCAAGAATTTTCGTTATAGAAAAGATATAAATGAATGGGGTTTCCAAGTAAAAGTATATTATGAAAAAAAGAAAGAAAGCTGTTATTTTATTTTACCTAATCAAGAAGAAGATTTAAGGGTGTCAAAATTTGGTATTTTAAAGAATGTTCTGCCCCATTCTGAGGGAATTGGTATGGAAATATATCCGGTAGGAATTTTAAAGAATGAGTTCTATGCGGGTCGTGATGAAAAGAAATTAGGGAGGCTTTTACCTTGGGGTGGTTTTGATGTTGCTTATAAAAAGGAAGATAAACAACTCAATTTAACATTCTTGCCCGATTTTGCCGAGATTGAAGCCGACCCATTTACAATGACCTTGAGAAAATATGAAATATATTATTCCGAAAGAAGGCATTTCTTTATAGAAGGTAAAGATTATTTTGAACCGGCAGCAATGGGAATTGGTTTTTATTCACCAATTAAGGTTTTTTATTCAAGAAGGATTGGTAGAAAAATGAGAGATTATTCTGGAGAAGTGCCAATTTTAAGTGGTTTAAAATTTACTGGAAAGATAAAAGGATATGAAATTGGTTTTTTAAACTCTTTTACCGATAAAAAATTTGGACCTTTTGATACCTCTTTTTATACTACTTGGAATGTTTTTAGGATAAAAAGATATTTATTCACCAATTCAGAAATTGGTTTTTTAACCACTTATAAATATGATATTGAGAAGAAAGAGAGTTTTTTAAATTTTGATACCGATGGAGCTTTAAGGTTTGGTAAAAACCAATTTTTGTGGCAGTTTGTTGGCAATAAAAATAAAAAAGAAAATTTTGGTTATACCTTCCAAAGTGGCGGAATTTATTATTTAACAAAAAATATCTCTTCTTTTTATAGTATTAAATATGTAAATGAATATTTTGATATCAATTCAATGGGATATGCTCCTTTTTCTCCTGGTGATAAAGATATAAAGTTAGGAATTAGTTATTCTAATTATCCTAAAAGGGGAATAATTTCCAGTTATTCTATAACTCCTATCTTTTGGCAGAGTAAAGAGAAGGGAGAGATTTCTTGGTCAAAGATTGGTGGAATAGAATTAGGTTTTCAATTAAGGAAACCAATAATTTTTTATAATAGTTCTTTTTATTATGGAGAAGGAATTGAAGATAATATTAGATACTCCTATATTGGAATAAATCCCAATATTTCTTTTTCAATTGGGCAGGCAAGTTTTTGGTTGGGAAGTTGGATAGGAAAAAGTTATAATTATTTAAGAGAATTTATTGCTTGGCAATTACATTCTTGGTCGGGGTTTTATACTCCAATTTTTAAAAGGATATATTTAAATTTCCATTTTACAAGTTGGACCGAATTTGATACCTTAAATAAACATTTATCAACAACAATAAGTCCAAATATTTATTTTGGTTATAAATTTACTCCTTATATGGGAATAACCTTTTATTCTAATTTTCCTTTAAGTTATCAAAATCGATTTACTCTTTTTCAAATAAGAACCGCCTTCTATTATTATTGGGAAATAAAGCCTAGATCAAAAATTTATTTTGTTATAAATGAACTTTTTAATAAAAATAATAACCAATGGCAGGAGAGTGAAAGAATATTAGCAATAAAAGTAAAATATTTCTTCTGGTTTTAATTGACTTTTGAATAATTTTGAGTTAAAATAAAATATGCAGGATAGATTTACAAACCGTTTAAGAAAAGTTATTAATATTGCCCGACAAGAGGCGATAAGGATGCATCACGATTATATCGGCTCGGAACATTTACTTTTAGGAATTGTTAAAGAAGGTGAAGGGGTTGCTGCTTTGGTTTTATCTAATTTAGGAATTGAGAAGGATGAATTAATTTCAGCAATTGAAAATGCAGTAAGTTACGGGAAAACACCACTGGTACTTGGTGAAATTCCATTAAATCAGGAGGCGAGGAGGATTTTAAACTATGCAATGGAAGAGGCGAGGAGGATGAACCATTCTTATATAGGTACTGAACACCTTCTGTTAGGAATTTTAAGAGAAGAGCAATCAATTGCTGCTCAAGTTTTATTTTCCTTAGGAATTGATATTGATATAGTTCGTAGTGAAATAATGAAAGTGCTAGAAGGCGAAGCTATGGGTCAATCAATTCCAAAAAGTAAATCAAAGACACCAGCTTTAGATTATTTTTCCAGGGATTTAACCCAATTAGCAAGGGAAGATAAATTAGACCCAATTATTGGTAGAGAAAAAGAGATTGAAAGAGTTATTCAGATATTGGTTAGAAGAAAAAAGAATAATCCAGTTTTAATCGGTGAGGCGGGCGTTGGTAAAACAGCAATTGTGGAAGGGCTTGCCCAAAGAATTGTGGAAGGTAGGGTTCCCTCTTTATTAAAAAATAAAAGAGTTTTGGCATTAGATTTACCAGCCCTAATTGCGGGAACAAAATATCGAGGACAGTTTGAAGAAAGGATGAAGACAGTGCTTAATGAAATAATTAAATCAGGCGATGTGATCCTTTTTATTGATGAGTTACATACTATTGTTGGCGCTGGTGCTGCTGAGGGAGCGATAGATGCTTCTAATATCTTAAAACCCGCTTTAGCCCGTGGAGAAATTCAATGTATTGGTGCTACTACCTTTGAAGAGTATCGAAAATATATTGAAAAACATTCAGCCTTAGAAAGAAGATTTCAACCGATTATTGTGGAGCCTCCTTCAGTGAGTGAGACAATTAAAATTTTACAGGGTTTAAAAGAAAAATATGAATTACATCATGGTGTAATTTATACTGATGAAGCTTTGGAAGCCTGTGCCTATCTTGCTGACCGATATATTACCGATAGATATTTGCCCGATAAAGCAATTGATGTAATGGACGAAGCAGGTGCCAGGGTAAAATTACTAAGACCTGTTTTCAATCCCGAAATTGAAGAATTGGAAAGAAGGATTGAAAGAATAAAAAAGATGAAAGAAGAAGCGGTAAGAAAGCAAGAATTTGAAAAGGCAGCAGAAATCAGAGACGAGCAACGTAGGTTAACAGAGATTTTAAAAAGAAAAAGAAAGGAAATGGAAAAGAAAGGCGGTTTCCCGGTAGTGATGCCCGAGGATGTGGCCCAAGTTGTTTCAATGTGGTCAGGAATTCCTTTACAAAGAATTGAAGAGAGTGAGCAACAAAGACTTCTGAAAATGGAAGAAGAATTAAGAAAAAGAATTGTTGGTCAAGACCACGCAATAGAAGTAATTGCCCAAGCCACAAGAAGAAGTCGGGCAGGAATTAAGGATCCAAGAAGACCGATTGGTTCCTTTATCTTTTTAGGTCCCACTGGTGTTGGTAAGACAGAATTGGCAAGGGTATTAGCAAGATTTCTCTTTGGTCACGAAGATGCTTTAATTCGGTTGGATATGTCAGAATATATGGAGAAATTTAATGTTTCTAGGTTAATTGGTGCACCTCCTGGTTATGTGGGCTACGAAGAAGGTGGGCAGTTGACTGAGAAGGTAAGAAGGAAACCTTATTCAGTAGTGTTGTTTGATGAAATTGAGAAAGCCCATCCTGATGTTTTTAATATTTTATTACAAATTTTAGAGGATGGTCAATTGACCGATGCTTTTGGTCGACGGGTTAATTTTAGAAATTGTGTGATTATTATGACTTCAAATATTGGAACAGCTGAAATAAAGAAATCCGCTGGCTTTGGTTTTGTTTCCGGTAATCCTGAGGAGAGTTATGAGAAAATGAAAGAAAAGATTTTAATGGAAGTAAAAAAGGTCTTCCGTCCGGAATTTATTAACCGGGTGGATGAGATAATTGTTTTTAAACCATTAGGAAAAGAAGAGATGGAAAAGATTGTTGATATTCAAATTAATGATATTAATGAGAGGTTAAAAGAAAAAGGTTTAAAATTGATTTTATCTCCTGAAGCGAAAGAAGTATTGGTAGAACAAGGTTTTGATCCAGAATATGGTGCAAGACCATTAAGAAGAGCAATAAGAAGATTGATTGAAGACCCCTTAGCCGAAGAAATTTTGAAAGGAAAATTTAAAGGAAGTTCTATTGTCTATATTGAAAGGGAAGAGAACAGATTGCGTTTTGTTGCTAAAAAACCTGAGGAGCTCAAAGTTTAAGTAGGTGTTTAAAAAAT
Organism: Caldifarciminota bacterium; assembly: GCA_025060715.1. GTDB lineage: Bacteria > Hydrothermota > Tepidihabitantia > Tepidihabitantales > DTDR01 > DTDR01. Next base: position 16,461 of record JANXBG010000004.1, on the reverse strand, counting down.
TCTTAATTTCCTTTTTCTTCTTCATATCTTTTCTTTTTTCTCAAATTATTTATCAGATTAAAGCAAAAACAGAATTTATTGATACTTTAACAGTCCTTAATCTTTGTGGGTTAAGAAAGGGAGAGATTCTTTCTTCAGAAAGAGTAGCTGAAGCAATAAAAAAACTTTATAAAAGCGGGCTTTTTAGTGAAATAAAGGCAGAAACCACAATTACGGAGAAAGGTATCATTTTAACTTTTGTTACTAAAGATAATCCATTGTTAAAAGATATTATCTTTTCGGGTAATCAAAAGATTAAAACCAAAGAGTTAAAAGAAAAAGTGAAATATAAAAAAGGAGAGGTTATTAGTGAATATAAGTTATTTAATTATCAAAAAGAAATCCTTAAGCTTTATAAAGAAAAAGGATTTGTGGCGCCAAAAGTTTTTTATACCCAATCAGAAAGAGATTCTCAAAATATGGTAACTGTTACTTTTCACATTGACGAAGGTAAGAAATATAAGATAAGGAAAATAAAATTCTTTGGTGTCAAAAGTTTAAAAGAGGACAAAATAAAAAGAAAATTGGTAAATCGTGAAAAGCGATGGTATCGGAAGGGGATTTTTAAAGAAGAGGAATTTAAAAAAGATTTGACAAGAATAATTGATTATTATAAAGAGAAAGGATTTCTGCAAGCAAAAATTCTTGATTATCAATTAAAGACCGAAGAGGATTGGCTTACTATTGAAATTCATTTAGAAGAAGGAAAAAGATTTTATGTGGGTGAGATAAATTTTTCGGGTAACGAAATTATGAGTATAGAAAATTTAAGAAAAGTAATGAAATTAAAAAAGGGTGATTATTATAATGTAAAAAAAATGAATTTGAGTTTGCAAGAATTATATAATCTTTACCACGAAGAAGGTTTTTTATATTGTCAAATTAATCCCGTTGAAGAGATTAGGAATGATACAGTGGATGTAAATTATGAAATAAAAGAGAATAAGCCGGTAAAAATTAGATTGGTTAATATTGAAGGGAATGAGCGAACAAAAGATAAAGTGATCCGAAGGGAGATAGTTACTTTGCCCGGTGACTTATTTAAAAAATCTTTACTTTTAAGAAGTCAAAGAAATATTTTTAATTTAGGATTTTTTGAAGATATTAGTGTTGACTTTACACCTGTTGATACGGAATATATTGATTTGGTATATAAAGTGAAAGAGAAGGTAACCTTTGGACAACTTAGTGCCAGTGTTTCTTATTCCCAAAGGGAGAAGATTGTTGGTGGTGTTGAAATATCTCAACCTAATTTTTTGGGCAACGGTCAAAAAATATATTTAAAATTAGAAAAAGGTAGCACAATAACTAATTTACAACTGGGTTTTGAAGAGCCCTATCTTTTGGATATTCCTTTTTCTTCGGGTTTTAATTTATTATACTATTCTTATTCCTATGATTATTATGATAAACTGGACCGAAATATTTCCTTTAATTTTTCTTATCCTCTATTTCTTGATTACACAAGGATTTATTGGGGATTAAAATTGGGTAGTAGTTATATTCCATCCAAAAGTATTAAAGATATCAAAGTGCCGAAAGAAATTTATCAGGATACAATAGAAAAGGTTTATCTCTCGCCAAATTTTTCAATAATTCGGGATGCCCGAGATTATATATTTAATCCTAGTGCGGGGTCTTATTATTTATACTCTTTTGATATTTCTACCTTAAAGATTAATTTTGTAAGACAGATATTGGATATACGAATTTATTTTCCTTTATTTTGGAAATTTTCTTTGATGGCAAGGACAAGGATTGGGTATATTGTTCAACTAAAAGGAAAAGATAGTGTTCCTTTGTATGAAAAGTTTTATTTAGGAGGAGCCGGTGAAGAAGGTATTCGTGGTTATCCCGACCGTTCTATTTCACCTCTAAAAGATGGCTACTTAATAGGCGGTAAGGCGATGGCAATTTTTAATTTAGAATATAAACTAAAATTAGCCCATTACCTTTCTTTTATTGCCTTTTTTGATTGTGGAAATTGTTTTGAAGATTTAAATAAGATAAATTTTGGAACTTTCAAAAAAGGGATTGGTGTGGGTGTGCGAGTAGAAGTGCCAATGTTAGGATTAATCGGTTTTGATTTAGGATACGGTTTTGATAGAGAAGGAAACAAATTAGAACCTCATTTCCAATTCGGCAAAACCTTCTAACCCTTTCTCTGGATAATCTTCTATCCTAAAGGGTGAAGTTATTCAAGGCATTAACTTCAATGGAACTTTTTATAAGATGTCCAAATTTGGTTATAAGAGGAATTAGAAAATTTAATTTATTTTGATTTGCCATTTTTTGCGGATTATTAATCGGCAGTTATTATAAAAATTTTTTAGGAATTCTTTTGTTTTTCTGTCAGAAGGATAACCAGAGCCAAAATCGCCGTATTTTTTTCTTAAATTTTTTATAATCCTATCTCTTTCTACTTTAGCGATAATAGAAGCAGCGCTAACTACTTCATATTTTTTATCTGCTTTATTTTCGCCAATAATTTTTGGTAAAACATTTTTCTTTTCTAACAAACTTTCTAATTTTTTACAATAATCCTTTATTCCCTTTTGATTTACCGGACAATCAAAATAAACAATGGTTGGTTTAGTTTTTTCAATAATCTTTTTAATTTCTTTAAGCTCTAAAAAATTTAGATTATATTTATCAATAATTTTTGGCGAGATTTTTTTTATAACTATTTTTTTTGCAATTTTTTTTATTTCTTTTGCTAACTTTTCTCTTTTACTTGGTTTAAGTAGTTTGGAATCTTTTACACCAATCTCTTTTAATTTTGTAATATCCTTTTCTTCTATTAATACACCACAGATAACCATTGGACCAATAACACAGCCCCTACCTGCTTCATCAATACCTAAAATATAATTCTCTTTACTCAACTTCAAAGGTATTTAAAATCACATCTAATTGTAGTAAATTATTTAACTTTTTCTCACCGGGATAAAATAAAGTGCCATCAAGTAAGAAAAACTTATCCTGATAGTTAAAGGCATAAGAGATAAAAGGACCGCCGATAATATCCCTATCATTTTGCCAGACACCAATAAGTTTGAGGGCGACTTGGTTTAAAAAGTAGGTAGTTTCCGCAAAGGTATATTCCCTCAAAATATAATCACCATTATAAAATTTTATAGTTAGGCTATCTCTTAAATCAGCAATCTTTTTGGGCATTAAATCTCTTTTTTTATTATCAAAATAGACAAATATTGACCTATCAGGATAATGAGTAAAAAGATAGATAAAATTATTATCTTTATATTCCTCTTTTAAGATATACTTTTTGGGAACTTTAAGGGTAAATCGGTAATTTTCTTTTAAATATTTTATTTTTTTCTTATCAATGCCGATGGAATAGGTATAAAGATGGATAAGATTATAAATATGTTCCAAAAGAGAGTAAAATATTCTTTTTTCGTATCTTTTCAGACCTTCTTTTAAAAGATTTTTATTATTACTGACAAAGATAAATATCTGTTGATTTTTTGTGTATAAATCTTTTAATCTAAAGAAACCAAAAGTATCCCTTTTAATAATTTCAATTTTATCACCTACCAAATCAGAGATAAATTCATCAGTAATTGTGCCGATTAAAAATAGCGTAGTAAAATCTTTAAGCAAAGGAAAACTAGAAAAAGGTTTATATCTAATAGTAAAATAGGATTCGGGTTGAGGGGTATAAACTTTTTTTTCTAAAATTTTAGAAATCTCTTCGGCTATTTCATTTTGGTATTCAGTAAAAATAATCACTTCCCTCAATTTACCAATTGTTGGTGGTAGGGGAGAGCAAGAGAAGAGAAGTAAAATAGAAATTAATATTTTTCTCATCTTTTTATTTTAAGAAAAATTTGGGATATATCAATAAAATAATCTTATTTATTCAATCGCTTTTGCTCCAATAATTCTTACTCCATATGTATGTTCCCAAAGTCCTTCTGTCCATTGGTCAATATAAAATTTTCTTGTACTTTTAGATGGTAAAGGACCAGCAATTGTTCTTCTAAGTTCCATTATCATCACAAATATTAAAGATAGAATAACTCTATTTTTTAACCAGGTATTTATCTAAATATCTACTACTTCAATATTTACAATACCGTTACACTTTTTGCCAAATGTCTTGGTTTATCAACATCGCAACCCCGCAGGCAGGCAATATGGTAAGCAAAAAGTTGCAGGGGGATGGCAACTAAAAGAGGTGTTAAAAATTCAATTGTTGCTGGAAGATAAAAAACATCTTCTGAAATTTCTTTTAGTCTTTTATCATTTTCATTACCGATGGTAATAATTCTTCCACCCCTTGCTTTTGCTTCCATTATATTAGAAATCATTTTTTCATAAGTGGAATCTTTTACACAAATGCAAATAACCGGGGTTTCTTCGCTGATTACCGAAATTGGTCCATGTTTCATTTCACCAGCGGGATAACCAGCAGCATGAATATAAGAAATCTCCTTTAATTTTAAAGCACCTTCTAAGGCACTGGGGTAATTTATTCCTCTTCCTAAAAAGACAAAATGGGGTGAATTATAATATTTTTTGGCAACTCTTTTTATTATTTTATCTAAAAGTAATGTTTTTTTAATCTTTTCGGGTATTGTTTTTAATTCTTTTAAATAATTATTTAATTTTTCGGTATTAATCTTTTCTCTTATTAAAGCAAAATATAATGCTAAGATAAATAAATTAAAAATTTGAGCAGTATAAGCCTTTGTTGAAGCAACACCAATTTCAGGTCCGGCATTGATAAAGATAACATTATCCGCCTCTCTATCCATTGATGACCTTTTAACATTTAAGATTGCCAAACTTTTTATTTTTCTTTCTTTTGCCGCTCTTAATGCTGCTAAGGTATCAGCAGTTTCGCCTGATTGAGAGATAGCAATCATTAAAGTATTATTATTAAATAAGAAAGGTCGAGATATAAGTTCGGAAGCAATTTCCACAGTTGTTGGTATTTCACTTATTCTTTCAAAATAATCCCGACCAATTAGACCTGCATGATAAGAAGTCCCACAAGCCTGGATTACAATGTTAGTGATATGTTTTATATCCTCGGGATATAAATGGAAACTTTCACCTAAAAGAATTTCTTTATCATAAAGTCTTTTTTCTAAATTTTCGGTAAGAATTTTCGGCTGTTCAAAAATCTCTTTCCGCATAAAATGGCGGTATCTACCTTTACTCACTTCTTTTACTTTTAAATCTAAAGTTTGCGCATCTTTCTCAATTTTTTCACCATTTTCATTATAAAAATTTACTTTATCTTTTTTAAGAAAACAGATTTCACCATCTTCCATAATGTAAACTTTTTTACAGATGCCCACTAATGCTAATATATCTGAAGCAATCATTCCTTCGTTTTTACCAATTCCACATAACAGGGGGCTTCCTTTTTTTATACCAATAAGAAAATCAAAAAGAGGAGATATAAGACATAAAGCAAAACTTCCTTTTAATTCCTTTAATGTTTCTGACAAGGCTTTTAAGAAATCTTTTTCACTTATATGATCTTTTTTTATTTTCTCTTCTAAAAGATGAACAATCACCTCAGTATCGGTTTCACTTTCAAATTTGTGGCCATTATTAATAAGCCTTTCTTTTAATTCTTGGAAATTTTCGATTATTCCATTATGAACGATTGCTAATTTCTTTTCGCAATCTAAAAAAGGATGAGCATTTTCATCGCTTACTTTCCCATGGGTTGCCCAACGGGTATGGCCAATACCAATTAAGGTTTCTCCCTCTTCATGAGAAAATAAAGGAGAAGAATTAAGGATTTCTTTTAATTTAAATAACCTACCAGCGGTCTTTTTAATAAAAATCCTTCCTTGATAACTTACGGCAATCCCACAAGAATCATATCCCCGATATTCCAATCTTTCTAAGGCAACTAACAAAACCGAAATTATATCTCTTGAGCCAATATAACCAACAATTCCGCACATATTATTTTAAAATCTCATAAATCTTATTGACTATCTTTTCATCATCGGCATTAATTATTACCCTCAAAATATTTTCCGTATTAGAAGGTCTTAAATGGAATAAAAGATTTCTTTTAAAAAAGAAAAAGCCATCCTCTTCATTAATAATATAAGGTTTTTTAAATAATTTAATAAATTTACTTTTTATTCTTTTTTTAATCTTAAAAAAAAATTTAGTATCAAAACTCATTTTCTCCTTAATAATTATGTATTGATTAAAATTCTTTTTCAATATTGATAATGGTTTATCCTTTTCTTTAATCAAAGATAGAATAGTATAAAAGGCAACAAACCCATCTCTTGTTAAATTGATATCTTTAATAATTACTCCTCCATTTCCCTCGCCACCAATAAGACTTTTTTTCTTTAACATTTGATATAAAACATTACTTTCTCCTACTTTTGTCCGATACAGAGGAACATTAAATTTTTCACAAATATCATTAACTAAAAGACTTGTTGAAAAATTACAGACCACAGGTGTTTTTTTCTTTTCTAAGAAATAGAAAAGAGAAAGGGGAAGGGTATACTCTTCGTTTAAAACTTCACCATTTTCACAAACGAAAGCAACTCTATCACCATCAGGATCAAATCCAATTCCTAAATCCAAACTTTCTTTTTTTACCAGATCAGAAAGTTTTTTTAAAGAATTTTCTGAAGGTTCAGGAGGTCTTGGAAAATCTTTTTCTATTCTTTCTTCACAAAATAAGAGTTTTGCCCTTAAATTTAAAAGATTACAAAAATAATTAATCTCCGAACTTGCTGAGCCGTTAACACAATCAATACCAATTTTTAAATCCTTGAAAGATAAACTTTTAAAAATCTTATACTTACTAATTTTTAAGAAATGTTTTTGATAAATAGATTCTTTATCTATTTTTTCAATTTTTGGTAAACTTTTTCTTTCTATATTTTGAATATTATTAATACTAAACTTTTTAATTTCCTTTTCAAATAAGAATCTCCCATAAGTAGAAACAAATTTTAACCCATTCTCATTAATTGGATTATGGGAGGCAGTAATGATTATACCTGGTAATTTTAATATTTGAGAGGCAAAGACTAATGTTGGAGTAGGGATAATTTCTAAATCAATGACATTCTTATTTGCTTGAAAAATACCTGATAGTACTGATAAATAAAAAAGCTTAGAACTCGGTCTTGTATCATAGCCAATGAGGATTTTATCTTCTTTTTGATTTCGGGCAAAATGATAAGCAAAGGTAAAAAAATCATAAGGAAAAATATTAAAAAATATTTTACCTCTTAAACCCGAAACGCTAAATTTATACATTTATTTAGTATAAAGATAAATATCTTTAAGTCAAGAGTTAAATATAAAAATATTTTTGACTTTTGGTAATAATTTATTATAATTTAATTTTAAAATGCTAAAAAAAACTCCCTTTTATGAAAAGCATTTAGAGTATCAGGGGAAGATGGTTAACTTTTTTTCCTATCTAATGCCCATTTCCTATCGGTCAATCAAAGAGGAGGTTTTGGCAGTAAGAAATGACTGTGGACTTTTTGATGTTTCCCATATGGGAAGAATAGAAATTTCCGGTAAAAATTATAAGGAATTTGTAAATTATTTAATAACTAATGATGTTTTTTCTTTAAAGGAATATCAAGCTTGTTATGCCTGTATGCTTTATGAAGATGGTGGTATTGTGGATGATTTGGTTTGTTATAATTTACCTCAAAGGATTCTTTTAGTAGTAAATTGTGCCAATTTAGAAAAAGATTATAATTATATATTAGAAATAAATAAAAATTTTAACTGCCAAGTGAAAAACCTCTCTGAAGAGATTTGTCAACTTGCTTTGCAAGGGAAAAAGGCAGAAAAAGTTTTATCTTCTTTGGTTAATAATGACCTATCAGAGATTGGTTTTTATTTTTCTAAAGAAATAGAGGTTTTAGGTATACCAATGTTGGTTTCCCGCACAGGTTATACCGGTGAGGACGGTTTTGAATTATATTTTAATAGAAATTATGCTCATAAAATTTGGGATGCCTTTTTTGAAAAAAATCCCTCTCTTTTGCCTTGTGGACTTGGTGCCAGGGATATGTTGAGATTAGAAATGGGTTATTGTTTATATGGTCAGGATATTGATAAAGATAAAAATCCCTTAGAGGCAAATCTTTCTTTTGTTGTGAAATTTAACAAAGATTTTATTGGAAAAGAGGCATTATTAAAGATAAAAGAAAAGGGATTGAAAAGAAAATTGGTTGGAATAAAATTTTATGATAATGTAATTCCTAGATCCAAAATGAACCTTTATGATAAGAACGGCTCTTTAATTGGTTTTATTACTAGTGGCACTTTTTCCTTTAGTTTAAATTGTGGGATTGCTATGGGTTATGTAGAAATAACTCATAGCCAAATTGGTAATAAAGTCTATTTAGAAAATAAAAAAGAAGGAGAGATTGTAAAATTACCCTTTTATCAATTTGGTAGTATTAAAAGATTAAAAAAGGAGGTTTAATGAGTTTGGTATTAGATAACTTATATTATACTAAAACTCATGAATGGATTAAAGTAGAAGGAGATATTGGAATTATTGGTATAACCGATTTTGCCCAAAAGGAGTTACAGGATATTGTTTATTTTGGTATTGATGAGGGTATTATTGGTAAAAATTTAACGGCGGGTGAAAAATTTGGTTATGTGGAGGCAGTAAAAACAGCTGCTGATTTATATTTGCCAATTTCAGGCGAGGTTATTGAAATAAATAAAGAATTGATTAATAATCCAGTAATCGCCAATCAAGACCCTTATGGAAAAGGTTGGATATTAAAAATCAAAATAAAAGATAAAGAAGAATTGAAAAATTTGCTAAATAGTGAAGATTATAAAAAACATATCGGAGAGTGATTATGTTTATTCCTCATAGCGAAGAAGAGATAAAAGAAATGCTTTCCTATCTTGGACTAAAAAGTTTAGATGAACTTTTTTTATCAATACCTGATGATTTAAAAACGAAATCAGAAGAAGAAAAGATAAAAGTTCTAAAAGAATTAGATGTTAGAAAAGAGTTAAAGAAGATTTCTTGTGAGAATAAGCCTATTTCCTCTTATATTTCTTTTCTTGGTGGTGGAATTTATGATCATTATATTCCTGCTTGTATTGACCAGATTGTTTTAAGAAGTGAATATTATACTGCCTATACTCCCTATCAACCGGAGGTATCCCAAGGAACTTTGCAAGCGATGTTTGAATTTCAATCTCTTATCTGTGATTTATTTAAAATGGATGTCTCAACTGCTTCCCATTATGATGGTGCTACTGCTTTAGCAGAGGCAATTTATATTTTAAAAAAGAGGGGTTATAAAAATTGTTTAATCTCATCCGGTTTATCACCCTTTTGCTGGGAAGTTGTTAAAACCTATTTTTTAGGTCAAGATATAAACTTTATTAAAATACCTTTAAAGCAATTTGTTCTCGATATTGATTATTTAGAAAAAAAAGCGAAAGAGTTTGAAAATGATTTCTTTTTAGTATTTCAGACACCTAATTTTTTTGGTTTTATAGAAGATAGTAATACTATTTCTCAAATAGTTAAAAAATATAATGGAAAATTAATTGTCTCTTGTGACCCAATCTCTCTGGCAATCTTAAAGCCACCGGGAGATTATGATGCTGATTTGGCAACTGCTGAAGGTCAGAGTTTAGGTCTTTATCCTTCTTTGGGCGGACCTCTTTTAGGAATTTTGACCTCTAAAAAAGAATATATTAGAGAATTACCCGGAAGGATATGTGGTAAAACAATTGATAAAGAAGGAAAGGTTGGTTATGTAACAGTCTTACAAACAAGAGAGCAACATATTAGAAGAGAAAAGGCAACATCAAATATTTGTACTAATCAACAACTATGTGCTTTAAGAGCAGCAATCTATCTTTCTTTAATGGGAAAAGAAGGGCTTAAAAAGGTTGCTAACTTCTCTTTTCAAAAGAGCCATTATCTTTATGAAAATCTTTTATCTTTACCAATTTTTGAGAAAGTTTCTGATAAACCTTTCTTTAAAGAATTTACAATAAAAAGTAAAGTTCCAATAAAGGAGTTGATAAATAAATGTGAAAAAGAAAGGATTTATGCGGGGATTGATTTGTATGAGATAACTAAAGATGAAAGTTTAAAAGATACTTTGCTTATCTGTGTAACAGAAAAGAGAAAAAAAGAAGAGATGGATTATTTTGTAGAATTTTTAAAAAGGAGTTTTTAATATGGAATGTAATATTAAAAGAAATTTAAGTTTTTGTAATTGTTCTTATCCTGTTTGTGAAAAGAAAGGAAAATGTTGTGAATGTCTTCATTACCATTTGAAAAGAAAAGAAGTTCCTGCTTGCTTTTTCTCAAAAGAGGTAGAAAAAACTTATGACCGTTCAATTGAAAATTTTATAAAACATTACAAGGGATGAAATATGCTTGAGAAGTTAATTAAAGAATATTCTAAAAAAGGTAAATTTAATGACTATTTTGGTGATTTAGATATTCCTGAAAAAAAGATAGAAAGCAATATTCCAGAAAATCTTTTAAGAAAGGATTTTGAATTTATTGAGGTTTCAGAAATTGAGGTGATCAGGCATTTTATTAGGCTTTCGGCTTTAAATTATCATTTAGATAAAGGAATTTATCCCTTAGGAAGTTGCACAATGAAACATAATCCAAAGGTGAATGAAGAAGTTAGTAGTTATGAAGGATTTCTTTATCTTCATCCTTTACAAAAAGAAGAGGATATCCAAGGAGCTTTAAAATTGATGTATGAACTTTCTCAATTTTTAAAAGAGATTTCAGGAATGGATTATGTTTCTTTACAACCACCAGCTGGTGCAAGTGGCGAATTAACCGCAATGCTGGTTATTAAGAAATATTTTATTGATAAAAAAGAAGATAGAAAAATTGTTTTAATTCCTGATTCGGCGCACGGCACAAATCCAGCAAGTGTTGCAATGGCAGGATTTATTGCTCAAACAATTAAATCTAATAGTGAAGGAATGATAGATTTAGAAGACTTAAAGAAAAATTTGAATGAAAAGGTTGCCTGTTTGATGATTACCAATCCCAACACTTTAGGAATTTTTGAAAGGAATATTAAAGGGATTGCTGAGGAATTGCATAAATATGGGGCTTTATTATATTTAGATGGTGCTAATTTAAATGCCTATTGTGGCATTCACAAACCCGGTGATGCCGGAGTTGATATTATGCATTTCAATTTACATAAAACTTTTTCTACTCCTCATGGCGGTGGCGGTCCTGGTGCTGGTCCGGTGGGTGCTAAAAATTTTTTAGTTCCTTATTTACCTAATCCAAAAATTGAAAAAAATGGTGAAAGATATTATTTTAAATATGATAAAGAATCAATTGGTAAAACAGCCAGTTTTTATGGTAATTTTAATGTTTTCGTAAAGGCCTATACTTATATAAGAATGCACGGAATAAAAGGTTTGAAAAAGATGTCGCAAATTGCAGTATTAAATGCCAGTTATTTAAGGAAAAGATTGGAGGAACTTGGATTTTATTGTGAATATAAAACACCTACTTTACACGAATTTGTTTTAACTTTGAAAGATTTTAAAAAAGTTGATGTGAAAGCTTTAGATATTGCTAAAAGACTTTTAGATTATCACTGTCACGCACCAACAGTTTATTTTCCATTGATTGTTCCAGAAGCCTTTATGATTGAGCCAACTGAGACCGAACCAAAAGAGGAATTGGAGAGATTTGTTTCGGCAATGAAAAGAATAAAGGAAGAAATTAAAGAAAACCCTGAGATAGTAAAAAATGCACCCCATAATACACCGGTAAGAAGATTAGATGAAGGAAAAGCAGGAAGAGAATTGGTGGTAAAATGGGGTTGACAGATTTAGAAAAAGAAGAGTTGATAAGAAAGATTGCTGAAAGGGTTGTTTCTTTAAGATTGACACCAGTAGCAATTGTTTTATTAGAATCAACTAAACCGTTATCTTTCGCTTTTAATCAACTTTTGGTGTTTTTTCATCCCATTGTTACTTCGATTTTTAATCCTGTGCCTTATGAAAAATTGATTTTATTTTTTGAAGATAGAAATAATATTGAATTATTAATCAAAGAGATTGAAAAAAGAGAGGATGAGTATGATCGAGAAAGAAAAAATAAAAAGAATATTAGCAACTGATTGTGGCAGCACGACAACTAAAGCAATTTTGATTGAGAAGCGAGGGGAAGAATATCGTTTGATCGTTCGGGGTGAAGCACCAACAACGGTTGAAGCACCTTTTGAAGATGTAACTAAAGGTGTTTTAAATGCAGTGAGGGAAGTAGAAGAGTTAACAGGTGTAAAAATTTTAGAGGGTGAAAAAATAATTAAGCCTTATAAAGATGAAAGAGAAGGTGTGGATATCTATGTTTCAACAAGTTCAGCTGGTGGTGGGTTACAGATGATGGTGGCTGGGGTTGTTTTAACAATGACAGCCGAAAGCGCCCAAAGGGCTGCTTTAGGAGCAGGAGCAATTGTGATGGATGTAATCGCCTCTAATGATGGTCGATTACCTCACGAAAAGATTGAAAGAATAAGAAATTTGAGACCGGATATGATTTTACTTTCGGGCGGTGTAGATGGTGGAACAATTTCTCATGTAGTTGAACTTGCTGAATTGATTAGGGCATCTGACCCAAAACCAAGGTTTGGGATTGGATATAGATTACCAGTGATTTATGCAGGTAATAAAGATGCCCGAGAACACATCTTAAAAATTTTAAAAGAGCATACCGCTTTAGAGATTGTGGAAAATATTAGGCCCGTTTTAGAAAGGGAAAATTTACAACCAGCAAGGCATAAAATCCACGATTTATTTATGGAGCATGTAATGGCCCACGCACCGGGTTATAAAAAACTTATGGAATGGACAGATGTGCCAATTATGCCTACACCGGGAGCTGTTGGTCTTCTAATTGAACAAGTTGGCAGAAGTGAAAATATTGAAGTATTAGGTGTGGATATTGGAGGTGCTACAACGGATATTTTTTCTTGTTTTAGAGATAGAAGAGCAGAAAAAGAGGAGTTAGTTTTTAACCGAACAGTAAGTGCTAATTTAGGAATGTCTTATAGTATTAGTAATGTTTTAAAAGAAGCAGGGGTTGAAAATATTATTCGTTGGATTCCTTTTAAAATTGATGAAGGAGATTTGAGAAATAGAATAAGAAATAAGATGATAAGACCAACAACTATTCCCCATACTTTAGAAGAATTAAAGATTGAACAAGCAATTGCCCGTGAGGCATTAAGATTGGCATTAGAACAACATAAATCAATGGCAGTTGGTTTAAAAGGAATTCAGCAAGAAAGGACAATTTCAGATGCCTTTGCTCAGGCATTAACCGGTGAGACATTAGTTAATATGATGAGTTTAAATTTAATTATCGGTTCGGGTGGAATTTTATCCCACGCCCCAAGAAGAGTTCAGGCAGCTATGATGATGATTGATGGTTTTTTGCCCGAAGGAATAACAAGATTAGCGGTAGATAGTATCTTTATGATGCCCCATTTGGGTGTTCTTTCCACAGTTCATCCTATTGCTGCTAAACAGGTATTTGATAAAGATTGTCTTATTAGATTGGGAACTTGTATTGCTCCAGTTGGTGAAGGGAAAGAGGGAGTAAAAGTGATGAGAATAAAGATTTATAAAAAAGATGGCGAAGTGATTGAAAAAATTTGTTATTACTCAGAGATATATTTAATTCCTTTGACCGAAGGAGAAAAGGCAAAGGTAGAGATTGTTCCTGAAAAAGGGTTTGATGTTGGCGCAGGTCGGGGGAAAAAACTGGAGACAGAGATTGAAGGCGGTGTTGTTGGTATTATTATTGATTGTCGGGGAAGACCTTTAAATTTACCAAAAGATGAAAATAAAAGAATAGAATTACTTAATAAATGGGCTATTTCTGTTAATCTTTATCCAAAATAAAATGGAAGAATTAGAAAAGGCAAGAGAAGCAAAAAGGGAGTTAAAAAAAATTAAGAATGAATTTGAGGGTAGGGATTATATTATTCAATTAGAAAACCCAGAATTGACTGCTCTTTGTCCTTTTACCACTAACCCCGATTTCTATGAAATAAAAATAATCTATCAGCCTGATAAAGAACTTATTGAACTTAAAAGTTTAAAATTATATTTACAAAAATTTAGGGATATAAGAATAACCCATGAATCTTTATTAAATATTATCTTTGAAGATATCGATTCTTTAATTTCACCAAAATATCTCAAAATAGAATTGAATGTAAACATTCGGGGTGGTATAAAGACAACGGTTATTAGAGAAAAAGGAAGTTTAAAATAAAATGGTTGTTTATCTTTATTGGTTAATCAGTTTAACAATAGTTACCTATTTTAGTGCCTTTTTTGTTAGGAGATTTAAAGAGGTGGGCTATGCTTTTTTAGTTGGTTTTTATACTATTTATTTAGCTGCTTCCCAAATTTTTGCGATAAGGACAATAAAATTTGATTTAGGTTTCCATTCTTTTTATGCGCCAGCAGCAGTATTTATCTATCCCTTTGTTGCCCAAGCATTAGATATGATTAATGAAGTCTATGGAAAAGAAAAGACCTATTTAGCAATTTTGATTGCCTTTCTTACTCAAGTTTTATTAGTAATTTTTATAATAATGATAAACACTTTAAAACCGGCTCCCTTTTTTTTATATGAGGAAGCTTGGAGAAATATATTTAAATTGGGAATAAGAATAACAATTGCCTCTTGGCTTTCCTTTCTTATTTGCCAATATATTGATGCAACTATCTTTGCCTTTTTAAAGAAAAAATATGAAAAAAAGGTTTTATTAAGAAGTATAACTTCTGATGCAATTGATTTGACCTTGGATAGCATAATATTTGTTACCATTGCCTTTTTAGGAGTAATGCCAGTAATTCCTTTAATAATTGGTCAGATAATTAGTAAAAATATTATCGGCTTTATTGATGTTCCTTTCTTTCTTTGGTATAAAAAATTAATTAAAACAAAATAAAATATTATTCACAATTAAAGTAGGTTTTATTATACTATTAAAAACAAAAAAATGAAGATTAAATATTTTTACTGTATTTTAATTTCTTTTTTACTTCTTTGTGTTAGAAAATGGTGTGATAAAAAGGAAAAGCCTATTTGGAATATAGAAAGATTGGAGAAAATTGAGTTTTTAAGAATTTTACTCAATTGTTATTTTGATAAAGTTGAATTTACCAAAGAATATCTTTTAGGTTGTGTGGTTGATAGAAAAATAATATTCTTCAAACCACCTTCTTATAATATAGAATGCGAAACAATAATAAGCAAAGAAAGGATAAAGGCGACTAAAATAGTTAGCGATTCCTTTTTTATTATTGATAATATGAGTGGAAGGTGTGGAGTATTAGATATAAAAAATAAAAAGGTTATAAAAGTTTTAGATTTTGATAAACCAATAATGAATTATTGATTTTGCTTTCAAGAAAAATCTTTTAGCAATAAGTTTATTAGAGAGAAAAAGATAGTAAGGGCATTATATTTTTATCCGAGGAGAAATATTATTTATATTGAAAAAGGAGAGGTGGTCAAAATTTTAGACTATGAATATGGTGAAAGATTTTTTGATAATGGAAGGTATCTGCTTAGTATCAAGGGAGAAGAATTTAAAATTTATAATACTGAAAACTGGCAGGAAGAGTTTATTGTGCCTTTTTTGGAATATAACTAACAGATATAGAATTTTATCAAAAGATAGATATCTTTTATATGGTAGGATGAGATGCTTTGGCGGTGCAAATGAGATTTATATTATTGATTTAAAAGATAATAGATATTTAAAAAAGATAGAATTACCTAATTGGCCCCTATCATTAGCAATATCAAAAGATAATAATTATTTAGCAGTGGCAACAAAAGGAATATTTGTTTACTCTTTTTCTGATATATTTATCAAAAACGAATTAGAACTAACTGTTTTAAAATAGGTATATTAAAACGTTCCCCCAACAGTATAGGATACTATGGAGTTATTCCTTCTTTAAAATATTTTCTTTTAATAAATTGCTATAAATATTATAAGCCTCTTTATCAAATAGAACAAATCTTATTTTCTTAACCTTTTTTAATTTTGGTATCATTTCTAAACAGGTTTTTAGGGCAACTTCAGTTGCCTCTTCTATTGGATAACCAAAGAAGCCAGTAGAAATTGCTGGAAAGGCAACAGAACTTATATTTTTCTTTTCGCATATTTTTAAAGCATTTTGATAACATAGAGAAAGGATTTTATCCTCTGGTTTATCTTTGCCATAAACAGGTCCTAAACAATGGATTACATATTTATTGGGTAATTTATAACCTTTAGTAATTACTGCTTCACCAGGTTTTATTGGTGCATATTTCTCGCACTCTTTTTCCAATTCCGGTCCGGCTGCTTTATGAATGGCTCC
>JANXBG010000049.1 GCA_025060715.1 Caldifarciminota bacterium | reverse complement strand
GACCCCGTGAACCTTTACTGCAGCCTGATATTGGGTTTTGGCAAATCCTGTGTAGGATAGGTGGGAGGCTATGAAGCCCGGACGCCAGTTCGGGTGGAGCCGCCGGTGAAATACCACCCTGGATTTGTTGAAATCCTAACCTTGACTGGTGAATCCCAGCAAGGGACAGTATCAGGTGGGCAGTTTGACTGGGGCGGTCGCCTCCTAAAAGGTAACGGAGGCGTCCAAAGGTTGGCTCAGCACGGACGGTAACCGTGTGTAGAGCATAAGGGTATAAGCCAGCCTGACTGTGAGACCGACAGGTCGAGCAGACGCGAAAGCGGGGCCTAGTGATCCGGTGGTCCTGTGTGGAAGGGCCATCGCCCAGCGGATAAAAGGTACTCCGGGGATAACAGGCTGATCGGGCCCGAGAGTCCCCATCGACGGCCCGGTTTGGCACCTCGATGTCGGCTCATCACATCCTGGGGCTGAAGAAGGTCCCAAGGGTTGGTCTGTTCGCCCATTAAAGTGGTACGTGAGCTGGGTTCAGAGCGTCGTGAGACAGCTCGGACTCTATCCATCGCGAGCGCAGGAGACATGAGGGAAGCTGTTCCTAGTACGAGAGGACCGGAACGGACGGACCTCTGGTGTACCAGTTGTGGCGCCAGCCGCATCGCTGGGTAGCCATGTCCGGAAGGGATAACCGCTGAAAGCATCTAAGCGGGAAGCCCATCCCAAGATAATGTCTCCCTGAAGGCCCCAGGTAGACTACCTGGTTGATAGGCCCCAGGTGTAAGACCCGTAAGGGTTTTAGCCGAGGGGTACTAATAGGCCGTTCGGCTTGAAGGCTCCGCTTCTTTTACCAGTAAAATTACTCTCGGTGACTATACCGGAGAGGAAACACCTCTTCCCATTCCGAACAGAGAAGTTAAGCTCTCCAGGGCCGATGGTACTGTGGTGGAAACGCCACGGGAGAGTAGGTCGTCACCGAGAGTTTTTTTATTTTTTAGACCTTATTTTAAATTTGAAATGAAAAAATTTTAAAAAGCTATAAACTATTGAAAAATAAAAATTTAAAATAAAAAATTTTTTAAAAAAAATCTTGACTTTTTTTTAAATTTTGTTATAATTATATTTGGAGAGACCACAATGTGGTTTAATAAACAAAAAAACAAAATGGAGGTGAAGTATGTTAAATAAAAAGGGATTTACATTAATTGAGCTATTGGTAGTAATTTTAATCATCGGCATCCTATTAGCACTTATCATTCCAAATTTCGCCCTTTTCCAAGAGAGAGCAAGAAGAACCAGTGTTAAAAATAACATGCATGTTATCCAAACAGCATTAGAAGCGTGGGCAACTGACCATATGGGTCAATATCCTCATGAAGATGTGGTAGGCGATGTTTTGGAACCGGAAGGTCCGTTAGCTCGTTATTTCCCAGGCGGTGATCCATTGATTGAAGAAAAATATGGAAACTTTCCAACCAATCCTTACACAGGTATGGCATATAATGGTGGAGATTTCGAAGATCTCTTCTATGGTGGTGATTTTGTATTTGAGGAACCAGGTTTAAATGCTATTACTTGGGGAGGTAGTGAAGTGCAAGAATGTCCATACTTAGATTGGGCGAATGCGGTAGAAGTTTCTGGAGCAATAGCGATTGGTGTGTATTATGATCCCGCAACCGAGATTCCTCAAGAATATGGTATTGCTGGTTGGGGAAGATTGAATGAGGTAGGAGAAAATTACCCGATGTATGATGTGGCTCCTGGTGCTGAGGATCCTTTTGACGAAGCTAGTTGGAAATTTTTTGTTCTTCATAACTAAGGCATAACTAAAATATAAGGATGGCTTTTGGGGGTGAGCCTTATCACCCCCATTTTTATTTTATTGAAATTATTTTTATTTTTTTTATTATAATATAATGTTTTTAATATTCTATTGTGTTTCTTATTTTGCCAATATTGAAAGAAGTAAAGCAATTTTTTATAATCCCAGCGGTTTAGGAATAAATTCGGGTTATGAAATATATTTTTCAAGAAAAATAAATGAAGATAGTCTATGGGAAATAGGGATTTCTTTAAATAATTTAGGGATTGGTTATGAAAAGAAAAATAGTGTAAATAGTTATCTTTTTGGTATCGGTCTGCCCGTTAGTAAAAATTTATTTTTAGGCTATCGTTATAAATTTATCGAAAAATTTAATGATACAAATCATTTAGCAAGCCTTACATTTAGACCAACAAATTTTTTATCTTTTTCCCTTAATTATGATTTTGATAAGAATTTCAATTTTGGTATCGGTTTAAGACCAATTAGTGAAAAGATAAATTTTTATTTTGATTATTATAAAAATTCTCAATACATTTTGGGAAGTGAAATAGAGATCTTTAATGGTTTTTTGTTAAAGGGAGAGATTCGCAAAGAGAAAAATATTAATTTAAATTTTGGATTAAGTTTTTCTCTTCCTAATTTTAAAATTTCTTCAAAATATGGAAAGAAAAATAAAGAAATTGAATTGTTTTTATCAAAAGAAAGATATCCAACAATTTTCAAAAAATCAAAGAAATTAATAGAAATTGTTTTTTCTGGCAATTATGACGAGGATTATTATGAGCAGTCCTTATTTTTTAAAAAACGGGAACCAAAATTTTATCTTTTGATAAAAAATTTAGAAGAAATTTTAAGAAGAGAAGATGTTTATGGTGTTTTTATCCGCTTAAAAAATTATTATTTATCCCCTACTCAATATGAAGAATTAAGAGAAATTTTTTTAGAAATGAAAAATAAAGGTAAGAAAATTATTTTTTATGCCGATTATTATAAGAGTTTGATAGAATATCAATTTGTTTCTTTGGCTGACTATTTAATTTTAAATAAAGGTGGCGAAGTTGTTATTCCCGGTATTTTGTTGAAGAGGTATTATATAAAGAGGTTATTAGAAAAACTTGGTGCCGAAGTAGAAGATTTAGCGATTGGTAAATATAAATCCGCAAGAGAATTATTTACTCGAGAAAAGATGTCAGAAGAAGATAAAGAACAACTTAATGAAATTTTAGATATTATTTATTCAAAAGTAAAAGAAAACATTAAAGAGGCAAGAATAAAAGAAAGAGATTTAGATAGTTTGATAAATTATTATGGCTATTTTAATGAAGAATTGGCAAAAGAATTTGATTTTATTGATACTGTTTTATATCCTAAGGAAATTGATGAGTTTTTAAAGAAATATACTAGTGTGAAAAAGGTAAAAATGGAAAGATATTTAAAAGAGAAAGAAATTGAAAGAAGTTGGTTAAAAAAGAAAAAGAGGATTGCTTTGGTAATTGCTGAGGGAACGATTGTTGATGGAAAAAGTGGTTATGACCCAACACCTTTAATTGGTGGAAAATATATTGGCTCAGAGACAATGGAAGATATTTTTAAGAGATTGGAAAAAGATAAATCAATAAAAGCGGTTATTTTTAGGATAAATTCTGGTGGCGGTTCAGCTAGTGCTTCAGAAATAATTGCTAATGCTGTTAAAAAATGTAATGAAAAAAAACCAGTAATTGTCTCTATGGGTAATGTTGCTGCTTCAGGTGGTTATTATATTGCTTCTTTATCAAAGAAAATTCTTGCTAATTATTCTACAATTACTGGTTCAATTGGTATTTTTAGTATTAAATTTGTCGCTAAAAACTTATATGAAGATAAATTGGGAATTACTTTTGATTATTTAAAAAGAGGCGAAATGGCTGATGCCCAAACAGAATTTCGCCATTATACCGAAAGAGAAAGAGAAATTTTTATGAAACAATTGGAATGGTGGTATGACAAATTTATTAGTCGGGTAAGCGAAGGAAGAAATTTAAATAAGAAATATGTTGATTCTATTGGCCAAGGTAGGGTTTGGATTGGATATAAAGCAAAAGAATTGGGGCTGGTTGATGAGATTGGCTCTTTAAGAAAGGCAATTGAAATAGCAAAAGAAGAAGCAAAAATTAAAAAAGATGAAGAAGTTGAAATAGTTTTATATCCGAAAGAAGAAAGAAGATTTCTTTTTTCTTTTCCAAAGGTTAATATCTTTCTTTTATTAAAAGAGAGATTTCTTTATTTGATGCCCGAAAATATTATAATTGAATAGCCGATTTCTTTTTCTTTTACTTTTTATTTCCTTGAAAATTCTCTATTCCCAAGAAGATACAACAGAAGTTGTTTTTTATGGCGGGAAAAGGATTTTTTATTATCCCGATGAAGAATTAGTAATTTTGCTTGATTCTTCTTTTGTAAGATATTCAATTTATGAAGTGAAAGCTTGTTCAATTGTTTACGATTTGAAAAATCAAATATTACAAGCTTATAAAAAGAATAAAGAAGTTATTTTTTCTGCCCAAGAAGATACGATTATTGGTGAAGAACTTCATTTTAATGTTAAGAATAAAAAAGGAATGATGAAAAAAGCAAAAACAAAAATTGGTGATGGATTTTTTTATGCTGATGAAATTTGGTTGATTAGAGAAAAGGTTTTACATGCGATTAATTGTAATTATACTACTTGTGAATATAACCCCTCCCATTATCATTTTTTTGCTCAAAAAGTTAAAATTTTAGTTGACGATATGGCAGTAGTGGAACCGATTAGTTTGCATTTTTTTACATTAAAACCACCTTTTGTCGCTGCTCCTTTTTGGTTTTTTCCAATTGGTGAAAAAAGAAAATCAGGTCTATTACCTTTTCGAGCAGGAAGGTCAAAGGAAGAGGGTTTTTATTTTAAAAGGGTTGCCTATTATTTAGTCATCAACGACCATTCCGATTTAACCTTCTATTTAGACCTAATGCAGAAAAAAGGAATAATGCCAAGAATTGAAGGAATTTACGATTATTCACCAAAAGCTAAAGGGGAATTTAGGGGTGCTTTTATTAGCGAATCACAAACTAAAAAGAGGCGATATTCTTTTAATCTACTTCATAATTCAAAATTTCTTTTTAAAACTGAATTGTCAGCAAAAATTGATTATCAAAGTGACGCCAAATTTATTCAAGAGTATGCAGAAGATAAAATAGAATGGTTAAAAAGTGAAATTTATTCGGTAGTAAATATAAAAAGAACTTATAAAAATTTTGGTCAAGCAAATCTTTATTTAGAAAATAAAAAAGATTTTATAAATAATATTAATCAATTTGTTTTGCCTAATTTTTCTTTCTCTTTAATTTCCCGACCGCTAATAAGAAATTTTGTTAATTTTTCTCCTTTCTTTAAATTTGAGAATTATTATGCTATCTTTCAAGATACAATAAAAAATTATGAGCAGGGGCTTTCTGGAAATTTAGGTCTTTTTTTTATGCCCCCTTTAGTAAGGAATCTTCATTTTGGTAATTTTTCTTATAAAAAAAGAAAAGAGATTATGGAAGAAAAATGGTGAAAATTACCTTGACAAAAATTATACTAAAAGTAAACAGTATAGATAGCTATTTAAATGGTAGTTTTTTAAAGGGTTTGGGAATGATAATCAGCGATACATATAAGATAAGGCT
>JANXBG010000048.1 GCA_025060715.1 Caldifarciminota bacterium | reverse complement strand
TCCAAGAAGTCAATGGGATAAATTTCAGATAATTATCTATGATACAACAATAAGAACTCCAACCGGTGATAATATGATTAAATTCCAATATCTAACTGCCAATAATTATTCTTCTAATACTGTTGGCATTGAAGACCACACAAACACCATTGGAATTAACTTTGTTTATAATAATGCCTATCATCGGACAGCCGGAACTTTAACAGCAAGAAAGGCAATATTGATTAATACTTATCAACCTTCGGTGCCAGTAAAAGAGGAAGTGCTTTCTCATAAACCAATAAAAGATAAGAAATTTACTTATCTTTCCTCACCAATTACTGATTTACCAAAATTAAATCTTTATTTACAAAGCAACCAAAAAGTAAAAATTGATATTTATGATTTAACTGGTCGCCATATCCGAACACTTATTAATAAAGAATTGAAAGCCGGAACCCATACTATCATTTGGGATAAGAAAGATAATAAAGGCAGAGAAGTGTCAAAAGGAATTTACTTTTATCAAATAAATACCAAAGATAGTCAGAAAGTCTTAAAGACCATTATTCTTAAATAAACTAAAAATCTTAAAAAGGAGAGGGCGGAGATATTTTCTCCGCCCTTTTTCTTTTTATTTGACTATTTGACTTTTTTAAATCTGAAATTTATAATTCTTTGTGGTTAATAATATTTTAGCAATATTAATTGGTTATCTTTTAGGTTCAATTCTTCCTGCTTATATTTTGGGAAAAATATTAAAAGGAATTGATATTAGAAAAGTTGGCACTTTTAATCCCGGAACAACAAATGTAAAAAGAGAATTGGGATTATTACCAGCAATTCCAACCGCCATTTATGATACTTTAAAAGGAATTATCTCCATTCTCATTGCCCAAAAAATATTTCATACCCCAATTTTTATTAGTTATCTTGCTGGTTTTTCCGCAGTTCTTGGACATATCTTTCCCTTTTATCTAAATTTTCGTGGTGGTCAAGGTGCAGCAACTTTAACCGGAATTTTACTTTTCAATCTTTATAAAATCTTTGTGATAAATAAGATTTCTTTTTTAATAACCGATTTAATAATTTTATTAATCGCTATTTTCTCAATTTTTTATATTTCTAAAACCCAAGAAATTTTATCAATCACTATTTTACCATTATTCAGTTATCTTTTAATCCTTCGTGCTCCTTTTGATTGGATATTAATTACTACATTAATTATTATCAGTTATCTTTTGATTATTGGCATTATAAATATTATTAGATTTGATTTAATAAAGATTAATAAAGAAAAATTACCAAACTTTCCCTTTTGGCGAACCTTTATTAGACCAGCAGGTTTTTCTTTTGTAATACTAAGTTTCTTTTTAAATAAAATTACTTTACTCACTTTGATTGGTATTATTCTTTTGCTCTTTTTTATTTTTGATTTAGCAAGAATACTTCATACCCCTATTGACCAATTTTTCATTAAAGATTTAAAAAATATCTTTATTATTCTTAAAGAAAAGGAGACAAAAAGAATTTCTTCAATGACCATTTTCTTATTAGGTTCTTTTTTAAGTTTCTTATTATTTGAACAGAAAATTGCCCTTTTAGCAATCACCTTTCTTATCTTTGGTGACTTCTTTGCCAAAATTTTTGGTCTGGCTTACGGTAGAAGAAAATTTTTCAACAAAACCTTAGAAGGAACCCTTGCCCATTTTTTAGGCTCACTAATCTTTGGCTATATCCTCGGTCATCACTTAAATATTCCAATTAGTTTAATCTTCCTTGGTGCTATTACCGGAGCAATCGTTGAAGCATTGCCTTTTAATATTGATGATAACCTTTCTGTGCCTCTTTTATCCGGCGCCACTGTCTCTTTAATTTTAAAAATAGGTAGCAAATAGTTTGCAATCTTATCTATCAAAAAATAAAGGAATAACCTTGTCAATTAGCTATTTAGATAAAGTATCTGCTATACCCTTTGAGATGATGTTTTATTATAGTATTGATATTTTGCCCAGAAATTAACTTTTTCTGTTAGAAAAAAGGCTTCCTTTAAGGATCTTCCTAAAACAATTACTCCATGATTCTCTAATATTATAACTTTTTTA
Source organism: Caldifarciminota bacterium (assembly GCA_025060715.1). Classification (GTDB taxonomy): domain Bacteria; phylum Hydrothermota; class Tepidihabitantia; order Tepidihabitantales; family DTDR01; genus DTDR01. The sequence continues at coordinate 4,474 of JANXBG010000048.1, read as the reverse complement.
TTTCTACCATTCTCTTTTACTTTTTGAGCAAGCTCTTCTGAACCAGGTTCATAATAGGAGATAAAAGAAATATCTTCTTCTTTTAATCCGGTACCAATATAAAATTCTTTTGATAGTTCTTGATTAATAATTAATAAAGGATAAATTGGGTGGGAATGGATAATTGCTTTTATATCTTTATTTATCTCATACAAGTTGAGATGAAGTTTTAATTCTTTAGATACCTCCTTAGGAATTCTCTTTTTAAAATTAACAAGAATTAAATCTTTTTCTTTTATCTCGCCTTTGAAAACATTTGTTTTATTAATAACAATCTTACTCTCATTTATCTTATAACTAATATTACCATCAGAAGCAGTAATTAAGTCTTTTAAATAAAGATAATGGAAAATTTTTTTTATCTCTTTTTTTATATTATTTACTTTTACTTTCAATTTTTTCTAAATTATCAAGATAGGGTCTTAAAGCCTCAGGTATTAAAATACTACCATCTTTTTGTTGATAATTTTCTACAATAGCGATGAAAAGTCGGGGAAAGGCAAGACCGCTACCATTTAAAATATGACAATATTCTAAATCACCATTCTTTCTTCTTACCCTTGTATTATTTCTTTTTGCTTGAAAATCCTCACAATTGGAGATAGAGGACACCTCTAACCACTCACCAATACCGCAAGCATAGACATCAATATCATAGGTTTTCGCTGATTGAAAAGCCATATCTCTTGCGGATAACTGTTTTACCCTATAAGGTAATTTTAAAATTCTTAAAATAGCACAAACCTCTTCTACCATTTTTTCTAATTCAAAATAGGAATCCTCCGGTAATGTATATTTTACCAATTCTACTTTATCAAATTGGTGAACCCTTATAATTCCTCTTACTTCTCTTCCGTAAGAGCCAGCCTCTCTTCTAAAACAGGCAGTATAAGCCATATAATACTTAGGTAGTTCATCTTCTTTTAAAATCTCATTGGCATGGAGATTTACTAACGGCACCTCAGCAGTTGGAATAAGATATAACCCATCAGTAGGAATGTAATACATCTCATCTTTTAATTTTGGTAATTGTCCGGCACTTAAAAAACATTCTTCTTTATTTAAATAAGGAGGTGAAATTTCAATATAGTTATGATATTTTCGGTGATAATCCAAACAAAAATTGATTAATGCCCTTTCTAATAAAGCACCCAGAGCCTTAAATAAAATAAACCTTGAACCGGCAATCTTTGCTGACTTTTCTAAATCTAATAGCCCTAAAGCCTCACCAATCTCCCAATGAGAAAAGGGTTTAAAATCAAATTTAGGGATCTCCCCCTCTTCTTTTATAATTATCTCTTCATCTTTTACGGAAAAATGAATTTTATTCGGCAGATAAAGAAGCAAATCTTTCATTTCCTTTTCTATTAAGGAAAGTTCCTCTTCCACTTCTTTTACTTTTTTACTTAACTCCTTAGCCTCTTCCCTTTTTTTATCTATTTCTTCTTTATCTAATTTATCTTTATATTTATTAAAAAATTGAGAAACTTCTCTTCTTTGGTGTCTTAACTCATCTCTTTTTTTAATCAAAGCCCGCCTTTTTTCATCCAATTCTAAAATTTTTTCAACATCAACATTTTCGCCTCTCCTTTTTAACATCTCCTTTGCCTTTTCTTTATTTTCCCTTAAAAATTTCAAATCCATAGTTATTTTTTGTACTTATCAATCCAATCGCTTGCCTCTTTTTTTGACCAGTTTTCAACCTCCTCTTCATTAAGAGAAATTCCTTTTTCTTTAGCAATCTTAAGAATACAATCTTTCTGTCTCTCAGTAGCTTTTTCTTTATATATAAGAGGATAAATTTTTAAATATAACTGCTCTGTTAAATAAACATCTTCTCGGCAGTGATTTATAATTCCTTGCCAATTACCTTTCAAATACTCTTTTTCAATATCTTTTCCAGTTATTAAGTAATAATCTTCGGGCACAGGAATACCAAATAGGTAAGAGACAATTACTAAAGGTATTAAATCAAAATCTTCATTCATTCCTAATAATGCCCAAAGACAATCAAAATGGTTGGAACCCATCATTTGCCATTTATTTTTATTTATTTCAAAAGGAATAGCTATATTGTTAAAATATGAGCGGGCTTCAATAAAAGGTATATCAAATTTATAGCCATTAAAAGTAACTATCTGTTTTGGTTTCTTTTCTTTTAAATAGTTCCAAAAATCCTTTAAAATCTTGCCTTCCTCTTCTCCATAAAAGATTTCCTCCTTATCTTCGGGTGGACCGCTCTTACTACCAATAACAATAATTTTAGCAAAAGCAGGATGTAGACCCCAAGAAACCCTTTTATTATCAATCTGAAATTTAATAATTTTTTGTTCCTCAAATTTTATCGGCACTGTTTCAATATCCACAACTAAATACTCCATATTTAATTATATCTTTATTTTTTTTAAAAACAAATTAAAAATAAATTTACTTTAACTTAATTTGGATACCTAAAATAAAACCCTTATGGGAATTTTGTAATCCTTACTAATTTCTAAAATTCTTTTTTTTAAATTATTTACATACTCTTGATAATTTTTACTAATTTTTAAATAATAATTTACTGCCCTTCTATCAAAAGAGATATTTTTTAAAAATATTTTCAATTTCTGAGAAAAATAATTTAAAGAATCGCACAAAATCTCTTTTATTCCAACCTCTTTACCAAAATCAAAAATCTTTTTTATCTCTTCCTCCTTATCAGAAAAATAGGGAAGGATTGGGCCAAAAAATAAAGTAGTAGAAATATTATTTTTTATTAAGATTTCAATTGTTTTCATCCTTTCTTTTACTGAACTTGCCTTGGGTTCAAAAAGTTTTCTTATTTTTTCATTTAAAGTGGTTAAAGTTATCTCACAAGAAACTTTGGGATAATTTTTTAAAATTTTTAAATCCCTTAAAATTAAATGGGATTTGGTTAAGATTTCAAATTCAAAATCATACTCTTTTAAGATTTCTATTGCTTTTCTTGTTAAGGAATATTTCAATTCAATTGGTTGATAGGGATCACCAATAGTACCGATATAAATAATTCCTCGCTTTTTCTTTATTTCTCTTTTTAATTGCTCACAAAGATTTACTTTCACTTCAATAATTTTTCCCCATTCCTCTTTATGTTCCCGCCATTTTCTAATAAAAGTGGCATAACAATAGATACAAGAATGCTCACAACCAATATAAGGATTTAACGAAAAACTCCTCTCGGAAATCCCTGATTTAGTTAAAGCATTTTTACAAAAAATCTCTTTTATTCTTATCCCCTTTTGGTTAATATAATCTTTAAGTTTTAAATCCTTTATTAAGAACATATTTTCCTAAATAATCATACTCAATGTTTACCTCATCATTCACTTTTTTATATTTAAAATTGGTATTTTCATAAGTGAAAGGAATAAGATAAATTAGAAAACTGTCAGAAAAAATCTCTTGAATTGTAAGACTAACTCCATTAATCGCAATTGAACCTTTCTTTACCAAATAAATTTTATTTTCTTTTCTAATCTTTATTTCTAAATAATAATAACTTTCCTTTTTGATAAATTTAACAATCTTACCTATTTCATCAATGTGACCTAAAAGGATATGTCCATCAATCCTATCCGAAATCTTCATCGGCAATTCTAAATTACAATAAGAATGGGTTCTTAAATTTTTTAAAGTAGTATTTCTTAAAGTCTCTTTAATTACTTCGCAACTAAACTTTCCTTCATCCTTCTCAATTACGGTTAAACAAACACCATCCACAGCTACTGAAGAACCAATATCAAGTTCCTTTGTCAATTTTGCTTGGATGGTGATTATTTTATTTTCCTTTTTATTAATAATTGAATATACCTTACCAACTTCACTAATGATTCCTTTAAACATAAATTATTTTTTAGGATAACCCTCTAAAATAAAGCCTTTTTTGAATTGATAAATTTTAAAATCTTTCAATTGGATAAGATTTTTAAGACCATAAGAAAGATCCTCAGAAAAGGATATTCCTTTACCCATTATCTTAGGAGCATAAAAGAGATACATCTTATCAACTATTTTTGCCTTCAAGGCACTGCTGATTGTCTTTCCGCCCCCTTCAATTAACAAAGAAGCAATATTTCTCTTATAAAGTTCGTTTAAAATCTCTTTCCAGTCAAAAAAAGCATCTTTTAAATCTAATTTAATCAACTCTACACCCTTATCTTTTAAAATTTTTATCTTCTCTTTATTCTCTTTATGATAAAAAATAATTACACTATCTTTCTTAAAAATATTTGCTTTCTCATCAATTTTTAAATTTGGGTCAAGGATAATCTTTTTCATCTCTTTATTTTTAAAAACTCGACAGGTTAAAAAAGGGTCATCTTGAATAATCGTATTAATACCACAAAGGATAGCATCACAATAACATCTTAATCTATTTCCTTCTCTTCTCAATTCTTCATCAGTTATCCAT
>JANXBG010000047.1 GCA_025060715.1 Caldifarciminota bacterium | reverse complement strand
TAAGGTATTCATTAAGGTTTTGGTTAATAATTTCAACTCAATTGGCAAATAGGTTAAAGAACCGGGCAAAGAAAAAACGAAAAAGCCATTCTTTTTTAAATGCTTTTTTATAAGGATAAAAAATTCCAAAGTAAATAAACGAGCAATTTGTAAATCGGATATTTCTTTTATTCCCAAGTAGATTAAATCATAATTTTTATCATATTTTCTTAAAAAGTAACGAGCATCAAAATGGTAAATTTTTACCTCTTTACTATTTAATTCCTTTTCAATTAAATCGGCTTTAAATTTCTTTAAGGCTTTAAAAATTTCTGGATCAATCTCTAAATAGTCAATATTAATATTTTTGTATCGCAAAAGTTCATAAATATTGCCACCGATTCCACTGCTTAAAAATAGGATTTTTAAATCTTCTTCGCTATTTTGTGAAAGATATAACAAAAAAGGAAGATGGATAAAATCTTGGCAGGAGGCAATAAAGGGGGTCGGTGCTACAATAATTGGAATACCATTATGAAAAAGAGTGTATTGTTCTTCATCTTTTAAAATTGTGAGATTTCCATAAAAGGAATTGTGATAATAAACTACTTCCCGGTTTTGCCATTGGTTTCTAATTGTCTTCTTTTCAATTTTTTCTAAGAAATAAAGAAATAGAAGATAAGGGATTAGAAGAAAAAAAAGAAATTGCCAGTTTTTATAATTAATGATAAGAATTAAAAGATTAAGAAAAATAGTTAAAGCAATAATAGAAAAAGTATTAAAATGTTTGATTAAAAGAAATGTGAAAATCACACCACCTAAAATAGTTCCCAAGGTTTCATAAATATAAGTGAAGGCAATACCTTTTTTATGGAGAAAACTTAAATATTGGGCAAAGGAGGTAAATAAAGCACCGTGGGAAATACTTACTGGTAGAAGGATAAATAGGGAAGAGAGAAAAATTAAAGGAATAGGAATTGTTTGCCCAAAGGGAAGAGATAAAATATTTTTCAGATTTCTTAAAATAGTTAAAGAAAGGGGCAAAGAAATAATGAAAAGAAGGATTAAAAGATTATAATTTTTTATTTTTCTTCCCAGATAAAAACTTCCAATGGCTTCTAAGATAAGCCAATTTGCCAAGATTGTTCCTAAAGTAAATTCATTACCATAATAGATAATAAACATCTCCCTTATTAAAAGTAATTGAGCAACGATTCCGGAAAAACCGGTAATAATAATAAAAATAATTTCTTTATTTTTTATTCCCATTTACCAGGAATTGAAGTATGACAAAAGGAGCATTTACCATTTTTTATCTTATTTTCTATAACCGTAAAATGAATTCGGTAAATCAATCTTTTATCACATTTTGGACAATAAGTTGAATTATATTTATGACCAGGAACATTGCCCAGATAAACATATTTTAAGCCTATTTCTTTGGCAATTTTATATGCCCTTTCTAAGGTGGAGATTGGAGTTGGTGGGATTGTTAATTTATAATTGGGAAAATAACGGGTAAAATGTAAAGGAAGATCGTCTCCTAAATTTTCTTTTATCCATTTACACAAATCTCTTATATTTTCTTCCTTATCGTTTAAAGTAGGAATTAAAAGATTAACAATTTCTAACCATTTACCTTTTTCTTTAATTATTTTTAAAGTCTGTAATGTATTATCAATCTTGGCATTAGACATTTTCATTAAGATTTCATTATTAATTCCTTTAAAATCAATAGTTACGCCATCAGTATATTCTAAGAGAGCTAGTAAGGGTTCTTTATTAATAGCACCGTTAGAATGCCAAATGATATTAATATTATTCTTTTTTGACTCTTTGGCAATATCTAAAAGGTATTCATAAAATACTGTTGGTTCATTATAAGTAAAAGAGATACTTTTAATTTTTTTTCTTTTTGCTATTTCAACAATCTCCTTAGGAGTTAGAAAATAGCTCTCTCCTTTTTTAAAACTAGCTTGAGAGAGATGCCAATTATGACAATGTTGGCAGACAAAATTACAGCCCACAGTACCAATACATAAAATTTCTGTGCCGGGAAGGAAATGATACATTGGCTCTTTTTCTGTTGGGTCAATTTGGACCGCTTGGGGATAATTATAAACTAAACTATAAAGTTTTCCTTTTCTATTTTCTCTTACTCGGCAAAATCCTCTTTTATTTTCCAAAATGATACATTTACGAAAACATAATTCACATTGGACCTTATTATTATCTAATTTTTTATAAAATAATGCCTCTTTTAAACTACTTCCTAACAAGAATAATACCAGGATGCTCATTAACAATTCTACCAATTATATTGTAATTTATCTTATATTTCTTTAATCCTCTCTCCAATTTTGATAATTTCTCTTCAGGAACAGATATCAAAAGTCCACCCGAAGTTTCGGAAGAAAAGATTAGAATTTTATACTCTTCCTTTACTTCTTTTTCAAAGATCACATATTTACTAAAAGAAGAAAAATTCATTCCGTAACCAGCACCAATTATACCATCTTTAATTAAATCAAGCACATCTGGTAAAACGGGCAAATTGGATACAGAGATTTCTGCTCCTACTTTACTTGCTTTTATCATCTCATATAAATGGCCCACAAGGCCAAAGCCGGTAATATCAGTAGCCGCAGAAACTCCCACTTTTACCATTACCTCTGATGCCTTATCATTTAAAGTAATCATTGATTTTAATGCTTTTTTATATAATTTATCAGAAATCTTAATTTTTTTCAATAAGGCATAAGAAAAAATTTCTACTCCTAAGGGTTTAGTTAATACTAAATAATCTTTTGGTTTTGCTTGGGCATTGGTAATAATTTTTTTGGGATTTATAAAGCCGGTAACTGCTAAACCAAACATAACCTGTTCAGAAACAAAAGTATGACCACCAACAATAAAAGTATTTGCCTCTTTTGCTTTTTCTTGGGCACCAAGCAACATTTTACTGAACCAATCTAAGGGATATTTGGGATGGAAACCGACAATATTCATTGCCAATAATGGCTTACCACCCATTGCATAAATATCACTTAAAGAATTACAGGCAGCAATCTGGCCGAAGAGATAAGGTTCATCAATCACCGGAGCAAAAACATCAACGGTTTGAACAATTGCCTTATTTTTACTTATCTGAAAAACACCCGCATCATCAGCGGTATTAAAGCCAACAAGAATCCTCCTGTCTTTTATTTTTGGCAACTTACTCAACACCAACGCTAACTGCGTCTGGTTAAACTTAGATGCTCAACCCGGACACAAAATCGTATCCAATAAATTTTTAATCTCCTTCGCCATAACACTAATTATATAAAATTAAAAAAAAGATGTCAATAAATAAGATATTAAAAAGATAATTTTATTCCATTAGCAAAAATATTTTTATTTAATTTTCACCCTTTTAGTGAAAGGGATTATAACTATTGATACTATTTAATAAATTTTGCCCTAAACCCTATACCATATACTATACTGCCCCCTTCTTTATAGAAAGTAAAATCCCCTTGTCTTATCAGTGTAGTATTAAGAAAATATTTAAAAGAATATATAACTTCCCTTATACCTCCTTTTTCTCAATCAAATTCTTTAAATTTAATAACTTCATTTTCTTTAAAATTTGTAAGTCCTTCTTTGGTAATAATATTGGGATATTAGAGTTAAATAATTCCAGTCCAAAAGCAAAGGAATATTTTCTTATCTTATTAGCCATAAACTTCTCCTTCTATATATATAACGAAAAAAGAGCCTAAAAGGTCACCACTTTTTTAAAAGACCTTTAATTTACCCACCTTATAAAGTTTATTTAATTTTTTATTGGTGGAAGAGTTTATTAAAATTGGCAAAAATAATATTTGGTTTTCTCTATGAAGGGTAGAGAGGAAAAGTTGTATTTTAGTTATATTTCTTTTAAGTGAAGAGTTAAAAAAATTAAAATTTAGACTCTCTAATCTCTTCAGATACTAATTGCCTTAGAAGAATATCTTATTGAAAAAATTCTTATGCCTCTGATTATTGCCACCTTATGGCTGGTAACCAAGTCTTAGTTAAGCAAATTTAAATCAATGAATAATTAATAATTTTCTTTTCTCATTGAAAACTTTATTTTTTATAATAAGAAAATAAACACCCTTTTTTAAATTTTTAGTAAAAATTCTTCTTCCCAAATTGTCATAGATAAAAAATTTCTTTTCTGAGAGTTTATCATAATTCTCTTTAATATTAGTAGATAAAAATCTATCAAAACCAATACCCTTAACATTATCAATTATCCAGCCATAATAATTGATAGAAGCATCTGAACCATAATGCCAACATAAGAAGAAAGTATCATTTCTTAAAACCGGGATTTTCATACAATTTATCTGCCAAATTCTTCTTAATCCGCTGTAAATAGATTCGCCCATAAGAGATTCATTTAAAGAAATACAATCATAAGGTTGTCCAAGATTAGGAACAGGATTTATAATTCTCCAAAAGGTATCTCTTATTCTCCTAAATTTACAATTGCCGCCATCCCAAAATAATTCGGTTTCATAAAAATGAGAAAAGATAACGATTGGTGTATCTTGTAAAGCAATAAAGGGAATAGAGATTAAACGATAACTAAAATTTCCTCTTTCCAAAGTTTGCCAATATCCATTGGTATCCTCTCTTAACCATATCCAACCACTTTCTGGCAAAGCAACATATCCACCATTAGAATTATTAAAATCTTCAAAATATTGAGCAAGGATTAAAGTAAAAACTAAGAAAAATATTAACCCTCTAATTTAACCTCCTTTTTAAAAATTATATATTTCAATTTTTAAAAAGTCAATAAATTTTTATAACTTGACGGAAAAATAATTTTTTGTTATCATTATATCTATTTAAAATTGGAGGAAAAGATGTGGCAATATGATATAAGAAAGATTAGAAATCTTGGTTTTTTTGGGCATGGTGGTTGTGGTAAGACTTCAATTTGTGATGTGATTATGTATTTGTTAAAACAGAATACCCGAATTGGTAGGGTTGATAATGGAACCTCTCTTTTCGATTATGATGAAGAAGAGATTTCAAGAAAAATTAGTATCAATTTGGCATTAGGTTATGGTGTATATAAGGAGCATTTTTTTAATATTGTTGATATGCCTGGCTATTTGGATTTTATTGGTGAAGTTTATGCTGGAGTGAGGGCAATAGATAGTGGCATTATTGTTGTTGATAGTAGTTCTGGAGTAGAAGTGGGAACAGAATTGGCTTATAAGATTCTTTCGGATAATAAAAAACCAATAATCTTTTTTATCAATAAATTAAAAAAAGAACATACCGATTTTTATAAAACCTTGGATGAATTAAAAAAGAATTTTTCTTCAAAAATTTTTCCCCTATTTTTACCCATTGGTAAGGAAGTAAATTTTTCTGGCCTTTATGATTTGTTAGAAAATAAAGTATATTTATATGAAAATGAAGAAATAAAAATTTCTGATAATATTCCCGAAGAACTAAATCGGATAAAAGATGAATATTACGAAAAGATTATTGAAGCCTGTGCGGATGTAGATGAAGAGATAATGAATGATTATTTAGAGGGAAAGGAGATAAGCAAAGAGAGATTAAAAAAGGCTATTAAAAAAGGGATTTTAAATTGTGAAATCTCACCGGTTTTGTTAGGAGATGGTTTAAATAATATTGGGATTAATTTAATTTTAGATTTTGCTATTAATTTTTTACCTTCTCCTATTGATAACCCTAAAATTAAAGTTGTTGATGTTAATACCAATGAAGAGAAAGATTTTGAAATAAATGAGAAAGAGCCTTTGGCATTTGTCTTTAAAACTTTATCTGACCCTCATATTGGTGATTTAAATATTGTTCGGGTATATTCGGGAGCTATTGAGACAGGGATGAATTTGTTAAATACTTTCACTTTAAGAGAAGAAAAGATAAATCAAATATATTATTTAAAAGGTAAAGAGAGGCAGGAGACAAATAAATTGAGGGCGGGGGAAATTGGTGCTTTAGTAAAATTGAAAGAGACAAAGACAAATCATACTTTAACTTCTCCCCTAAATCCAATGAAGATTAAGCCGATTGAATTTCCTCCGCCATCCATTTCAGTGGCGATTGTTCCCAAAACAAAAGGTGATGAAGAGAGAATTTCTAATGGTCTCCATCGTCTATCGGATGAGGATCCAACTTTTACCTTTCACTATGATTATGAATTAAAGCAACAATTGATTAATGGTTTAGGTGAATTACATCTTGATGTAATTATTTCCCGTTTGAAAAGAAGGTTTAATGTGAGTATTGATTTAGAAAAACCAAAAGTTCCTTATCGGGAAACGATTAGGAAAACAGCAAGTGCGATGGGAAAATATGTTAAACAATCGGGCGGTCGGGGGCAATATGGAATTTGTTATATAAAAGTAGAACCCTTAGAAAGGGGTAAAGGATATGAGTTCGTTAACCAAATTTTTGGCGGAGCTATTCCCGCTTCTTACATTCCCGCAGTAGAAACAGGTATAAAAAAAGCAATGGAAGAAGGTGTTTTAGCAGGTTATAAGGTGGTGGATGTGAAAGTTACTTTATATGATGGTAAATATCATCCCGTAGATTCTTCTAATTTAGCCTTTGAAATCGCTGGTTCTCTTGCTTTTAAAGAGGCCCAAAAACAGGGTGATCCATATTTATTAGAACCTATTTATAATGTAGAAGTAGTGTGTCCGGAAGCTTCAATGGGTGAGGTAATTGGTGACCTTAATGCCCGAAGGGGAAGAATTTTGGGAATTGAAGCTGAAGGAAAAATGCAAAAAATAAAGGCCCTTGTCCCTTATGCCGAACTTTATAAATATTCTTCTACCCTTCGTTCCATAACCCAGGGAAGGGGTTATTTTACAATGAAATTCTCCCATTATGAAGAGGTACC
>JANXBG010000046.1 GCA_025060715.1 Caldifarciminota bacterium | reverse complement strand
TACACCCGGTTTGAATCCTGAAGCATTAAAACTGTTCTTAGAAGGTGTTCGGGGGACCTTTTTTGGTTTCTATGATATATTTGTTGGTGGCGCCTTATCAAGGGCATCAATATTTGCTTTGGGAATTATGCCTTATATCTCAGCATCTATTATTTTCCAATTATTAGGAGCGGTCTTTCCCAAGATTGAAAAATTACAAAGAGATGAAGAAGGAAGAAAGAAGATTAATCAATGGACAAGGTATTTAACGGTCCTATTAGCAATTATTCAAGCAACAAGTATTTCGGTCTATTTAGAAAATCAACCGATAACTTCTGCTGGTCCAATTGTTATTTTACCAGGTTTACTTTTTAGGTTTATCACCGTATTAACCTTAACCGCTGGAACAATTTTTGTGATGTGGATTAGTGAATTGATTACTGACCGAGGACTTGGCAACGGTGCTTCTTTTATCATTTTTGTTGGTTGCTTAGAAGAAACTCCCCAAGCAATAGCTCAAACTTATCAACTTATAAGAGTTGGAGAACTATCCTTTTTCTCTTTAATTTTATTAGGTGCTATTATTTTTGCTATTTATGCTGGTGTGGTATTAATAACTCAAGCAGCAAGAAAAATTCCTGTGCAATATCCAAAAAGAATAATTGGTAGAAAAATGTATGGTGGCCAGTCCACTTATATTCCATTAAGAATTAATACCGCTGGTGTTCTTCCAATTATTTTTGCCCAAAGTGTTGTCGTTTTCCCTTCAACTTTAACAACCTTTTTAAATATCCCTGCTTTAAAAGTGATAGAGGAAATCTTTTCACCAGGTGGTTGGCTTTATAACCTGACCTTTGCTATCTTAATCATCTTTTTCACCTATTTTTATACTTCTGTTGTTTTTAATCCAAGAGATTTAGCAGAAAATATGCAAAGATATGGTGGTTTTATTCCGGGAATAAGACCGGGAGAGAAAACTGCTGAATATCTTGATAGAAGCTTAACATTAATAACCTTTCCTGGTGCCTTCTTTTTAGTTTTTATGGCTTTGTTGCCCGTCTATTTAATGAATATCTTTAAAATACCTTTTTATTTCGGCGGCACTACTCTACTAATTATCGTTGGTGTTGCCTTAGATACTATCCAGCAAATCCAATCCCATCTTTTAATGCGCCACTACGAAGGGCTAATTAAGGGTGTAAGAATAAAAGGGAGAAGATAATTAAACTTTTCCTTTACAAACTTTAACACACAAACCACAGATATATTGACCTACATAACCTTTTTTTTGAAATTCCTTTAATTTCTCGAAACATTTTAAATGGTCAAAATCTTCTTTTTTCTCTTTTATTGCTTTTGCAGGACAGATTTCAAGGCAAAGATAACAATCACCACAATTTAAATTTAAATTTTCTTTGTCGGGTGTTAAAGGGATATCCGTAAGAATTGTGATTAATCTAATTTGGGAACCATATTTTTCATTCACCAAAAGGTTGTTTCTGCCAATCCAACCAAGACCAGCATAATAGGCAATCTTTTTATGAGATAAATGGCCCCTCTGGTTCTGCCAATCAACAATTTGAGAAGCTGGAATAGGCAAAGCTGAATAACCTAACTCTTCAATAAAAAAAGTAATCTTTAATGCTAAATTATCTAAAAAGTTATTTACTTGACGATAATGGTGAAAATATAAAGGGGTAGGATGGTCTTTGAGACTTTCTAAAATCGCTCTTGACAATTTTCTTCCGATGCTTATTGCGTAAGGAAATCTTTCTAAAATCTCTTTTTCCAATAGAAAATTATTTTTGTCTATTTTCTTAAAATCGCAAACACCAAAAAGAGAGGCTCTTTCTTTAAAAACAAAATCTTTTATTATCTCTTTATAATCTTTCATTTTTTAAGATAGATTAATAAATTTAAAATTGTGGTTGGATTAATTCCTGGGATTCTTTGTGCTTGGGCTAAATTTTTTGGTCTTATCTTTGATAATTTCTCTTTTGCTTCATTAGATAAAGAAGGAATTTGATAATAATCAAAATTTTCGGGAATTTCAATATCTTCTAATTCTTTTAATTTCTCTATCTCTTTCAATGAGCGGTTAATATACCCTTCATATTTTATATCTATTTCTACATTCCAGAAAAGATCTTCATTCTCTTTTATATCTAATGGTGGATTTTTAAATTGAATAATCTTATTCATATCTATTTCGGGTCTTTTTAATAGTTCATATAAAGAAATCGGCTCTTTGATACTTGTTCCCCATTCTTTTAACTTATTATTTATCTCTTCTTTTGGATATAATCTCTCTCTTTTCAACCATTCTTTTATTTTTTCAATCCCTTCTTTTTTCTTTAATATTTTTTTATAATCTTCTTCTTTTAATAAACCAATCTTATAGCCAATCTCACCCAATCTTAAATCAGCATTCTCTTCTCTTAAAAGTAATCTAAATTCAACTCGAGAAGTAAACATCCTGTAAGGCTCATTTGTTCCCTTTGTTACTAAATCGTCAATTAACACACCAATATATGCTTGAGAACGTTTTAAAGTTATCATCTCTTTACCCAACGCTTTTAATGCTGCATTTATACCAGCAATAATTCCAGTTGCTCCTGCTTCCTCATAACCGGTCGTGCCAACTATTTGGCCCCCGATAAATAAATTCTCATAAAGTTTTGTCTCTAAAGTTGGATATAATTGGGTTGGATCAAAATAGTTATGTTCAATCGCATAACCTGGCCTAACAATCTCAACCCTCTCTAGACCTTCAATTGTCCTTAACATCTTTATTTGGACATCAATTGGTAAACTAGTAGAAATTCCATTGGGATAAACTTCATAAGTATTTACCCCATCAGGTTCAATAAAAATCTGGTGCCTATCTTTATGAGAAAATTTTACAACTTTATCTTCAATAGAGGGACAATATCTTACACCTGTAGCTTTAATTATTCCAGCATACAAAGGTGAGCGGTCTAAATTTTCTTTAATAATCTGATGGGTTTTTGGATTGGTATAAGTAATATAGCAAGGCAAAGAAATTTCTTCTCTTTTTATCCCAATATCTATATCCAACTCCCGAAAAGAAAATCTTCTCTTTTCTTCATCCCCATATTGGGGAGTTAAGCGAGAATAATCAATTGTTCTGCCATCTAATCTTGCTGGTGTTCCGGTTTTAAATCTACCTAAAATAAAGCCTAACTCTCTCAGGTTTTTTGGCAACAACTCACTACCAAACTCTCCAAATCTTCCCGCAGGGAAACTTTCTAAACCAATGTGGATTAAACCTTCCATAAAAGTGCCTAAACATAAAACCACTGTTTTTGAGAGAAATTGGGTTTTAAATCTTGTTTCTACCCCATAAACCTCTTTTCCCTTAACTAATAATCTTACTACTTCTCCTTGTTTTATGTCTAAATTTTCAACCTTTTCTAAAATCCTTCTCATTACTAAACGGTATTTTGTTCTATCAGTTTGTGCCCTTAAAGAGCGAACCGCCTGACCTTTTTTGGTATTTAAATACCGATATTGAATTGCTGACAAATCAGTAACAATTCCCATTATACCACCTAAAGCATCAATCTCTTTTACCAATTGTGCCTTACCAATACCACCGATTGCTGGATTACAAGACATTAAAGCAATCGTATCAATATTCATTGTTAATAAAAGAGTTTTACAACCGATTCGGCTTGCGGCAAAAGCCGCTTCACAACCAGCATGACCACCACCAACCACAATTACATCATATTTTATCGGATAGACAAAAGACATATTTTTATAAAGGGAGGACTTTTAAAAACTTCCTTTTTCCAACTTTGATAACAACCTCCTTGTCAATAATTACTTGATAATCAATATCAAAAATCCTTTCCCCGTTGAGATAAACCCCTCCCTCTCTTATTTTTCTTTTCGCCTCACTTTTAGAAGGTAAAAGATTAGCATTAACCAACAAATCTACCAATCTAATATTTTTCTCTTTTGAATAATATATCGGAATTTCTGAAGGTAATTCTTTATATTTAAAAACTCTATTAAACTCTTCTTCTGCTTTTTCTGCTTCTTTTTCTGAATGGTAAATACTAACAATATCTTTTGCCAGTTGGGCTTTTAAATCTCTAGGATTTTCTCCTTCTTTAAGCCTTTTCTCAAACTCTTTGATTTCTTCCTCTTTCCGATTGGTGCATAATTGAAAATAATGGATAATCAATTCATCAGGAATTGACATTATCTTACCAAACATCTCCTTTGGATCTTCTTCAATGCCGATATAATTATTATAAGATTTACTCATCTTCAATTTTCCATCCGTGCCAATTAAGAGGGGCATTGTCATTACTATCTGGGGTTCTAAATTAAACTCCTTCATCAATTCTCTACCAACAAGCAAATTCCAATATTGGTCTTCGCCACCCAGTTCAATATCGGCTTTTATCGCAATTGAATCATAGGCTTGAAAGATGGGATATAAAAATTCGTGAACATAGATTGGCAAATTATTCTTATATCGCTTTGAGAAATCATCCCTTTCTAAAAGTCTTGCCACAGTATACTTAGAAGTTATCTCAATAATTTCATCTGCTCTTAATTTAGAATGCCAAGAAGAGTTATAATAAAATTCTGTTTTTTCTTTATCTAATATTTTAAAAATTTGCCTTTCGTATCTTTTCATATTCTCTTTTATCTCTTTATCGGATAATTTTGGTCTCACCTTTGAGCGGCCTGAAGGATCTCCAATCTTTGCAGTAAAATCACCAATCACTAAACAGGCAATATGACCAAAATCTTGAAATTCCTTTAATTTTCTTAAAACCACGGCAAATCCCAAATGGATATCAGGACCAGTAACATCAATTCCTAATTTAACTCTTAATTTTTTCTTTTTTAACAATCTTTCTTTTAACTCATCTTCGGTTAACAAATCTTTTACATTCCTTTTTAAAAAAGATAGAATTTCCAAAATATTTTCTTCCATTTTTATTTATTGGGAATGAGTTTAAATTTGAAATTCGCCGAGATCTTCCGGTTTTTGTCTTCTAATTGACTCTCTAATCCTTTCCAATCTTTCCTCTTCACTTTCACTAATTATTGTTGCACAGGCATCCATTACATCTTCACTCACATAAATTGGTGAATTTGTTCTTAATGCCAAACCAATAGAATCTGAAGGTCTAGCATCAATTGTCACATATTTACCGTCACTTTCCAAAATTACCTCTGCGTAAAAAGTATTATCTTTTATCTTTGTGATTACTACCCTCTTTACATAATAATTCAAACTCTCAATAATTCTTTTCATCAAATCCAGAGTTAAAGGTCTAACAAACTCAACTTTATCTAAGGCGTAAGAGATAGCTGCGGCTTCGGCATAGCCAATAAAGATAGGCAATACTCGATTACCGTCAATCTCTTTTAACAAAACTACTGGAGATTTATTTGTTTCATCATAATAAACTGTTAAAACTTTTACCTCAACCATTATTTTTCCTCTTTTTTAACAACCCAAACTTTTAAAATTCCACTAATTCCTTCACCCAGAGCAATCTTTATATCATAAACTCCAGGTGTTCTTATTGGCTCATCTAATTCTATCTGTTTTTTATCAATATTAATACCTTTACTTTTTAGAAACTCAACAATTTCCTCATCAGTAATACTACCAAAATATCCTTCTTTGCCACCTTTCAAACTTGCTTTATAGGTTAAGCGATTTATTTTCTCAGCAATTGTTTGTAATTTTATAATCCTCTTTTGCTTAACTTCTTCTTTTATTCTATTTATATCTTGAAAATGCTTAATAACTGATGGCGTTGCCTGGATTGCAAGGCCTTTAGGAATTAAATAATTTCTCGCATACCCATCTCTTACTTCTACTACTTCGCCTTTCTTACCAAGTTTTTCAACATCAGTTAAAAGTAATATCTTCATTTTATCTCAAAAGGTAGAATTGCCAAATTTCTTGCCCTTTTAATCGCCCTTGCCAATTTCCTTTGGTGTTTAGAACAGACACCCGTAATTTCACTTTTTATAATTTTTCCTCTTTCAGTCAGAAAATTTTTCAAAATCTCATCCTTATAATCAATCTCTTTTACACCTTTTTCACAGAAAACACATTTTTTTTCTTTCATAATTTAAATAATAACAAAAAAATATTAAAAATCAATATTACTCAAGACTTTAATAAATACTTTCTATTCTATCTTTTCTGATTTCTCAATCAATTCAATCAGCCATAAAAGATAGCCTATAGCCAGCATCCGATAAAACCATCATAAGAATGTTTAATTAATTTAGCAAATTTGATAATGTCAATTATATCCCTTTCTAATTTAACCCAATTAATAAGTCCTTTAATCTGCCCATCAACTCTTTTTAACCATAAAATAAAATTATCTTTGCTATCTCTTTCCATATCAAACCTCTAACTAATAACTTATACCCTATATCCTTTAATATCTTACGAGTACTTTTGTCTCGTCTCCTCTAAATACCGGTGTCTGTTTCCTATTAAATAATTTTCTTGCCATTCTTGATACATTTTGGGTTATATAATCTTTTAATTCACCAAATGTAAGTTCTCTATTCTTATTTAAGTCTGCCTCTCCTTGAAGCCCTTTGAGAAAATAATAGGTAAATAGGCTATGATTTTTTTCGGAATACCAGGAAGAAATTTCATCATCTTTTGCTGAAGTGAATAAATTTATATTATCTTTAATTTCCTTTTCAATAACAACACCGGTTAATGGGCTTGCTTTTGCTATCAACATTCCCTTTTCGGAAGCACCACTAAAACAGGCATCAATAACAACATTTATACTTCTTGCTTTGATTTCAGAGAGATTTTTGAAAAAGGTCTCTAAGGGATAACCAGTAATCTTTACATAATTAGGGTCTGCTTCTACCGGCAAGAAATAGCCACTTTTTGTCTCAATATCAGGTGCGCCATGCCCTGAATAATAGATAAAGACATCACTCTTATTTGGCTCAACAAAATTATATAATTGACCTTTATAATCTTTTTCTGTTCCAAATATTTTATCAAAATCACTTTTTCGGGCATTTAAGACAAATATTATATTCTCCTCTTTATAGCCCAGGGTCTTTATTAAATATTCTTTTAAAATCCTGGCATCATTATCAGCATAATCAACATTCGGCACATCTTTATGTTCATATAGTTTATTACCAATAACCACTGCTATACCATAAGGATTATCCATTTTTGTTTTAGGGATATTTACATCAACATCAACAGTTAAAATTGGTGGCGGAGTGATTTCTCCTTTCTTTTCTTCACCTTTAAAAACAATCTCTTTTGGTTTTTGGATTGGTTTATTTAATGGAAAAGAAACAATTATATTTTTACTAAACTCTTCCCTTTTCTCTTTAATAATAAGGTTAATCT
>JANXBG010000045.1:4976-7763 GCA_025060715.1 Caldifarciminota bacterium | reverse complement strand
TGATAATTGACTAGTATAAAGAGTATCATAATACCTTAATGGGAATGGTAAGTTAATCTGAATTGTCTGGTCATCCTGGTTAATCGGTAATCTCACTCCTAAATTTCTTATTTCAACCCATTCAAATCTTGGACACTCTAAATAAAAAGTATCAATATTATCATATGCCCAATATCTTGGTGGTCTTCTTGGACCATCAGGAATTGGGTCGGTAATAAAACCCATCTCGCCAATAACAATCTCAAAAGGTTTAATAAATCCCCAATTTTCAGAGCGAATAATTAATGTGCAGGAAACCGGATATTCTCTTGGTAATGAAGCATCTGCATAAATTTTATATTTATCAACGCTATTATATTTGATACTATCTTTTAATATTGTGTCATAAAGACCAAAAGAATCTAAAATAACAAATCTTTCATCAGCAGATTTTAGAATTGCATAAACATTATAACCATTTCCTAAACCGGTGTTTTTAATTCCAATAGCAATATATGTAGTTTCTCCTGGGTCAATTTTTCTATTATTATTTCCACCAGGCGGCGAATCCCAAACAATTATTCCCATTGGAGATAAAATAGGAGCACCAACTTTGATATTTAAAGGACTTACCCAAGTAGATTCCAAAGTATCAACAACAACCAATTCTATGGGCAAGAGATATCCATTGGTACAAGCAGGCGAAACTATAAGGTTAAAACCATCTTCACCAGTAAAGACGGAATCATTAGGTAAAAGTGTTCCAAAATATTTTATTGAATCATAAAGGATAACATTAGTATCGGGTCTTGTATGCCGAATAATCCCTTTCACCCCTTCTAATGGATAATTACTGAAACTTCTTATCCAAATCGGCATTTCACAAGATTCGCCAGGATTTAAAATTCTGTCACCATTACCTAATGGTGGAGTATCAATTATTATATGCCTTTGATACATCGCACCCGAAGGAATTGGTTGAGCAAGGGTTGCCAAAGTTGCTACCATACATTTAACAACTTTTGTCAAAAAGAGTGTATCAAATTCCGGAGCTGTTATTCTATCTCTTGTTGAATGATAATTGGGTGAAAAGTTACCTTCATGAACCATTATCGCTTCAAAGCCACGAGAATAATAAGAATAGTGGTCAGAATTTGCTGGCGCAGTATTGCTTCTGCCAATTCTTAAACCAATATTATATCTTTGATTACAGATAATAAAAGTATCACCAATAGCAATAGAACCAATCCGACTACCATTATAAACTATTACCGAATCCCGATTGGTTATTTCCGTTGCAATCATATCACCATTAATAACCCCTAAAAGAGAATCTCCTCTTTGTCTAATTGATTCAGCGTGGGCAGCACTACCATAAAGCCCTTGTTCTTCGGCATTCCAACCAATAAATTTTATTGAATATTTAAAAGGATATAAACTTAAATATTTTGCTGCAATAAGTGCCGCAATTGTTCCCGAAGCATTATCATCAGCACCGGGAGCATAAACCGATGACTGTTCAGAAACACAATCCATATGGCCACCAATAATCCAATATTTATGAGGATAGACTAAACCCCTTTTAGTAGCAACAATATTACTTTCTGAACGAAAGGGATGAAAAATGATTGAATCTAAATTAAATTCCTGAAACCGCTCATAAAGATAAAAAAGAGCTGAGGAGTTTTTTGGCGAATAGGTATAACGAGTTCTTATTGTGTCTTCTCGGCCACGAACGATTACCGGCACTTCGCCAGTAAATTCTCTTATAAACTGGGCAATTTCCGTAGGTGTAATTCGTTCAATAATCTGACGGATTATTGGATTTTCTTTTCCATAATCCTTAGGAAAATAGATTGGTGCTTCATAATCTTCGGGAAGAACAACGGGTGTCATAGGAATATAAGTAATTTCAAACCCTAAGGATGGTAAAAGATTTGCCTTTTCTTCATCTATGTTTATAAGAAAAGCCCTTTCTTCTTCCAATAAAATCTCCGAATAACTTTGGAGGATTTCTTTGGCAATAAATTTTTCTAAATAAAAAGAAGGATAGACAATATAAAGTTTTTCTCTCTTTAAGGGAAGAGAAGCTAATAGTGAATAATCAAAGTTTAATAAGTTTATTTTTTCATTAGCTACTATTCCAATAATAGAATTATCAAAAAAGGCAATAGGAATTACTGGTGATTTTTTTACCAGTTTTACATTGGAAAAGGGAATTCTTATAAGAAATTCTTGAGAAAAGATCAAAGTAAAAACAGTAGTTATTAATAAAATAGCAATAAAAAATTTTCGCATCTTCTCCTCTTTATTACTTTATTTTTACTTTATATGAATAATCTTTTTAAGAATAGTTCCTTTATCAGTTTTTATTCTAATGGTATAAATACCAGTTCCTAATTTTTTACCTTTACTATCTTTAAAGTCCCAAATTAAGATAGAGCCTTTAAGATTAAATTCTTTCACTTTTCTTCCGAAAATATCAAAGATTGTAATTTGAGCCTTTTTATAAGGCAAAGAAATCTTTAATATTCTTTGGGGATTGGCAATAATCATTTCTTTTTTCGTCTTTATAGTCTGAATACTAAATTCTTTTAATCCAATATAACCGATTGTATCGGTAGTAAATTTAATCGCTCTCCTTGGAGTAATTGGCGCACAAGCACGATGATAAGTATTATTATATAAGGCATTTATTCCTATCGTATTTGTCGAGTCTTCAATACCAATTGTATTTGATTGATAATAATTGGCAGTTAAATATTGAAAAACTATCTCATTATCACCAGTATAAGTCCTTACTGTTGT
>JANXBG010000045.1:0-4876 GCA_025060715.1 Caldifarciminota bacterium | reverse complement strand
TAAAGTGTTCCATAATATCTTAATGGGAAAGGTAAATTAATTTGAATTGTCTGGTCATCGGAAGTAATCGGTAATCTTGTTCCTAAATTTCTTATTTCAACCCATTCAAAATTTGGTCTTTGGGTATAGACCGTATCAATATCTTCATATGCCCAATATCTTGCTTGTGGTTGGGCATTATCTGGTGTTGGGTCAGAAACCCTTAATTCACCAACGACAATAATAAATCGTCTAATTGCAAAATAACCATTATCAGCATAGATATAAAGGGTGCAAGGAATTGGTGTCTCAGGTATTATTGTTGGTTCAGCAAATACCTTAAAATTATCATTATAATTATAAGCAACCGAATCAACTAAAATTGTTCCAAAGTTTCCAAAGGTATCAAGGATATGGAAGCGGTTATCGCCCGATTTCAAAATCGCATAGACATTATAAGCATTTCCTCTGCCAATATTTCTTAATCCAATATAGATATAGGCACTTTCATTTGGGTCAACCTTTCGGTTATTATTCCCAAAAGAATCATTAACAATAAAGGAATGATAGTTTATTATTGGTGCACCAACAGTAATTGGAATATAAGAAAGCCAGGTTGAATCGTTAATATCTTTACAGATTAATCGGAAGTTTAATAGATAACCATTAGTGCAGGATAAAGCAACTTCAAAGTTAAAACCATCTTCACCAGTAAAGGCAGAATCGTTTTGGGGTATATCGCCAAAGGTTTTTAAAGAGTCAGTAATATTAATATTTGGGTCATTAATTACCAATTTACCAATCACATCTTCAGCTAAGGCACCGCCAAAATTCTTTACCCAGAGAGGGAGATTAATCCTTTCACCAGGATTGACAATTCCATCACCATTACCCTGTGGTGGATTATCATCAATATAATGTCTTAAATAGATTACATATGGGATTGTTCCGGGGGATGCCATACAAGTGGCAGTGTAAGGTAAAATCTCATGGCCAGTAACTGTTAAGCTAAATTCACCGGGAGTTTGGGCATTGATATTTAAAATAACCTGTCCTGCTTGATTGGTATAGCCATAAACATAAAATTCATTTTCTTTGTAGGCACATACTAAGGCACCTTCTAATGGCATACCTTGTTTTAAAACAGTGATACTCATTGGGTATGGACCTAATGGAACAACCATGGGATGTTGGACAAGTGGTGTTGCTGGTTTTCCTGTCCAGATTTCTAATGCTGGGTCACCAAGCCAAAGATACATTTCAACATTATCTCTTCCAATACTTCCGTGTCTTAAAGCGATATGGGCATCAGCAAAAAGCATTAACCAACCTAAATCCCACATTGGCGCCTTATAATTTCTTTGGGGTGTTGGAATTGTTATCGTATCTCCTAAACAACGATAAAGCATTGAATCATATCCATGATTAGGAATTGTATAAGAAGGGTCAGAAGCGCCTAAGGAAGCAACCGCACCACCAGGATATTTCTTTAACCACATTTCACCTAAACAATCAGTAGAATAATCAATCCGATGGCAATAACAGGCAATATTAAAAACAACCGGTGTTCTATCACCATTATTTAAAGCATTTATTTGTGCCGCTCCAAATGGCTGATTATCATAACCCCAAGCATCCCAATAAGTTTGCATACCATGCCCCCGATAATTGACAATAACCCGACCACTATCAATTCGGGCAATCACTGCGGCATTTGTCGCTCCTGGTAATGCACCCATTAAAGTATCCATATCATATTTGTAATAAGGATAATAATGATGATAAATTCCTCTTTTACAAGCAGCATATTTTGCCGGATAATTTTCTTTATGGGCAACCAAAACCGATTTAGCAAGCCAGGTATCTAATGGTGGATTAATCATAAACTTCAATGTCTTTTTTACCATCACCTGTAATTCAGGAACTGTGTTGGCTGAGAAACGGCCAATGCCAACTTCTCCATAATAGTCAATTGTTGGAAAATCACAATACCAAAAATCAGAGGGAAAATTGCCAAAAGAATAAGAAGGTGGCATTCTGTCAACATCACCAACCAATAAGACCCATCTTAAAACTGGTGGCGAATTTCTATTATATTCAGCAACTATTGAATCTTTTATCTCTTGAGAGGTCCAACTTGATTTAGAGATTACCCTTGTTTTAATACCTCTTTTAAAATGCCATTTTACTAAGGTATCAATTGTTTGAGCAAAATCGGAATGGGTAAGAACTAAATATCTTACACCTGGTGAATCGATATATCTCACATCTTTTGGATAATCTTCGTAATTGAGTAAAGTCTTTTTTAATACCTTAGCAAACCAAGGTTCAATAATCTTTGTCTGCCAATAACCATCAGTAAATCTCACCCTTACTTTTAGATAGTGATAAACCTTTAATCTCTTATTAACCGCATCGTAATTGAAAGGAACAAAAATAAGATTTGCTAAATAAACCTCTCGCCAACGGGCATAAGATAAATCATAGAGAATATTTTGTGGATAAGAAGTAGAAGTATTGTAAAAATATCGGTCAATAACAAAATTTTGATTTTCTTTGCCATCCGTTGTTGGTGGTTGGAGAGGATAGATAAGAATATTTTCGTAAGTTTCAACTCGGCTTTCAATAATTTCTACTTCCACTTTTCCGTTATCAGGAATACCAATTACTTTAGCAATCTTTGGTAATTCCGGTTTACCAATCTCTTCGGTTGTCCCTTCTTCGCCAAGGAGATAGAGTTTAGTATAAATAACTCCATCCTTTTCAATCTCTTCGGTTTTTACAGAAGGAATTGAAATCTCTAAGACCGCTTCTAAGGGGGTGTGAGAAATAAGTTCAACCTTTACTGGTTGATTAGCAACGCCTAACCAACTACCAAAAGTAATTGTTAGAAATAGTAATAAGAAGAGCAGATACCGCATAAGCCATCCTTATTTAATATGGATTATCTTTTTGATAATTTGATTATTATTTGCTTTTATTCTTAAAGTATAAATTCCTGTTCCTAATTTTTTACCTTTGCCATCTTTGAAGTCCCACATGAATTCCTTACTCTTTACACTGAACTCTTTTATCTTTCTGCCAAAAATATCAAAGATTGTTATTTCAGCTTCATTATAAGGCAAACTCATCTTTAGTATTCTTTGGGGATTGGCAATAATAATCTCTTTCTTTTTATTTTCTATTGGCTTGGCAAATTCTTTTATTCCGATATAAGCAACAGTATCAGTAGTAAATTTAATCGCTCTTCTTGGAATAATTGGTGCACAAGCACGATGATAAGTATTATTATATAAGGCATTTATTCCTATTGTATTGGTCGAGTCTTCAATGCCAACAGTATTTGATTGATAATAATTGGCAGTTAGATATTGAAAAACTATCTCATTATCACCAGTATAAGTCCTTACTGTTGTATCATAAATAATTATTTGAAACTTATCCCATTGGCTTCTTGGACTAAAATAATGGACACTATCCCATTCTAAAATAATCCGACGATTTAACTCATCATAATAGAACCAAATTCCATTACCAAGGGGGGGATATAAGTCATCCCAATTTACACAAATCATTGCACTGGGATTTGTTGATGTGGGGTCGGGTAATGGCTGATTGGCATAAACTACTGATGTAGTATATACCGGTGTTATCCAACCATTACCACATACTGATAATTGACCGGTATAAAGTGTTCCATAATATCTTAATGGGAAAGGTAAATTAATTTGAATTGTCTGGTCATCGGAAGTAATCGGTAATCTCACCCCTAAATTTCTTATTTCAACCCATTCAAATCTTGGGCATTCAACATAGAAGGTGTCAATATTATCATATGCCCAATATCTTGCTGGTGTCCTTGGACCATCAGGAATTGGGTCAACGATTGTCAATTCACCAACAACGATATTAAATGGTCTTACAAATGTCCAACTTTCTGAATAAATAAATAAGGTGCAAGGAATAGGAAATTCTCTGGGAATTGAAGAACTAGCATAAACTCGGTATCTATCAATTTCGTTATATCGTGTGCTATCTATTAATATTGTTCCGTAAGTTCCCAAACTGTCTAAAACGATAAATCTTGGGTCAGCCGATTTTAATACTGCATAAACATTATAACCATTTCCTAAACCGGTATTTTTAATGCCTATAGCAATATAAGCAGTCTCTCCTGGGTCTATTTTTCCATTATTATTTCCACCTGGTGGTGTATCCCATGCCATCACTCCAATTGGTGATAAAATTGGTGTGCCAACTTTTAACTCTAATGGTGAAAGCCAAATAGAATCTAAAGTATCTTTCAATTCCAAATTAAATTTTATTGAATAGCCATTAGTGCACGCAGAAGAGACTTCAAAATTATAACCATCTTCACCAGTATAAGCTGTCTCACCCGCAGCAATATTTCCAAAATATTTTATTGAATCGGTAATTGTAATATTTGGGTCAATCGTATCTAACACCAATTTTCCCCAAACACCAAGAACTTGATAATCACAAAGATTTTTTATCCAGAGAGGCATTTCAATTCTTTCACCAGGATTAATAATTCCATCACCATTACCATTTGGTGGAGTATCAACAATTGTGTGCCGATAATATCTTACACCCGTTGGTAGTGGTGTTGCCATTACTGCATTATAAGCATCTATCCTTCCGGCACCAAATAGAGTATCTTTACCAGGTAAACCTAAATCAACAGCAGTTGTTTGTAAAATTGAATCAATCTGTCTTGGTGTCAATTCCGGATTTTTAGAAAGCATTAAAGCAACAGTTCCGGCAGTATGGGGTGTTGCCATTGAAGTTCCACTCATTGTTCTGTAACCATTATTACTAGTATGACTACAAGAGATGACATCAACTCCTGGTGCTGAAACATCGGGTTTTTTCAATC
>JANXBG010000044.1 GCA_025060715.1 Caldifarciminota bacterium | reverse complement strand
AAATTTAGGACCTTTTTTTAGTCCTTCTGTGATAAGAAATCTTCGTTTTGGAAATTTTTCTTATAAAAAAGAGAAAAAAATTAGTAATAATGAAATAATAGAAGAAAAATCCAGTTTTTCCACAAATGCCAATTTTGGACTTTCTCACTTATTTTTAAATAGTTTATATATATCTGAAAATTTTGGTTATTTTCAAGAATGGGATTTTTATAAAGATTCAACTACTGTCTGTTATTCAATTTCTATAAATTCGGGAATTACCCTTTATCGGATATATTTTTTAAATTTAGCCTTTTTAAAAGGGTTCCTGCATACTTTAAGTCCAAATATTAATTTAAATTATACACCAAAAGTAAAAAGAAATCTGCCCAATTTTAAAGAAAAACCCCAATCCTTATCTTTAGAATTCAATATTGCTAATAATTTTAATATCAAATATTTTAGAAAAAAGGAAGAGAAAAGAGAGATTTTCTTATATTAAATATTAACGGCGACTATTCTTTTTTAAAAAAAGAGCTCTCGCCAATTAATATAAATGGTGAGATAAGAGTTTTTGAAGAGAAAAATATTAGATTTAATTCCAATTTTTCTTTACTATATAATTTTGAAAAAGATAGTTTTGGGTTAAGTTTAACAAATAATTTAAATTTAGAAAGGGAGATTTTTAAAATTTGCACTTTAAATATAAACTTATTTCATACAGTTTCAAAAATTTCTCAAATGGTGCAAGCCTCTGGTTATTTAAATTTCTCTAAAATCAAATTTAATTTCTCTTTCGGTTATAATGGAAAAGAGAGGAAATTTACCGATTATTCAATCGCTATTTGGCAAGACCTCCATTGTTGGGAGGGGATTTTTAATTTTTCAAAATTTGGCACTCTTTGGCGCTATGACTTTAAATTACGAATTAAAAAGATTCCCGAAGTGGCAATTGGTAAGGATATTTTTGGTTTTTTATTAAAGTGATATTTGACTTTTAAGAAAAATGAATTATAATTTATCAACTTTTATTAATCAAAAGGAGGAAAATATATGATAAGCCTATTATTAGTGTTTTTAATTAGTTTGTCTTCTAATAATTTATCCTTTACTCCTTCCTTTGGTGGTGGCGGGCCAGATGCTTATGGTTATCGCTGGTTAGATTCCGATACTGTTTGTCCAGGTGCACCAACTTTTAATTGGATTTCAATACACGGAAGAGGAACAAGAATTACCGGTTTAAGTGATGATAATGTCGTTGGCCCTTTTCCTATTGGTTTTGAATTTCCTTATTATTGGTATCGGGTAAATCGTTTTTATTTAGGTTCTAATGGTTATATCGCCTTTGATGATAATTTCCTTTCTGCTCATCCTTTTCAAAATGTTCCTAATCCAAGTAGACCAAATAATATTTTAGCACCTTTGATGTGTGATTTAGACCCTGGAGCAAGGGGTTCAGTATGGTATTGGACAAATAACCGCGATACCTGTATTATTGAGTTTGATTCGGTTCCTTTCTGGAATACCGGTGGAATGAATTCCTTTCAAATTATTCTTTCTAAAAATGATAGTACTATAAGATTTCAATATTTAATTCAAAATGGTCAACCTTATGGTGGATGGCAATCAACAGGTTCTAGCACGATTGGAATTGAGAATGTTGTTGGGCAGGTTGGTCTTTCTTATATGCATGCTGGTTTACCTAATTATAATCTACCGCATGCTAATTTGGCAATAATCTTTTTCCCACCCGAATCAACAACTTACATTGTTAATGATATGGCTTGCTGGTATGTAATGAATGAGCATTCAGAAGGAATATTTATTTATCAAGGTGATACCGTTCTTTTAAAGGGTGCAGTAAAAAATACAGGTAATCGGCCAGCAAATAACGTTAAAGTGTTTTGTTGGGTAAGAAGTATGCCAGCAGGAACAATTGTTTTAGCAGATACTTTAACGATTGATGCAATGGCACCAGGAGAGATTAGAGAAATTATTTTTAATAGAAGATGGGTTCCAACTGCAACCGGTCAATTTGCCATTGATATTAAAACCGGTTTAACCGGTGATATGGTCCCAACTAATGACCAGATTAGATTGGAAGCAAGGGTTGTTTCCTATCCAGGTGAATTAAGATACGAAGATTTAGTTTCTCCTCATGGAATGTGGGCGTGGAATGGACCGGGTGGTTATGGCGCCCATTTTGTTCCACCCAGATATCCTTGCCGAATTACTCAAGTAAAAATTTATGCCTATGCCTCTCCCTCAACCCCAATTAATGTATTAATATTAAAAGATAATGGACCAAATAACTCCCCAGGTGAAACATTATATCTTACCCAAACATCAATTTCCACTTCTCAGTGGTATACCATCAACGTTTCGCCAGCCGTAGTGATAAATAGTGGTGGTTTCTTTATCGGCGGAATTTCTAATGTTGCCAATCAACCATCTTTTGGTATGGATACTGCAAATACTCCTTCTAGGCAGACTTGGGAATTTACAACAGGTTGGGCAAAATATCGGGCAGCTGATAAACATGATGTGATGATTAGAGCAGTAGTAGAAATGGCACCTGGTGTAGAAGAAGAGATTTCTATTATGCCAATTAATAAAAGAGAAAAAGGAATAATAAAAGGAAGCGAATTAAAAGAAATTAAAGAAGTTGAAATATTTAATGCCAATGGTCAAAAAATCTTAAAGTTAGAAAAGAAAGGAGTTTACTTTATTAAAGAGAAAGATAATTACAAAAAGGT
Organism: Caldifarciminota bacterium; assembly: GCA_025060715.1. Classification (GTDB taxonomy): domain Bacteria; phylum Hydrothermota; class Tepidihabitantia; order Tepidihabitantales; family DTDR01; genus DTDR01. The sequence goes on along the minus strand of JANXBG010000044.1, from coordinate 5,785 downwards.
GATTATCCTCCATTAACAAAAAGGAAAAAGGGGAGGTGGCAAGGAATTTTTCCATCTCCCCTTTTATTTTATGGATTATTTAAAAGCGGAATTGGTTTTGAAAGAAATTAAAATTGGTAAGGTTTATCCCTTTTATTTACTTTATGGTGAAGAGGATGCGCGAATTGATGATATTCTTCAAGTATTAAAGAAGCATTACTTTAATGACGAAGAATATGCCGGTAGTCAATACCGAAAATATGACTTAAAAGAACTTTCTTTAAAAGATATAATTTCAAATTTTAATTCCCCTTCTTTTTTTGAAGAAATAAAATTGGGCTTTATCAGAAATTTTGATTTGGCATTTAAAAAGAGAAAAAAGAAGAATAAAGAAGAAGATTTTGCCAACTTTTTTAATAGCCTTAAAAATAATAAAGATAAAACGATGGTAATTTATTTACCAAAAATTTTCCAAAAGCAAAAGGAATATGAAGATTTTTTTAAAAATTATAAATTGGAGAAATATGTTGTTTATCTTCATCCATTATCAAAAAGTAATTTGAAAACCTATTTAATGGAAAAAGTCAAAGAAGATGGTTATATATTGACAAATGGTGCTTTAGATACGTTAATCTTTCTTTGTGGTGAGGATTATTCTTTAATTTATTCGGAACTTAATAAAATAAAACTTTATTGTAAGGAAAGATTAATTACCGAAGAAGTAGTAGAAAAGTTTGTTGGTTATAGTTTTCAAGGAAAATTGAAAAACATTTTAGAGGCGATAAGTTATAGAGATAAAGAAAAATTTTTTAAAAGTCTTTATGGTTATTTAGGAAGTGCCAAAAGAGAGGAGATTTCTTATCTCATTGGTTCTTTGGCAAGCCACCTTTTAAATATTTATTTAAAAAAGTTAAGCATATATTCTTTTTTTAAAGAAAAGGAATTGCGGGAAAAAATAGAAGCTCTCTATAAGATTGATTTGATGATAAAAAGAGGAGAAGGGGAACCAGAAATTTTGCTTTTAAATTGGGGGGAAAGATTATGAACTTTAAAGAAATTGAAAAAAAATGGCAGAAAATTTGGGAAGAGAAAGGAGTGTTTAAAACAAAAAAGGACGGAAGAAAAAAATATTATTGTTTAGTGATGTTTCCTTATCCTTCTGGTGATTTACATATGGGTCATGTAAAAAATTATGTGATTGGTGATGTGATTGCTCGTTATAAAAGGCAAACCGGTTATAATGTTTTACATCCTTTTGGTTGGGATGCTTTTGGTTTGCCAGCGGAAAATGCAGCAATTATTCATAATATTCATCCTTGGGAATGGACAAAAGAGAATATTGATATTTCCAAAAAACATTTAAAAATGATGGGTATCGGCTATGATTGGGAAAGAGAGATAATGACCTGTGATGAGAAATATTATAAATGGAACCAATATTTCTTCATTAAATTTTACGAAAATGGGCTTGCCTATCGGAAAAAGGCATATGTTAATTGGTGTCCTGGTTGTCAGACAGTTTTAGCTAATGAACAGGTAGTAGAGGGAAGATGTTATCGAAAAACCTGTCAAAGTATTATTGAGAAAAAAGAATTGGAGCAATGGTTTTTTAGAATTACTAATTATGCCGAAAGGCTTTTGAAAGATTTAGATAAATTAGATTGGCCAGAGAATGTGAAAATAATGCAGAGGAACTGGATTGGCAAGAGTGAAGGGGTAGAGATAGATTTTCCAATTTTGGGTGGCGGAAGTTTGAAAATTTTTACCACCCGACCTGATACCTTATTTGGTGTTACTTTTATGGCAATTGCTCCTGAAGCAGAAATTTTGGATGAGATAATTAAAGGAACAGGGAAAGAAGAAGAAGTTTATGAGTTTAAAAAAGAGGTTTTAAGAATTTCTGAAATTGAAAGAACAGCAATTGGTAGAGAAAAGAGGGGGGTTTTTATTAATAAATATGCAATTAACCCATTAACCAATGAACGAATACCAATTTTTGTTGCTGATTATGTTTTGGCAACTTATGGAACAGGAGCAATTATGGCGGTTCCCGCCCATGACCAAAGGGATTTTGAATTTGCTAAAAAATATAATTTACCAATAAAAGTGGTGATAAATCCTTATGGTGAAGAGTTAAAACCCGAAAATATGGAAAAGGCCTTTGAGGAAGAAGGGGTAATGATAAATTCAGGTATTTTTGATGGTCTTCCTTCTAAAGAAGGAATAGAGAAAATTATTAAATATTTAGAAGAGAAAAATATAGGAAGAAGAAAAGTAAATTATCGGTTAAAAGATTGGTTAATCTCTCGGCAGAGATATTGGGGAACACCAATTCCGATGGTCCATTGTGAGAATTGCGGAATTATTCCGGAAAAAGAAGAAAATCTTCCGGTTGTTTTACCGAAGGATGTAAAAGATTATTTACCAAAAGGAAAATCGGTTCTTGCGGGAATTGAAGAGTTTATTAATACTAAATGTCCAAAATGTGGAGGCAAGGCAAAAAGAGACCCAGATACAATGGATACCTTTGTTGATTCTTCTTGGTATTTTTTAAGATATCTTGACCCCCATAATAATGAAAAACCTTTTACTTATGAAGATACAAAATATTGGTTGCCAATTGATAAATATATTGGTGGCATTGAGCATGCTACTGGCCATTTAATCTATTTTCGTTTCTTTACCAAAGTCTTATACGATTTAGGATTTTGTGCCTATGATGAGCCTTGTTCTTCTCTTTTCACCCAAGGAATGGTTTTATATAAAGGAAGGGTAATGTCTTCTTCCCAAAAGCACGGTGTTTGGGTTGGTGAATTTTTAGAAGAAAATAGCGCCGATATTGCCCGTTTAACAATTTTATTTGCTGCACCACCAGAAAAAGATATGGAATGGTCAGAAGAGATTGTTAGTGGTGTGAAAAGATTTTTAGAAAGGGTTTGGCGGTTATACGAGATGAATAATTTTAAAGTTTTAGATAAGAAACCAAAAATTCAAAATGAGAAAGATAAATATCTTTATATTAGGTTAAACCAAACAATTAAAAAAGTGATTGAAGATACGGAAAACTTTCAATTTAATACTGCTATCGCCTCTTTAATGGAATTCCTCAATGATTTATATAAATTTGAAGATAAAAGTGAAGTATATTATTATTCTCTTTATATTTTTTATCAATTACTTTCTCCTTTCGCTCCCCATATCACCGAAGAGATTAACGAAAGATGTGGATTTAAAAATCTTTTAGCAGAAAGCAATTTCCCCGAATATGACAAAGAGGCAATCTATTTTGAGAAGATCGAAATTCCTATTCAGATTAATGGTAAAATAAGGGCAAAGATTGAAGTTTTTAGAGAAGAAAGAGAAGAGAGGATAAAAGAGTTGGCATTAGAAAATGAGCGGATAAAAGAATTGATTAAAGGAAAAGAGATTATAAAAATTATTTATGTGCCTAAAAAGTTAATTAATATTGTAGTTAAGGAGTAAAGATGCGGACCCTTATTTTTATTCTTTTAGGAATTTTTATTTTGCTTTTGGCTTATTTTTATATCAATTATCGTGACTTCTTTACTCAAATAAATAAAGAAGAGATAAATGCTGAAATGTTAAGTAAAAAAGTTATTGAACTTTACGAAGAAAAGTTAAATCGCTTAAAATCAAAAGTTGATTCATTGGAAAATCTTACTAAATTAAGAAAAAAAGAGATTGCTGAGATAAGATTATTAAAAGAAGAAATTAAAAAAGGAGAAGAATTATTAGCAGACTTAAAAAGAGCGGAAGAAGAGAAAAGACACGAACTTTATCGCCTTTGTATAGAAATTTATCAAAAAGCAAGGGGTCGTTGCGAAATTTTAAGAGAAAAGGCAAAATAGAAATTCTTATCCTGGCTTAACCCATCATTACCCGTTATAAAGTGTTAATAATTCAGAAAATTGGCGAAACAATTTTTAAACCTTCATATTAATTATATTTTTAGTAGTTGGTAAATTGGTTTTTTGGTAAGCATCTTTTTCTCATTCTTCGCTAAAATCCTAAATTTCTCACCTCTCTTAAATTTCCTTTTAATTAATTAGTAAATTAATTATTAAATCCATAATAGCAAATATAAACCAAAGCCTTATTTTTACTACAAACTTAATTATTATCTAATAACTTATTTAAGAGAGTATACTATATACTATACTGCCCCCTTCTTTATAGAAAGTAAAACCCCCTTGTCTTATGAAAGTGGTATTAAGAAGATATTTAAAAGAATTACTTAAGAATATATAACTTCCCTAATACCTCCTTTTTAATCAAATCTTTAAAGTCTAATATTCTCATCTTTCTTAACAATTTGTAAGTCCTTTTCGGTAGTAATATAGAGATATTAGATTTTGATAATTCCAGTCCCATAAACTTTCCCTTTATATATATAACGAAAAAAGAGCCTAAAAGGTTAGCACTTTTTTTTATTTAGTAAAAAGTTCTTTTCTTTAATACCCTTATTAACCTGGTAATTATAAATTTTCTCTTTTATAATAGTTTAAAAATGAATAAAAAAGAGAGTTGGTATTAGAAAAATTGAATACAAAACCTTTTTTAAATAGAATAAGAAACCAACAAAATTTAAATGTTATAAAAAGCTAATAAGAAAAATGATAAAGAAGAGATTTTGAATAGAAATATTAATGGTGATAATATCTCTTTATGATGGGATTGTCTTGGTAAGTGAATTGGAACAGATTCTAAAATTCCAAACAAAAGAAAGAGCAAAATATTATTGAGAAGGTTAAAACAAATAATCTTATATTTATAACTGATAGTCTTTGGCTATTTGATAAAAGAGATACTTGGAGGTGTCCCAGCTTGGTTGGTATTGGAAAAATTTTATTCTTCAAATTCCTCAACAGATGATGTTAAGATACACAAAAAAGAGATTGGATTTTGGATACTTTTTTAGGTAGTGGCACGACTTTGATTGAATAGCGAAGGTGGATAGAAACGGAATTGAAATAGAATTGAATCCCGAAGTAGTAGAAAAGGTAAAAGAATTGATTGAAAAGGAGCCAAATAAAGAAAAATACCCAAGAATTTCTAAAAATGTTTGGTGAAGTTGTGGATAATGTAACTCCTTTTTTAGAAAAAGGAAGATTTCTTATTTTAGTAATTGGTGATAAATATTCCAAAGGAGAATAGATTCCCTTGGGGTTTTATTGTATGGAAGAAGTGTTAAAAAAAGGATATTTACTTAAAAGTATAATTGTTAAAAACTTTGAAGAAACAAGAGAAAAGAGAAATCAAAAAGAACTATGGCGATACCGAGCATTAGTTGGTGGTTTTTATGTGTTTAAACATGAGTATATAAAAATAATGTCTTTATTAACTCAAAAAGAAGGTTTAAATTTAAAATTTAATTGTGTATTCCGTTGCCACATTTAAAAACTCTTGCTCTAATTTTAGGTATCAAAGAAATTTAGCAAAAGAGATTGTTAAAAGAATTTTGAATATGGGAATAGAGGAAAAAGTTGTTGATAAATTTATAAAGCAGAGGTATAAAGAGAAAATTCAAAAACGGAGAAAAATTATTTTTGATGAAAATTTAAAGAGAGAGCTAATGAAATTCACATATTTACTTGAGGAGTAATACAAGGCCAATTGGATCAGGAGATATAAACTGAATATGTAAGAAGATTTCTCCGATATGAAGAATTGTTAAATAATGTTAAAACTAAACTTCACAAAGATATAATAAATTATGTAATTTGCACATGGTTTAATCACTGGACTACCGTGTTGATTGAAGAACATATTAGCCTGCATCCAAAGG
>JANXBG010000043.1 GCA_025060715.1 Caldifarciminota bacterium | reverse complement strand
CTCATCTTTTGATTTATGTTTTATTGCTTCCCATTTATCGTCATTTTTTCTGAAAAGGTTTTTATATCGGTTTAGATATCTTCTTACGACATCTTGTTTTAATCCTAATAAACTTGCTATTTCTTTAGGTGTTTTAGCTCCTTCTTCTGATAAGAGTTCGTAAATTCTTGTGTAAGTTGGTTTTTGGGGTGTTAATTCAGGGATACTTTCAATTGAGGTTGGTTTAAATTCAACAGAGATTTCATCAATATAAATTTTGAATGCTTGGGGTTTTTTTAATTTTGATAAATTATCTTTTTTGTGGTGTAATACTAAATAAGTGTTATAGAAATCGTTAAAGACTTCGGTTTTCCAGACATTACGGGCAAGGTTATAAAAATAAACACTTCCGAAAGGCAAATCGTTGCTTTGTTTTGGTTGATGTCCAATTAATAAGCAAGTTGTTTTTAGTTCTCTGATAGAAGAGAATAAGGCGGTTGCTGATTGGGGGTCGTTTAGGGGTAAGTTTGAAATTGCTACGCCAATACTATCTAAAATAACTAAATCAATATTTTTTTCAGCACAAAATTCAGCAATCTTTTCTGTCTCTTCGGTAATAGGAATTGAGCAATATCGGTGATATAACTTATCAATGTCTAAAAGTTTAAGTCTTCTATAAATTTCTTTTTCATCTGTCTCGTAGTTAAGATATAAGATATTAGCATTTTGATTTTTTTCTAAAAGTTGTTTTATTAAATACAGGGCAAAAAAAGATTTAAAGGTTCCACCTTCACCATATAAAAGATTTACTTGGTTTTGATAAATGAAAGGATAGATAAGATATTGTGGTTGAGGGATTTCCTCTATACCAATATCATCTTTTACAAGTCTTAATAATACAAATTCTTCACCTTTTAAAAATTCTTGTCTGACAAGATTGAAAACTTTATGAATTAAACCTCTTGAGAGATTATCTTCTTCTAAAAAGAATTTTTCATTTAGAAAAGAAGAAAATTCTTTATATGCCCGCTCACTCTCTAAATTAACATTTGAACATAAGATAAACTCTCTTCTCTCTTCAGTATTATAATAGACTTCACAAAAACTTTTTAGATTGTAATCCTGTATTCTGAAGCGAGAAAATATAAACTCAAGTAGATTTTTATCTTGCTTAACTTTTACTACAATTTTATTACCAATTTTTGAAATGCTAATCACTTCCATATTTCCTCCCTTATTTTTTCTTTAATTGTTGGTAAATTTTCATAATAACTTTCTAAAAAATTTTTTGTTATCTTGAAGGCTAATTTTGAAGGCAAAAGCTTTGAAAGAAAATTGTAAATCTTAACTTTATTTGCTTCTGTTTTTATCTCCATTGATATGCCAAAAAGTGCTTTTTTCCTTAACTTTTCTATCATCTTCTCTTCTTTTAAAAGATATAACTTTTCATACTCTTTTAAAAACTCATTAATAAACTCCCTTTTCCAATAATTGATATGAAAATTAAAAAATATTTTCCCTTTCCTAAAAATAAAATTATAAACAAAAATGTCTATGTAAAAATCCTTCTCAGGATAAAAATAAAGAAAATAATTCTTTTTAGCACAAAATATCATTTATGTTTTTCAACATACAATTAATTTTCAAAGTTAATATATTGAATTCCATTACTTAAACTTAAATTTCAAACTTAAATTATTATAAAGCCTTAAATTCTTATCAAACATTAAATTACCTTCCAAATTCAATCTCCATATTCTTATTCCTAAACCAGCACCAAATTTTAAACTATCTAATTCAAATGGAATTTTATTACTCAAAACTAAATAAGGCTCAAATATTCTATCTTTCTTTATCACCTTTTCTTTCTCCTCAACCAAACTATCTAAAATATACTTTATGCTATCTCTTTGTGTCTCTAATATCGTTAAATAATTTTGTATTTTACTAAACTCCTCCTCTATTTTCTTTGTCTCTTCCGTAATCTCCTCTCTATATTTCACGCCCTCCGGTATTTTAATTATCTCGATTTTTTTTATCTTCTCTTTTCTTTCTTCAATCTTGCTTTTATATTCTTTTATCAAAATATTCAAACTCTCTTTTTCAAAAGTAAGATGAGATATCAAAGCTGTTTGTTTTTTGATTTCTAATCTATATTGTTTTATTTTTTCTCTCTGTTCAAAAAAACTTAAAACTAAAAATACAAAGATAACTGTTATGATTATTGCCAAAATATCTCTTACAATTTTATTTTGCCATAGTTTTTTAAATATGCTTTCTAAAAATAAAAAGATTGGAAAAGAATACAAAATATTACCTTTATCATCTGTTTTGACAATTTTCTTTTTTAAAAGTATCTTTTTTATAATGCTTATATCACATTCTAATTCTTTAATCTTTTCGGTGATATTTTCAATCGCAAAATTTATCTCTTCAAGCTTTATCTCTATCTTTCTTTTCTCTAATTCAGTTTTTATCTCATTTAAGATATTCAATAAATCATTTTCTTTATCAACAGTATTTGTTATCTTGTAATATTTATCTTTATATTCAAAATTGTATTTCAAAAGCAAATCATTTAAAACTTTATTTTCGTATTTATCTAAAAATATTCTCAACTCAATAAGAGAGTTATTATTAACTTCGTATTTTCTTATTTCCCAATTCATACTTTTATTTTTTATGCTCCTTTATTTTCAAAATACTTTCAATCTTTTCTGTCCTTTTTTCTAACGCCTGAATTTTCGCTAGCATCCCTTTTAAACTCTGTGCATTTTCTCTTTTTAAGCTTCTAAAATCTTCTTTTACATCCTTCATATCATCATTTACTTCTTTTATGTCTTGTTTAATCTTGTTAATTTTTTCGTAAATATCTCCTATCTCTTTGATAGTATTGTCCCTGAATGTATTGAAAATACAGATTAGATTGTCTTCTTTTGCTTTGAGTATTTTCTGCCCAATAAAGAAAAATAGTATGTTTATTAAAATTGTTATCACAATAATAATCACAAAGTAAATAAACTCACTCATTTTTCACATCACTCTAAAATATTATTTATACTTTTCTAATACTAAATTTATCCCTTCCCTTATTAACTCCGTTACCTTCCTACCTGTCTTTTTGGAACATTTTTTTAAACTCTTTAAAACCTTTAAATTTAACCGTATTGTTGTTTTATGTGTATATTTCATAGCCATACATATGAAATATAGGCAAAATTTTTGAAATGTCAAGAAATTTTTTTTAAAATTTTAGAATAAAGGTTATCAAAAATAATTTCTAAATTTTTATTATAAGAGCCGACCCATTTTTTTGTGTATTTTTCGCCATCATAGATATTTCTTTTTTCTATAACTTTGCCGACAAAGACACAAGAATGTATTAAATATTCGAAAGAAAAATAGCAAGCAGGTTGTTTAGTTGTTCCTTCTTTACAGATAAAATAGCCATTAGGTTTAAAGACCCAAAAGTTTTTATCCCATCCCCAAGGAAAATTTTCTTTCCAAGGATGGATACCAAAAGCATTATTGTTTGGTATTTTAGTTGGTTGTTCTATTAATGAGATAGTTAAAATACTTGCGATAGTTTCTATTTTAAAATAAGGCAAAAGAAGGTCAAAAAGGACTAATCTTTTTTCCAGAGTATCTAAATCTTTTCGCCAAAAAATATCTTTCTTTTCTAAATCTTTTGGTATAACTCCACGCATTCTAAATTATAACCCAAAATTTTTGAAAATCAAACTATTTGACTTTTCTTTAAAATTTCACTATATTTATATATAGGATATAGGGTTATGTTAATTATAGAGATTTTGATTGTTATTTTTTTAGGAATAGAAATTTATTTTTCTTTTAAATTAGAGAAGACTTTAAAAAGATATTTTTCACTTTTGTATAAAGAAATTTCAAAAGATAGAATACCCGAGGAGATGAGGTTAATCTTATTAGGACAAGAGCAAAAGAGAGAAAAAGAAAAAAAAGAAGAAGAGGAAGATATTGGAGATATTTTAATGTAATATGGATTTAAAAGAGAGAATAGAGAGTAGATATAATCTTTCCAAAAAGTTTAGGCAGAGTTTTGAGAGAAGGTGGCAGTTAGCTTTAGCCAGTCAGCAAGGACAATTTTTAGTTTTCACTTCCAAAGGATTTGTAGATTTTTTAGATTTTTTAACAAGAAAAGATAAGAGGGTAGAGTGGAAGAAATTAATCAATTGTAATCTTTTACACCGAATTTTTACAAATTTTTTAGTAAAATTTTTTTCTATTCCACCAAGTTTTATTATTTCACCTTCTACAATACAAACAGAAGATGTTGCGTCAGCAAGGGTTGCTCAAAAGATAGTTGATGGAGTTATTACTCCGAAATTGGAAGAAGTTTTATATGACTTATATTTTTGGATGTTATGGGTAGATACAACTTTATTGAAAGTTGGATATGATGAGACAGCGGGCGAGCCTTTATATTTACCCGAAATAACTTACAATGAAAAAGAGGGAATTCCTTATGAAGTTGATACACCCTTTGGGAGATTACATTTAAAGGATGCGAAAGGGAGGAAGTTATATATTAAAAAAATTGGGGATAATATATGTTTTTATAAAGTTCCAAATGGAGATTTAGTTTATAGAGTTATACCACCTTTTAATTATTATATAGACCCGAATGCGAAAGGAATAAATTGTTTAATAGACAAATCTTTACCGACAAGGGCAAAGTGGATAATTATTGAAGAATATTGGGATAGAGATACATTAGAAAACAAAGGATTTGTTGAAAAAGATTTTAAATCTATTTCTAAAACACCAGTTGATGAGGCATATGCCAGTTTTTTAGAAAAGATTGGTTTAAATTTAAAAGAATTAGGAAAACAAGAGTTTTATTGTTATCGTGAATATTATGAGGTTCCTTCTTCTAAATATCCTGATGGACTTTTTGTTAAGATGATAGGTGATGAGATAGTAAGTGAGAGTTCATTACCAGAACCGTTTAGGAGGATGGAAGTTTTACCTTTTATAGATTTTCGGGATAATCCTAAACCATATTTATTTTATGGAAGGACTTCTTTATATGAGGCAAGGGAATTGAATAAGATTTATTTACAGATTTTATCAAAGATAATAGAGATAAGTGAAAAGATGGGAGAGAAAGTAGCCTTTATGGAAGCGAGAGGCGGAACATTGAAAACATATATTCCGGAAGGTGCTTCAGTAATAAAGGAAGTGTTTGATGTGCCCGCAACATCACCCCAACCTTTTATTACCGAAATAGAAAACATACCATTAGGATTATTAAGAGTTTTAGATATTTTATTAATGAACATTGAATATCTTACTGCTACACACGATGTCAAGTATCCTGTAAGAGAAAGGACAGCAACAGAGATAATACAGACAATAATGTCATCAGAGCAAGCATTTGACCCGATTAAGAAAATGATAATTCAAAGATTAATAAAGGCTTGTCAATATGGATTAGAGGTTATAAAAGAGTTTTATCCGACGGGAAGGAAATTAGAGATTGGTGGTGGTGAATATAGTATTGTTGAGGTTTTAATTTTTGACAAAGAGGAGTTGAAAGGAAGGTGGAATATAAGGTATGCTTTAGGTGATTTATATACAATGACGAAGACTAATAGGTTATTATTATTGAGGGAGTTATTACAGATACCAGGAATGCTTCAGGTATTGAACCCCCAGACGATTTTGAGTATAATTAATATGAGAGAATTTATAGAGACAGTGGATACGCAGTTAGATATAGAGAGACAGAGGAGAGAGAATTTAGAGGTTATGTTTAATCCGGAGGTGAGATTAAAGGTAGAGGATTTTGATAATCATTTAATTCACATAGAGCAGATAGATAAGTTTTTAAAGCAGAATTATGATAGGTTAAATTCTTTACAGATACAGATATTAAAAAAGCATAGGGAGGAGCATAGTTTAGCGTATATGGAACAGATTAAGAATATACAGAATGTTTTAAAGGAAGGGAAAGGAGAACAAGGTATAGAAAGTAAAGAAAGAAAAGAAATAGGAGGTGAAGATGAAACTTTGGATACAGGAGGCTATCAAGAAGCCTGGGGCTTTGAGGAAGGAGTTGGAGGAGAAGGGGTTGATTAAGAAAGGCGAGAAAATTCCTGTATCATTATTACAGGAATTAAAAAGTAGGTTAGAGAGAAAGAAGGAAAGGGAAGGAAAATTGACGCCCCAGGAGAGAAGGTTGTATAGAAGGGTAGTTTTGGCATTAACTTTAAAGAGATTAGGTAAATAAATTTAAAAAGGAGGTAAAAATGGAAGAAAAGAAAGTGACTTGGGAAGATATACAGCAAATGTATCCTGATGTAGATATTTTTAAAGAAGATGTTAAAAAAGAAGTATTAGAGTTTTTAAAGACAGAGGAAGGGCAAAAGATATTGGAAGAGGAAGGAATTTTAAAGAAAGAGAAGGTAGAGGAGAAAAAAGAGGAAGTAAAAGCAGAGAAAGTGGATGAAGAGACACAGAAAAAAGTAGAAGAGATTACTCAAATGGTGCTTACTGATTTAGGAGAGATAGAAAAGAATTACAAGGATATTTTAGGTGATAAATATGATATATTAGTAGAGATAGCAAAGGCGGGAGCGGTATATTTTACTGATAAATTAGAAAGGCTTGTGAAACCGAGTGAAGTAATGAAGGAGTTGGTAGAGATTTTTGGTGATAAGGTTTTATCAACAAAGTTGGGTGAAATGGTTATAAAACAACAAGAGGAGAGTAAGAAAACTCCGCCTTCAGCAGAGGGTGGAGGTATGTCAGGCATAAAAGAGGAGACCCCAAGAGAAAGGCTTGAGAGGTTAAGAAAGGAGTTGGGTTTGCCTCCTGAGCCATCTTGGGGTAAAAGAAAATAAATAAATTAAATAGGAGGTAATTATGCCTATAGATTGGACACAAGCACAAACTTTATTAAATACATATAGGGAAGAATTAGCAAACATAATAAATTATTTGTCTCCTGTATGGCAGAGGATACAAGAGGCTTCGCCTGCTGAGGCAGAGGTAATTGGTTCAAGGGTTCAAGTTCCATTAATTTTATCTCGAGGACACGGATTTGCGGCTGGTTCTTTACCTGTGATAAGGTCTTTAGGAACAAATAGTGCTTATCATAATTTTGTCAATTTCTTTATTTCTGAAGAATTTGATTTTAGAGTTGTGGATATGGAGAAAGGATTGAGGTTAATTGCGATGGCTTTGGATAGTAGGATTAATGAGATGAAAGAGCATTTTGAGAGGATGTTATTTGGAGATGGTTCTGGAAGATTAGGAATTGTTACGGATGCTACTAATAATCCAACTTTTGTTGTAAGGTCTCCATATGTTCCTGATGTTACGGCTTATAGATTAGATGCGACAAAACTTTTTAGGGTTGGAATGCGAGTTGATTTAATCAATGGAGCAACAGGAGCAGTAAGAGGAACTTCGGTTGTTACTTCTATAGATGCTGCGAATAAGAGAATTACTTTAGAGAGTGCGATTTCGGGTGCGGCAGCAAACGATTATTTTGTTGTGAGTAAAAATCTTAATAGAGAGTTTGTTGGTTTATGGGGAATTGTTAATAATGCTACTTATGGAGAGATACCAACTTCTGCTGATTGGACTGCTTATGTTGAGGGTGGAACAGCGGGAAATGATTATACTCTTTCCTTAGAAGTATTTTATAGATTTTTACAGACAGCGAAAAATCATATGGGGACTGCTTATACTCCTAATCTTTTGATTACAACTCCTAATGTAATGGCAAAAATCTTTTCTTTAATGACAAATTATTTAAGAGTATTTCCTACTGATGGAAGCGTTACTATGCCATTAGGTTCAATAGTGATTGCTGGTCCTTTTGGAAATTGTGAAGTATTAACTTCACCATATTGTCCAGAGGGATGTATTTTTGCTATTGACCCGCAAGCGTTTAGGTATAGATGGGTGAGACCATTTACTTGGCTTTCTGCGGGTGGTGGTGATAACTATTTAATTCCTAAAGTTGCTGTTGGTGAGGCTATTTATATGGTTGTTGGATGGTGTGATTTTGCGTTCTTTACTCTTAATAGAAGAGCGGTTGCTTTAATGAGAAATATTGCAATTACATAATGATATAGGGGGCAGTGAAAGAACTGCCCCCTAAAGGTGATATATGACAATAAAAGAAGCCATAGAAAGGATTAGGTCTTTATTAGGGCAACCGACACAATCACCTTTATATCCAAAAGAAGAAATTTTAGATTATTTAGATTTAGCGATTTTAAAGACAATAACTTCTCTTTCTACTTTTTGTGATGAGTATTTACATATATCTTTAATAAGGTTTAGATTGAATGCGAATGAGAATAAGGTTAATTTGAGCACACTTGAATTTAGTCCGCAATTTGGTGCGCTAGTAAAGCCGATTTTTAGGATAAAGTCAGTAAGGGTTAATGGAAGATATGCTCAGAAAGAGGATTTGAATGAGATATTTGCTAAGATGACTTTTATGCCGACAACTTCGGGAGATACTTGGTATTATGCTGTGCAAGGATTAAGTATTTTATGGTTTTATCCTATTCCTACTCAGAGGGTAGAATGTGAAGTATATTACATAGGATTACCGACTTCTTTAAAAACTTTACCTGAAACAACAGATTTATCTACGATAATACATCCTGCTACATATGATAGTATAATTT
>JANXBG010000042.1 GCA_025060715.1 Caldifarciminota bacterium | reverse complement strand
TTTCTGATTTAACAAAATTTTTACTTCTTGCCTTTCCTAAATAATGGATTATTTTTACTTTTGGATATAAAATAACTTTCCAATTCTTTTCCCATAATCGTTTACAAACATCTAAATCTTCAGCAAAAAGAAAAAACCTCTCATCAAAATTACCAATATCTTCTAATGCTTTTTTTCTAAATATAATAAAAGTTCCAATTACTGAATCGACCTCTATTGGTTCTTCTCTTTGGTATTTTGCTAAATTTAAAAATTGAAAGGAATAAGGGTTATTTTTGAAAAGTCTATAAATAATTGAACGATAGCCAAAAAAAAGGTAAGAAATTTTTGGAAAGGAACGAGCCGAAGGTAAGGTTTCTTTTTTTTCGTTAATAAATAAAGGAGCAATACATCCCCAATTTTGATTTTTTTCTAAATAAGAAACCAACTCTTCAATTTCATTATTGTTAAGGATAATATCGGGATTTAAAATTCCGATATATTCACCACTTACATATTTCAAGCCAATATTAATCGCCTTTGCATAACCATAATTCTTTTTTAATTTTATTAAAAGGATATCATTATTTTTAAAATATTCAATAGGTAATTCTTCTTCCGAGTTGTTATCAACAACAACAATTTGATAATCTTTTTCTTTTAAAAAATTAATTAAATTTATAAGGTATTTAGTGGTATTATAATTTACTATAATAAGGGAAATATCTTTCACATTCTAAAAGTAAAAGAAAATTTGTAATTGGTGGTTGGGAAACTATAAATTAATTCATCAGAAGAAATATCTAAACTGAAATTTTTATAAGAAAAACCAATTCCCCAAGTAAAAGGAATACTAACTTTTCTCTCGCCCCGAATAAGTTTTCTACCTTTTCTATTAAAAAGGTATTCAAATATTGATATACAATCTTGTTCTCCATTTTTATCTTCAACAATTACTCCGCCTCGCCAGCCATTCACATCTTCAAAATAACCAAGTCTTAAAGAGAGAAGATTATCAAAAAACCTACACTCTATACCAAAACTTTTCCACATATCTTCTAATTCTGAAGTTGTGGTATCTGCTTTTTCTACAAGTCCAATATTTAATTCTATTGGTAAGTTTAATGTTATATTTTCATTTTTTACGGGTGAGAAGTTTAAGCCAATTCTTAACATTCTTGGTAATGGGTCGGGTTCACTTCCGGCAATATAGGAGATCGGGGGGCCAATATTGCTTAAAGAGGCACCAAAGGAAAACCAATTGAAAGGCTTATAAAGTAATCCAAAGTCAAAAGCCCAAGTTATTCCTGTGCCGCCGGCTTCAATCCCTAATTCCGGCATTGCCTTCCAAACCCAATCAGCTACCAAATAGGAATAGATAAATTTCCATGATAAACCTGCTCCTAAATTGTGTAATATTGGATAACCATAAGAAAATGTTAACGCCACATCAAAGGTTGTATATTTACCCAGTAATTCATTTCTTTCATTCCAAACTTCAGTCTCGCCAGTATTTAAATAAATAGTATTAAATCCGAAGGTACCAATCTCATCTGTTTTATAAGTTAATGCCAGAAATTCGTAATACATTGAAATATCTAATCCTTCGGTAAGACCGGGAAGCCAATTACAATGCATTAATTCGGCACTTAATCTATTCTTTAATAATCCAAGTCCACCGGGATTATAATAAGTTGCTGAAGGGTTGTCAGCAAGGGCAGTAAAATTACCACCTAAAGATGTTGGCCTTGCCGATGGCCAGATCATTAAAAATACTGCACCTGGATAACCATGGGCACCGAAGAGAAGGGTTAGAAAAAGGAAAAAAGATAAAAATTTTTTCATAAATAAATTATAAAAATAATAGAACAAAAATCAATGTTATTCAATAATGATCTTCCTTAAAAAGGTCTCTTCTTTTCCGTTTAAATTATAAATCACTTTTGTTAAATAAATTCCCCTAAAAATTTCTTTTCCGATAAAATCTTTTTTATCCCAATAGATAGTATTATTACCAATTTTAGTAAGGGTTTTTAATTCTTTTATTAATTTCCCATTTAAAGTATAAATTTTTATTTTTATCTCAAAGATTTTATTAGTATTAAAAGAGAAGCAATAGGTATTTTCGTTGATTTTTAAAAAACAGAAGTCTTTTATTTCATCTTTTTCGTAAACTTTTAAAAAGTAGGTTTTAGAGAATCTATTTAAAAGATTGTCGGTAAGATAAAAAATTAAAGTGGCAGTATCATTAACTAAACTGATTGGTAAAGAAAAGGTTAAATTAGTATAAGAATTTGGTTGATAAGAAAGATAAGGGAGAAGGTCAAAGAAAGTTTGATAGGGAGTTAGATAAAAACCACAACCTTGGAAATAAGGTAATTGAAGAAGCCCTGTTTTTGAATATATTTTTCCTTTTAAAATAAAGTTTCTATTCACTTCGGTTGTTTCTTTTAATAGTTTATTATCAGCAAAAAGTTCCCAACTTACCTCACTTTTTATATTACTGGTATCCCTTTTAAAAAAGAGGGGTGGTGAAGAGAGAGAATAGTTTTTTTCTCCTTTAATAGTAAGATAAATATTTGCTGAAGGATTTAAAAAATAGGAAAGACCATCAGTAAGATAAATAGTATCGGGATAAGGAATTTGGGTAACAAAAAAGGAGTCAATAATTTTATTTTCTTTTATTTTATGATAGTTAAGATAGAAAAAGTCTTGGGGTAAATCATAAAAGATTTGACCAAACCAGGAATTATAAATCCTTCTTCTTTTTGGAAGGGAAGCAAAGATTATCGCTTGAGCATCTTTTTCGGAAATGGTATCTTTTATTAAAAATATTTTACCGGTTATTATAGTTTCGTTAGTCTGGAGGTTATTTCTCTTTAATGGGAAGAAAGGGATTTTGGTTAATGGTTCGCCAAAGAAGTGATATTTCTTATCCATATACCAGGCTCTAAAAAAGGCTTCGCCAAAAGTAGAGCAACTTTGGGAGAAGATGCTATTAAACATAATTTCTCCAAAGTATTTATTGCTAATTGTGCTGGTGGCTTTACTACCCGCAACTGTGGCAATGGCTCCGTAGGGGCTTCTTACCAATTCTTCGGCTAAACATTCATATTCAGTTTCGTCAAAACGGCCAACACCACAACTGGCAAAAAAGGCAAAGAAATATTTTCCTTTATTTTCTAACTGATAAATATCGCTTAAAGAAAAAATATTCTCATGAGCAAGTCTATCACCCGCACCATGACCAAAATAACATAAAATACCAACTCCTTTGTTAAGATATTTTATTAAATCGGCCTTGGCATCTCCTTTGTCATTACTTTTTAAAAAAGGATAGTCAAAGAGATAGATTTTTTTTAATAAATATTGGTTATTACTTAGATTGCCAATATGCTCACAACTACCATAATGGTCACGCCAAATTGGGTCTCTTTTATCAGGACTTGGATTACCATTATATTCATCATCGGCTAAAAGTAATAAGATTTTGTTAGAGAAAATAAACTGATTTTTTTCATACTCTTCTAATTTCCTTAAAAAAGTTTTCATCTCTTCTTCGTTTCTTATTGGTAATCGTGTTAGAATAATATCGGGTGAAGTGCCATTGCCCTCTAAATCAGCAAAATAACTATCAAAACATAATCCTCTATCCGAATAGGCACCGGGCTCATAATCATAGCCCCATTCATAAGTAGGCACTCCACCAAATTTTTTTAAAATTCCCCGATAATCATAATTGGCATCTCCTAAAAAAAGAGAATATTTCGGCCTTTTTTCTTTTAAAAATTCTTTTATTGCTGAAATCTCTCTTAAACCACCAGCATATTCATCATAAATATCCTCTAATAAAGCAATACCAATTTTTAAATTAGTTGTTTTTTGCCGATAACTTTTTAAAAGTAACGCCGAAGAATAGAGTTCCTTGGGTGTGATAATTATATAATCATAAGTTTCTTTTAATTTCCCTAAATTTTTCCTTTGGACATTCAGCGGTTTTTTAAAATTTTTCTCGCTTAATAAATAAAATTGGGTTTTTTCAAAAAAAGATTGGGAGAAAAATATTAAAGAGGTATCTTGATAAAAGTTTTCAATAAGTTTTGGTTCTTCTTTTTTAGTAATGTTAAATAAATAAATCTCTTTTTCTTTGCTTTTATTTTTAATCTCAATTGCTATCTTGCCCAAAGTATCAATGGTAAAAAATATCGGTTGATTATCAAAGATTAATTCTTTTTTATATTCAATCTCTAAAAAATCAAAATAAAAGGACATTTCTCTCTCACCAATTAATTCTAAGACTAAAAGATTATTTTTATTCTTTAATAAAATCTCTTTTTCTTTTAAAAAATCTTTAACTTGGGGATAATTTGGTTGACCAATAAATTTTAATGAATCAATAAGTACATCATTAAGATAGATATAAAGGTTAATATTTCCCTTTTTGGGCCAAAATCTTAAAAATAACTTCTTTAAAACAATTGGGTTATTTAAGAAATCTAATTTATATTCTTTTCTTAATTTTTGTATTCCCTCAGGTTTTGATATTTCCTCCCAGACCCATAAAATGCCACTTCTTGCCGGACAAAAATTGTCATACTCAATTTTTAAACTTTCTAAAGCAAAATTAATACTTTTCTCCTTTTCTTTACTAACCAAATATTTTTTCATTCTTTTTCCTTTATTTAAATTGAAAAGAGAAAGCCAATAGACATTGTTTAAGGTGTATAAAGAAAAATGTTCTTTACCAAAAAAAATAATTTTATCTTTTTTATCAAACCTACCATCCTCTTCACCAAAAATAAGTATGGGAATCTCTTTAAAATTGGCATCATATAAGGAGAAATATTCAGGATTTAATAAGTCAATATTTGGAACTATCTTTTTTAAATCTTCGTAAGTTATTTCATAAATACCGGTGGAGCAGATTTCAATTTTTATTAAATCTCTATTAGGAAGTTCTTTTAGAGATAAAAGGGTATCCCTTTTTATTTTTTTAAACTCTTTTATTCTATAATCAATCTTTTTATAAATTTTTAGAATTTTCTTATCTTTCTCATATTGAAAGGGATGGATGGTAATTTTAAAAAGGTTTTTATCTTCCCTTTTTCCTAAATATTCTAATTTAATAAGTTCTTTATTAAAATTCTCTTCTTTTAGAAAAATATTTTCTTTTATCTCATATAAATAATCTAAAATTTCTATTTGACCACTATCATTCTCTAAGAAAATAAATTCTTCATAACTAGGCAAAGAAGGAAGATATTGGTAATTTAAATTTGGAACATAAATAAAATCATAAGTTTTTCCATCAAAAAGGAATTTTTCTAATTTTATTTCTTTTAACTCAAAGGTAAATTTTTGGGAAAAGAGAAAGGAAAAAAAATAAAGAAGAAAAAAAATTTTTCTCATTTTTTACCAATCTTCTTTTATGCCAAAGGTAATTTGCCACTTTCTTTCTTCTTTTTTAAGAGAGAGGGGATAGGCAAAGTCAATCATAAAAGGAAAATAGCCAATAAAAAATCTTAATCCCAAGCCAACACCCCAGATAGATTTTTTAAAATTACTACCAAAATCTAAAAAGGTATTTCCTCGGATATTTTTTATTGTTATTGGTAAAGGAAAGCCCAATTTTAAAATCTCAATAAAGGGATAACGAAATTCTAATTTACCAAAAATTAAATAAGGATTTGTTTCTTCTTCCTCGGGATAAACCTGAGGATAACCCCGCACATAATTACCATCCGGATAAAACATCTTTTTATCTTTGCCAAAACTTGTTATGCCGCCAAAAAGTAGGGCAAGAATATAAGAGTTATTATAAAGATTGAGATAGTTTCTTGTTTCTAAATATAAACTCTGAAATATCGAATCACTTGGTGGAATGGTAATATAAGGTTGTAATAAAAACCTCTGACCTTTGATTGGTCCAAAGTAAGAAAATAAGGCATTATCAAAAACTAAAGAAGAATAGGTGTATAAAAATTTTTCACTAATTCTTTTATTTTCAATCTCATACAATCCTTCTTTTTGATGATAAAATCTAAAATCCCTTGAGTAAAATAATAGGCCCCATTCAGTCCTCAAAAATTTGGTAAAAGGATAAGATAAAACAGGTGATAATCCCTTTTCCGCAATAGTTAAAAAGGTGTCGGGTTTTGACGAATAGAAATTGACAAATTGAAAAATAGTAAAATAATAATCTTCTCTTCTTTTTAAATAGCCATAAGAGAAATAGAAGTTGGAAAAGTCAATCAGTCCGTAAAGGTTGGTTAAGATTAAAAACCGGTGATTGCCTAAAAGGTCTGAAAGGTAAACTAAAATATTGCCGCTTAACCCCAAACCGGTAGAAAAAAATGCTTGTCCCATTGCATAATCGGCTGAAAGAGAAAAGGTATACCTTTTTTTCTCTTTTGCCAAAGAAGTTTCGGGATAAGAAAACTCACTGATTTCCTCTTTTTCTTTTTTAAATTCCTTTTCTTCAATTAAAGAATAGATATTATCAATCTGACAAATAGAATAACCTTGATTATGATAATAAGAGAAAAGAATTTTATCTTTATAAACCCTTGGCGTCTGACAGGAACCAAGAAAATCACTTTGATATAAAATCTTATCCTCCCTTAAAGAATAAATTACTAAAGAATGGTTTAAAATAAAAAGTAAGGTATCTAAAGAATTTTTAGAAAGAGGAATTACTGAAGATAATTCTTTTGTTTTCTTATCAAAAATCTTTTTAATACTTTTTTCCCTCAAAGAGTATAAATAGATTTGATAATTTCCTAACTCCTCGCGATCACTTATGAAAAGTAAGGTGTCATTATTAAAAAAATAAGGGTCTTTCTCTTCAAAAATATCAGAGTTTAAAATAGTTAATTCCTTTTTCTCTAAATCAAAGAGATATAAATTGCTCATTCCTTTTTTTATTCCACAAAGGGCAATCTTCTTATTATCAGGCGAAAGGGCTAAATGATAAGCATCCTCTAAGGGAAGATAATATTTTTCTTCTTTTTTAGTTTTCAAAGAGTATTCACAAAGATATACCTTTCCTTCCAATTTTTTAATATAATAAATAGCATTCTTTAAAGGACTATAAGTAAGGGCCGGTTTTAAAATACTTATTTCTCCTCTTCCTAAAAAAGAGACTCCTTTTAAAAGAATTTTTGACCTTTCTTTAAGAAAAGAATAAGAGAAAATGGAAACTTGATTATCCCTATAAGAGAGATAAATAAATTCTGTTTCTGAGATTGGTATAGGCAAGGTGTTATATTTTCTCTTTTCCTTTTGGTGGTCAACAATTATTTTTGCTTTTTTTACAAAATTGGTTTTCTTATTTATTAAGGGGTAATACTTTTCTTTTAGATAATCAGAAAAATCCTTTTCTAAAGAGGAAAAACTTTTGCCAAAACTTTTCTTTACCGCACCATCAATTCCTTTCCTTTTTTTAACCTCCCTTAAAAAATCATAAACTTTTTTATCAGAATACCTTTCTTCTAAAAAAATAAAAAAATGCTCGCCTAAAACATAATTGAGATAACTTTCTTCCGGTAAAGAAGAAAGGAAAGTAAATTTATCATTGATTAATAAATCAGCAATAATAATAGGATGAAGAGAATTTCTTCTTTTACTTAAATATTCGGAAAGGCCTTCCATAAACCAGGTGGGTAAAGTAAATTCGGGTGTTAAAGATAAGAGGGTAGAAAGTCCACGCCGCCAATAATAATCATATTCAAAAATATGAGCAATCTCATGCCTTAAGACATACAAAAAATCATAATAAGAACCAGTAAAAGGCAATACTACCCGATTTTTAAACATTTCGGCAAATCCTAAAACCCCTTCCTCTAATAAATCTAAAATAATATTAGTCTGCTGAAATTGATTTGGTGAATTATAAACAATTATCGGAATTTTCCTTTTTAATTTAAAATTAAAAATATCCTCATACTCCTCAATAGTTTTTTCCGCAATCTGATAAGCAAAATTTGCTAATTCTTCACTTCCCTCTTCATAATACAAAAGAAACTTCTCGCCCTCTAAATAATAAAAAGAAAAATCCTGATACTGGATCTTATTCTTTCCATATTGGAAAAAAAGAAGGGAGATTAAAAAGAATACCATTAATACCTTATTTTGACAATTTTACCAACCGAGTAATACTTACCACCCCAATATAAGAGATTCTCTTCTTTTTTATAATCCTCTGCCTGATGACAAGCCACCACTTCACCAATAAACCAGGTGTGATCACCCGTTTCAATTTCGTATTTAACTTGACATTCTAAATTTACTGGACATTCTTTTATAAGGGGGCAATTTACTTTTTTTGCTTTTTCTTTTGTTAAGTTTAGTTCTTTGAATTTATCTACTTCTTTACCGCTCTTTTCGCCACAGAAATTGACGATTTCAACCATATCTTTATTAGGGATATTAATAACAAATTCTTTAGAATTTTTGATTAAAGGATAGGAATAACGGGAAGGAGCAACTCCAATACCAATTAAAGGGGGATTAAAAGAAAAGATATGGACCATACCGATGCTGATAATATTATCTTTTCCTTCATGAGAGCAGGAGACTAGAACACAAGGAAAACAGGCGAAAACTCTTACTATCTCTTTTAAATTGGTTATTAAACTTTTTTCCATAGAGTAATTTTAAGAAAAATATTACAAAAGTCAAAATGATAAAAATTTAATTTTTTATTGACTTTTATTGACTTTTATTGACTTTTTAAAGAATTTTTGTAAGATATGATATATATGATAATATGATAATAATTGTGTTCTTTGACAATTAGGTTTAAAAACTAAAGGTTTGACGCAAAAATTAAAAGAAAAATTGTATAAGTTGCGTAATTTAAAGAAAAAATTTACGGTTCA
>JANXBG010000041.1 GCA_025060715.1 Caldifarciminota bacterium | reverse complement strand
TTTCAATTGTTTCTCTTTTGATTAAAGGGGTATCGCCACAAAGAACAATTACTTTATCATCCTCTTTCAAGGAAGATAAAGCTACTAAAAAGGCGTCACCTGTTCCTTTGGGTTCTTCTTGGCAAACCAGAGAAATCTTTTTGTTAGAAAAGAAATCAGAATGCCGTTCTTTTGCCTCTCTTATTCCTTCTTCATTGAAGACAACAATAATTCTTTCAAGTTTTTTTAATTTTAATAATTTTTTAAGAAGATAAATAATTAGGGGCTGATTTTTATAAGGTAAAAAAACTTTAGGATAGGGGATACCAATTCTTCTACTTCTTCCCGCAGCAAGGATAACTGCTTGATAATTTATTGACAATTATTTACTATTTGATTTTTATCGTCAACAAAAATCTTTTTGGGAGTATAGGTGATTGCCTGAGAAGATTCCATTAAACAAGTAGAGATGATTATTAATTTATCACCTATCTCTCCCCAACGGGCAGCACCACCGTTTAATTCACAGACACCGCTTTTCTTTTTTCCTTTCATTACATAAGTTTCAAAACGATTACCGTTATTAATATTAACCACAATCACCATTTCTCCTTCAATTATATCCGCCTTTTTCAAAATTTCTTCATCAATGGTAATGCTCCCTTCATATTCTAAATTTTTATTAGTGACTCTTATTCCGTGAATTTTACTTTTAACAATTTTTCTTAACATCTTTATTGAGCAGCTTTGGTAAACTCAATAATTGCCATTTGGGCATTATCACCAGTACGAGTGGTAGTTCTAATAATTCGGGTATAACCGCCATTAATGTTGCTAAATCTCTTGGCAACATCTTCAAAAAGTTTTTTTACCAATTTCCTATCACAGAGAAAAGCGAAGGCTCGGCGACGGTTAGCCACAGTATCCTTTTTGGCAATATCAATTAAATGTTCCATAAAAGGACGCATCGCTTTTGCTTTTACTAAGGTGGTTTCAATTTTTCCATATTTTAAGAGGGAACAACAGAGATTTCTGATTAATGCCCGGCGATGATCTACATCCCTCTGTAATTTTTTAACTTTCTTCTTGTGTCTCATCTCCCTTTTTAATGCCTTTTAAAATATCACTCACATCCATTCCTAAGCTCAATCCCCATCTTTGTAAGGCACTTTTTACTTCCTCTAAAGATTTTTTACCAAAATTTTCAATGTTTAATATGTCCTTTTCGGTTAACTGAACTAATTCGCCAATTGTTCTCACATTTACTTTACCGCCATCTTTATATCTGCCATTTTTTAAACAATTAATCGCTCGGTTGGAAAGTTCCAAATCTTCAATATCCCTCATTAGAATTTCTTTAAGTTGTTCTTTTTCTCGATCCGGTCTTTCTTCAGGTAGAAAATCTATGGTAGTTTCTTTGGGAATTAACCGTTCAAAACTATTTTTTAAAATACTTGCTGCTTGGATCAATGCCTCATAAGGAGTTACCGTTCCATCGGTCCAGATTTCTAAAACTATCCGCTCTAAATCGGTTCTTTCTAAATATTGCATTGTCTCCACTTGATAATTTACCTTTTTCACTGGTGAGAAGAAAGCATCAAGAAAGATTGTTCCCATAGGCGCCTCTTCGCTCATCCTTCGTAATTTTTCTGCAGGCACATATCCTCTTCCATTTTCTACTTTCATTTCCATTTTTAACTTTTTATCAGCAGTTAAAGTAAGAATCGGCTGTTCGGGATTAGCAATAATTACTTCCGGAGGAACCTGTAAATCTTTAGCTTTATATTCACCCTCTTTATCCGTATAAAGATAACAAGTCTTAGGAACTTCCGAATTCAAGCGGAGTCTAACTTTTTTCAGATTTAAAATAATTTGCGGAACATCTTCTAAAACATCAGGGATGACTGAAAATTCGTGGCTTACTCCTTCAATTTTTACCTGAGTAATGGCTGCTCCTTGAACAGAAGACAAAAGACTCCTTCTTAAAGCGGTACCGATGGTGTGTCCCCACCCCCTTTCCAAAGGTTCAATGAAAAATTTAGTATAAGAATCGGTTTGGGTTTCTTTTTCAACTTCAACTTTTTCTAAAATAATAAAATGTTTTAAATGGTATATTCTCTCAAACATTTTTTACTCCATAAATATTATCTTGAATAAAATTCAATAATATCTTTTACTGAAACTGGTATTGCTCTTAAATCTTCTTCATTAGGCATACTTATCACTTTGCCTTTCAAATTCTCTTTATCCAAAATAAGCCAACTTGTGCCAGTTCCTTCTTTTTCTAAAATTCTTTCTTTAATCTGAGGAATTAACCTTTCAGTACCAATGGTAATTTCATCACCAACTTTTACTTGATAAGAAGGAATATTTACTTTTTTATTATTTACTCTAATATGTCCATGCGAAACTAATTGTCGGGCCTGAGCTCGGGAAGAGGCAAATCCTAAACGATAAACCACATTATCAAGGCGCATTTCTAAAAAGGTAAGTAATGCGTCTCCCGGATTTGCTTTCTTTTGAGCTTCTTCGTAATATCTTTCAAAATTTTTTTCTAAAAGACCATACATAAATTTTGCCTTTTGTTTTTCTTTTAATTGAATAGCATAAACTGACATTCTCGCTTGCTGACTCTGAGGTTTCTCGCCTCTTTTTTGTAAAATGCATTTATCACTATAACATTTTTCTCCTTTTAAAAAAAGTTTCTCACCAAAACGGCGACAGATTTTACATTTTAATTCTTTTGCCCTTGCCATAACTACACCCTTCTTTTCTTTGGCGGCCGACACCCATTATGAGGAATGGGTGTGACATCCTGAATACTCAAAATTGCTAATCCAGCATTTTGCAATGCCCTAATCGCTGCTTCCCTTCCTGGGCCCGGTCCTTTTATTTTAACCTCCACTTTTCTTACACCTAAAGCATAGGCTTCTTTACCAGCCATTTCTGCTGCCTGCTGAGCGGCATAAGGAGTTCCTTTTTTTGTTCCTTTAAAACCAGCCCTTCCCGCAGAAGACCAACAAAGTACATTTCCCTGTTTGTCAGCAATCGTAACAATCGTGTTATTAAAAGTGCATTGAATATAAGCAACCATTATTGGTTCAGCCTTTTTCTTAGTTTTTCCTTTTCCCTTTGCCATATTTATTATTTTTGTTTTTTAGTTTTTAAAACTCCTGAAGTTTTTCTAGGCCCTTTTCTTGTTCGGGCATTCGTCCGCGTTCTTTGGCCTCTTACCGGTAAACCCCTCTGATGCCTTATCCCCCGATAACAACCAATCTCAATCAATCTTTTAATATTACTTGCCACCTCAGCTCTTAAAGCACCCTCCACTTTGTAATTGGTTTCAATCTCCTTTCGTAAAGCAGTGAATTCTTCCTCGTTTAGATCCTTCACTTTTTTATCATAAGAGATGTTAAGGTTATCCAAAATTTTTTTAGCTGTAGAAAGGCCAATCCCATATATCAATGGCAAAGCATAGAGAATTTTCTTATTATCCGGCAAACTAACACCTAATAATCTTGCCATAATTCTAAATTTTAACAAAAATTTTTAAAATGTCAAATTTATTAATAATTAATAAGCATAATATCACTAAATTAATCTTATAAGTTGAAAGACCTAAATTAATATACCTCTCTATTTCTTTCTATTTTTAAGTTTGTTTTTTAAATCCTTTGAGAAGATTATCCTTAGGTAGTAAAAATAGCAATTTATATTATGTTATTATCTTATGGTTGGTAACACTGTTTTAGTCAAATAAAACGAAACATTATTAATATTGACTTAATAACTTTGAAAATTATAATTTAATAATGTTTTTCATCTTTTTATTTCTTTTTCAATTAAAGGATACAATAATTCCTGAAAGATGGTATTATTTAGGACCTTTTTTAATTGCTCCTCGAGAAGGGATTAGCGGAATTAAAGAAGAGGATTTCTATTTTGGTATTGATACGACAAAAAAATTTCCATCGGTTCTAACCCAAGGAGGTTATACAAATTGGCGATGTGCTATTCCTGATAAAGAAGGAAATGTAAAGTTTTCTTTTGATAATGTCTTTTGGGATACTTTAATTCAATTTTATGGGTTTAGTGTTATTTTAAATTTGACTTATGCTTATACCGAGATTGAGATGGAGGAAGATAAAATAATGTTAGTAATGGCTGAAAGGGTGGGCAGTTTTTTGGTGAATGGTCGGGGTTATTTGGGTGATGTTTACGGTCATAATTTTTTTAGGATACCAGTAAAATTTAAAAAAGGGAAAAATTCAATTTTATTAAAAGTGAGTGGTTATGGTGAAAGGAATTTTAAGTTTATTATCTTGGAGCCAAAAAATGATATCATTTTTATTAAAGAAGATATAACAAAACCTGATATTCTAAAAGAAAAAGAAAAGATAAATCTTATTTTAGGAATTCCTTTTTTAAATATTACTGAAGAGAAAATTGATTTTAAATTGAAATTTTATTTAAAGGATGAAATATTAAAGGAAGAAAATAGATTTTTAATGCCTTTTGCCATTACCAAATTTCCAATAGAATTAAGGATTGATAAAGAGAAAATAAATTTTGATGATTCAATTCTTTATATTTCCCTTGTGATTGAAACCCAAAAAGAAATTCAAAAAGATTCTTTTAAGATTTATATAACTTCTGAAACCTTGCCCCATTCGGTAACCTTTATTTCTCAAATTGATTCTTCCTGCCAATATTTTGCGATTTCTTATCCAAAGAATTTTGATAGAAATAAAAAGTATGGTTTAATCTATTCTTTACATGGTGCTGGTGTTGAGGCGATTGGTCTTTGTAAAGTTTATTCTAAAAAAGATTTTGCTTTTATTGCTTGTCCAACAAATAGAAGATCCTTTGGTTTTGATTGGGAAGACTGGGGATATTTAGATTGTAAAGAAGTTTTAGAATATATAATAAAAAATTATCCAATTGATACTAATAGGATATATCTAACAGGCCATTCAATGGGTGGTCATGGCTGTTGGGTATTGGGTTTATTAAATCCTTCTCTTTTTGCCGCAATCGCTCCGGGTGCTGGTTGGATTTCTCATCAATCCTATGTTCCCTGGCTTTTTCAAAGAAGCCTTATTTATGCTGACCCAGAAATGATTGCTTTGAGAGATAAAATTTTAAAAACTTATCAAACAATTTATTATTTAGAAAATGCCCATTCCTTACCCATCTTTATTTTTCATGGTGCTTTGGATGACAATGTTCCAACCCTTTTTGGGCGGATGTTTAATATGGAGGCTGAAAGATTAAATTTAAAAAAGATTTATAAAGAAGTTCCTAATGTGAAACATTGGTATAATTTACCGGATACTAACATTGTCTGTGTTGATGACCCAGATATTATTAACTTCTTTAAAGAGAAAGAAAGAGAAGTTTTTCCTAAAAAGATTATTTTTAAAACCTATGATTTAGATATTAGTAATAAAAGTTATTGGATAGAGATTCTTAAAGAAGAAGAATTTGGTGAAGAGATAAAAATTTCTTGTGAAATAAAAAAAGAAACAATATTTATAAATACAAATAATATAGAAATCTTAAAAATCTATTTAGTTCCCGAGTTAAAGGATAATGAAAAAATTTATATTTTAATTGATAAAGAGATTATAAAAACCTCTCCTTTTTCACCAATCTATTTATTAAAAAATAAAAAATGGCAAATAAAAAGAGAATTAAAATTAGAAAGAAGAAATTTAAGGACAATGAAAAAAGCCTATTTTTCGCCCTTTATCTTAGTCTATTCAACCAAATCTGAGACCGCTTATAAAATTACCTATTCCCAAGCTTTAAGAGAAGGTTATATTTGGTATCGTTATGGTAATGGTTATTGTCAAATTTTACCCGATACATTAATTAATCAAGAGATAATAAAAAATTATAATCTAATAATTTTTGGTGATGAGAATTATAATTATTTGGCAGAAAGGTTAAGGATAAAAAAGATTAAAAATAAAATCTTAAAAGATTTAAAAGGAGATTTTGCTTATCGGTTTATTTATTTTAATCCTTTAAATAAAGATAAATTTATTTTGGTATCATCAGGAACAAATTTAGAAAATCTTTTTCTTTCTACTTATTTTTCTTTGTTATCTTCGGCGGTGGGAATGCCCGATTATATTATTTTTGATTCTAAAGTAAGGGAAAGAGGATTGGGCGGTGTTATTAAAATGGGATTTTTTAAATAAAATCGTGCGCGGTCCCTATCCATTAACTTTACCGCAAGTTGGGTTGTTGATCTATCCAAAGAGAATTGGTGTTTTTCTTATTCATAATGAAAAAAAGGAAGTGATTTATGTTGGTAGAGGTGATGAAGATTTGGCAAAGGAGATAAAAAAATATATCGAAATGGGAAAATTTTTTTCCTACCAATATACTATTAGTCTTAAAGAAAATTATCTTTTGGAGTGCAAATATTTTCATCGGTATCAAAATAATCCAAATTTTTTAAAAAAAGATCATCCCCTTCCGCCTCCCGGAATAGAAGAAAAATGTCCAATTTGCGGGTTATAACACCGGCCAAAATCAATTTTGGTTTATTGGTTTTAAATAAAAGAGAAGATGGTTATCATAATATTGAAACAATTTTAATTCCAATAAATCTTTTTGACGAACTTTATTTTTCTCCTTTAAAAGAAAAGAAAATTATTATTAAAGTCTTTGGCAAAAAAATAGATAAAAAGAATAATCTTGTTTATAAGGCAGCAAAAATATTTTTGGATACCTTTGAAATTAAAGAGGGGATAAAGATTATTTTAAAAAAGAATATACCCCTGGGTTCTGGTTTGGGAGGAGGTTCTTCGGATGCCGGTGCTACCCTTTATTTCCTAAACCAAATTTTTGGAAAGATTGCCAAAGAAAAAGAACTCTATAATTTAGCAGAAAAAATTGGGATGGATGTTCCTTTTTTTATTAATCCAAAACCCTCTTTTGCTTATGAACGTGGTGAAAAATTGGAAAGAATAAAAATCCCTAAATTATATTTTTTAGTTTATTTGCCAAAAATCCAAATTCCCACAAAATGGGCGTATGATAACATTAAATTGACAAAACATAATTTTTCCCTTAAAATTTTAATACCTTGGTTAAAGAAGAAGTTATATAAGAAAGTATTAGAATATTTGAGAAACGATTTTCAAGATTTAATTTGTGAAAAATATAAAGAAGTAAAAGAGGTTATAAAAAAAATGGAGAGATTAAATTTAAAACCGATATTAACTGGAACAGGAAGTGGTATATTTGTATGGGTAAAAAATAAAAGAGAGCAGAGAGAAATAAAAGATTTGTTAAAGAAAGAGGGTATAGAAGTTTTGGCGGTAGAAACTTTTCTGGGGCGTCGTCTAATGGGCAGGACCCAGGATTTTGGATCCTGTTGTGGAGGTTCGAATCCTCCCGCCCCAGCCATTTTTAAATAATTTATAATGAAAGAAAGTTGTTTAAAAATTTTTACGGGTCGGGCAAATCCTCAATTAGCCCAAAAGATTTGTGAGATTTTAAATCTTCCTTTAGGAAAAATAACAATTTATAATTTTGCCGATGGTGAAATTTATTTAAGAATTGAAGAAAGTGTAAGGGGTTGCGATGTTTTTTTAATTCAGCCAACAAATCCTCCAGCAGAAAATGTGTTAGAATGTTTTCTATTTTTAGATGCCTTAAAAAGAGCTTCTGCTGGAAGGATAACTGCGGTAATTCCTTATTTTGGTTATGCAAGACAGGATAGAAAAGATGAACCAAGGGTAGCAATTTCAGCAAAATTGATTGCTGACCTGCTCCAAAAAAGTGGAGCCGATAGAATTTTAACGGTTGAACTTCATGCTGAGCAGATCCAAGGTTTTTTTGATATTCCTGTTGACCATATTTATTCAGCACCAATTTTTATTGAATATTTTAAAAAAGAAAAAGAGGAAATTTTAAAGGAGGCAATAGTAGTTTCACCGGATATTGGTGGTGCTCGTAGGGCGATGGGCTTTGCTAAAAGGCTTGGTGAATTGCCGATTGCGATTATTGATAAAAGAAGGATTGGACCAAATCAAGCCGAGGTTTATCATTTAATTGGTGAGGTTAAAAATAAGGTTTGCATTATTTTTGATGATTTGATTGATACTGCCGGCACAATTGTTAAAGCCAGTGAAATCTTAAAAGAAAAGGGAGCTAAAGAGATCTATGTGTGTGCTTGTCATCCTTTATTTTCTAAAGATTCCTGTGATAAAATTCTTAATAGCCCTATTGATGAAGTTTTTGTTTCCGATACTATCTTTTTGCCCCAAGAAAAGTTAAATAATAAGATTAAACAATTAACAATTTCCAAACTTTTAGCAGAAGCAATAAAGAGAATCCATTCAAACGAATCGGTAAGTTCATTATTTATTTAAGGAGGTAAAAAATGGAATTAGTGATTGTTGCTCATATTAGAAAAGGAGCCGGAAAAGGGGTTTGTCGAAAATTAAGAAAAGAAGGAAAAATTCCGGCTATCCTTTATGGTAAAAATGAGAAGAATATTAATTTGTGGGTAGATGAGAGAGAGTTTTTAAAAATCTTACCTAAGATCGCTAAAAGAAGTCCTGTCTTAAACTTAAAGATTGAAGAGGAGAATCAGGAATTTCCAGTGATATTAAAAGCTCTGCAGAAAAACCCAATTAACCAAAAATTTATCCATATTGATTTTCAGAAAATTCATCCCGAAGAAAAGATTATTGTAAATTGTCCAGTAGTTTTAAAAGGTACTCCTATTGGTGTGAAGATGGGCGGAATTTTAGACCAGCATCTCTATTCTATTCCTATAAAAGGAAAAATTGCTGATATTCCACCTTATATTGAGATTGATATTAGTAATTTAAAAATGGGTTATAGTATTCACATTAACGAATTAAACTGGGAAAAAATAGAACCAGTATTACCACCGGATACGCCGATTCTTTCTATTTTAACACCAAAGAAGATAGAAGAGATTGCTCCCACTGCCGAAGAGGTTAAAGAGCCAGAGGTAATAAAGGAGAAGAAAGAAGAGAAAGAAGAAGAGGAATAATTTTCCTTTGTGAATGAAAGAGAAACTCCTTATATTATTTGTGGTTTAGGCAATCCCGGTAAGGAATATCAATTTACCCGCCATAATTTAGGTTTTTTGATATTAGATGATTTAATAAAAGATTTTAATGAGAAATTTAAGAATTACCAATTTTATGAAAGTGCTAAAATTCTTTTTGAAAATAAAGAGGTTTATTTAGTAAAACCTTTAACTTATATGAATTATTCAGGGGTTGGTTTAAAGGAGTTTTTAAAAAATCTCTCTTATGATTTAAATAAATTTCTTTGTGTTTTGGATGATATTAACTTACCTTTTGGAAAAATTAGAATTAGAGAGAAAGGTAGTGATGGCGGTCATCGGGGATTGGCGAGCATTATTTATTATTTAGAAACAAATGAAATTCCCCGATTAAGAATTGGTATTGGTAAACCAATAGGTATGACCGCCACTGATTATGTTCTTTCC
>JANXBG010000040.1 GCA_025060715.1 Caldifarciminota bacterium | reverse complement strand
CTTCTTCATCTGATGAGATTAAATTAGTATTTCAATCTGTAAAGTCAAAACAAATAGAGAAAATTCCATATGAACAAGTTAATAAAGGTGATATTATAACAATTGAATATATAGGTAATAAAATGGATTTAGAAAAAGCACTTTCGCCGGTGAAGGTTGATGTTTTTGCTGATTTACCTACTTTTCATATTTTTAATATTGGGAAAGTGGTAAGGAAGTTAGATGATGTTATTACGATTAGGCAAGAACCGCAGGGAAATGAGATAGATATAAGTGTTGATAAGATAGTAGGCATTTATCCTGCTAAAGAAGAGTTAAAGATAGGATTAGATAATTTTATTGATGACATAATTATAAAATCGGGAGTAGAAAAAGAGAAATTAGATATAGATAGGTTAATATCTAATCCTAATGTTATGGATAGTTATATAGAGACAATGAAGGAGCAGCCGAAGAGTTATGATATTGCTTTGAGTATATTTACGGATAAGTTGATAAGTAGAGTTAAGGATATAGATAAATTTTTACTTTCCTTTAGGAAAGAAATTTTGCCAACAGAGATAGAAGAGTATTATGATAAGATATTTGAGTTTTTGAAAGAAAAGAAGGAGGATTATAAAGTAGAGTTAAAGGAGGCATTAAAGCCAAGTATAGAGAGAGCGATTTTAGAAAGAATAGAGGTTAAGGATTTTTTGACTGATGAGATAAAGAAATTGATAAGTGATTATAAGGTAAAAAAAGAACTTACGAAGGAGCAGAAGTTATTATCTTTAAAGGCGGGTGATTTAGTGGATATAGAGGTAGAGAGGTTTGGACGATTGGAGGGGGTGAAGGTTATAAAATGGGATAAGAGGGTTATAAGAGGGAAGCCGATAGTGGTATTGAGTTTAGATTTAGGGACAGGTGGAAGTTTTGAGGTGACATTTGAAGAAATAAAATCAATAGATATTTTACCAAAAGAAGTTAAAGAGGAGGTGCCAAAAGAAGAAATTCCGAAGGTAGAAATACCGAAGGTAGAGAAAGTAGAGGAGAAGATACCAATATCAGAGGAAGTGGTACCAAGAGTTGAGAAAGTAGAGGAAGTAGAGATGCCGAAGGTTAAGCCGAAAGAAAAGATTTTATCAAGCATAGTATTTGATTTAAATAAGATTAAGGATGTAATAAGGACATTTTATAAGATTAGGACAAATAATGCGTTATGGTTTAAAGACAATGTAGGTTATATAGAAATTAAGGATGGTTTTGTGAAGTTAAAGACTGATATAAAAGAAGATAAATATCTTTATGATTTTAAAAAGAATAAAATTTTAGTAAGGAAGCCTGATGAAGAAGAATTATATAAGGTGGAAAATTCTATTGTTTATTATACAGAGTATATAGGGAAGATAGAAGAAAAATTAGAAAAGGTAGGGACTTTATCTTATAGTGATTTGATTACGATTTTAGAGACTTTTCCATTTCTTTCTGAAACAAAAGTGCGATTTGATAGTATATTTTTAGAAGTGAAGGACAAAATTGCCAATGTTATAGCAACAGATGGACATAGACTTATTAGGATAAATATGCCTTTAAATTTGGCAGACGGAGAATATTTTATTTGGGAGCCTAAATATCTTTATAAATTTATTTCTAAAAATCCATTAGAAAGTTATGATATTTATTATTACAAAGATAAAAAGGAAGATAAAGAATTTTTGAAAATTAG
The DNA here is from genome assembly GCA_025060715.1 of Caldifarciminota bacterium. Lineage (GTDB taxonomy): Bacteria > Hydrothermota > Tepidihabitantia > Tepidihabitantales > DTDR01 > DTDR01. Next base: position 8,345 of record JANXBG010000040.1, on the reverse strand, counting down.
TGGAAATAGTTATGAGATAGTATTAGAAAAAATACTGGGAATTTTTCCTGATTGGAGAAAAGCTACTTCTGAATATAATGTAGAGTATCTTATAAAGAGAGAAGATTTTGAAAAATTTATAAAAGAGATAAAAGATGTAGCAATAGAAGATATATGGAAGCAAGTTCCGATAAATTTTATATTTAAAGAAAAAGAGATAGAGGTTATTTATAAACATCCAGAGACAAAGGAAGAATATAAGATTTCTATTCCAGTTGTTAAGAGGGTAGTGCCTTCATTTAATCCTTTTGTTAATAAGTTGAAGTCAGAGGTTAAAAAGACTGTTGATATTGTAGTAATGCCAATATCTTCAGAAGAAAAATGGGAAGGGATACTTGTAGATTATTCATTTTTGAAAGATATTTTATCTTACATAAAGGGAGATATTTATTTTAGTTTTGTTGATAAAGAAAAGCCTTTATATTTTTCTGATTTACCTTTTGATAAATTTGAGGTTGAGGTAAAAGAGAAAAAAGAAGTGGGGGCGATAGAAAAGAAAGAAGAGATAATTCCAACAGAAAAAAGTGAATATGTTAATCCTGATTTAGAAAAAATAAAAGATATAGAATTTTCTTTAACAGAGAAAGAAATATTATTAGTGATAGATAAGTTTATAGATAATTTTTACATATTATTAGCGATGCCGGTGAAGGAGAAAGGCAAGATAAAGACAAAGATAGAGAAGAGGGTTTTAGGTTTTTCGCCGACAGAGTTATATGATAAAGAATTTTATGATAATTGGATTAGTTATTTAAAAGAACATTTTTACTATTATTTGAATAATGAGGTAAAGAGGACAGAGAAGCGGGGTTTAAGAGCGAGGCGACCACAGACAATAGATGAACTTTATAAAAAATATAGTAAAAAGTATTTTGATAGGTTTAATGTTGAATTTTTAAAGAAAATTTTATTAAGAGAGATAAAAGAAGAAGAATTAGAAGAAAAAGACAGAGAGATTTATAGGGAAGTGATGGAAGACATAATGTTTTTCATTGGTGCTGTAAATAAGAGGTTTGCTTATAGTTTTAATAAAGAAAGAGCAGGGACAACAGAGACTTTTGAGGAGATAGAAGAAAAAAGAAAAGAGAGTGAAATTACAGATGGAATGACACCACAAGAAAAATGGGAAATAAAAGAAGACTTAATAAATCATATTATAGAACTTGCGAGCAGAGAAAATATTATTAAGGACAAAGAGGAGGCAAGTTTTCTTAATGATATTTTTAAAGAATTATTTTCTCCTTTTAAAAAAGATGAAGTATTTTCTAATGCTTTTTATGTGGTTTTGAGAAGAAAATATGCCTGGTTAAAAGGTTTAAGTAATGAAGAGATTGGTAAAAGGATAAATATTCTAATAAGAAAAATATTTAAGATTTTGGTAGATAAGTTTAAAAAGAATTTTGAAAAAGATTTGAGTAGGATGATAAATGTTTTAAGGGATTTATTTTCAGAGGAAGAGTTTTCAAAACATTTAAAATCTTTTAAGAAGGCGGATAGAGAGATTTTAAAGTTGCTTTATGAAGGAAAAGAGGATAAGGCTTTAAGGTTAAAGAGTGCTGAGGAGATAGAGAATATTTTACAAAACTTTTTGATGAAGGTTGGTGATAAGGCGTTATTAGAGAAGATAATAGAAAATTTAGGATTACCAGAGAGTATGCCTGAATTATTGATAAAATTTTTAGAAAAGTTTGGTGAGGATAGTGATAGTATATTAAATCTTTATTCAGGCATTTCGCCAGAGATGATTATAAAAGGATTTTTAGGACTTTTTGATTTTTCTAAAAAGGTTTATGAGAAGATAGGGTTAAAGACAATAGGTGAAAGAATACATCCTTTAAGGAGTATTACGCCGAAGATTTGGTTGAATATATGGAATGTGATAAGATTTTATTATGAGGGGATAGAGGAAAAGCGGGAAGAGACATTTAGGCAGCTTTTTGATATTTTGAAGCCATTTTTGAGGTTAAAGAAGGAGTTAAAGAGGGTGATGGCATTTGGGCTTTTAGAGGTAGAGAGAGAGTTTAAAGAGCCATTAGAGTTGGACATTTATGTTAATGAGGTGATAAAGAAGATAGAGACTATAAGAAAGTTAAAGGAAGATGAGAGGAGGGCATTAGAGGAGGCTATAAAATCTTATCACAATTGGGTTGAAAGTGTTAAGGATATGCTTGCGGAGGCATTAGCAAAAAGGGAGTATAATGAGATTTTATTAGGTAATTTATATGATGTGAAAGAATTTGAAAGGAGGGTAGAGAAGTATAAAGAATTTGTAAGGAATGCTTTATCGGTTGCCAATTATGTGCCTCACGCTTTTCCTGTTAAGCCTTATATGGTTGTTTATGGAAATAAAGTAGAATTTTTTAATTTACTTTCTGATGCTATAAAGAGACAACAGGAGGTTGGGGGTGAATTAGTATTTTTAAAACATACACGACCGAAAGTAGATTTAAGAGAATTAGTAGATTTCTTGTATTTGATAGATACCTTTTTTGGATATGATAGAATGGTAAATACCGGTAGGGGTTCATTATTGACTACTCTTTTAGAAGATAGCATTCCCGAGTTGAGAGAAATAAAGGAGATAAAAAAAGATATAATCACTCAGATATTAAATCATTTTGCTCATAGGAGTAATTTTAGTGGTTTTGAGGAATATACTATTAAGAATTTTGATGTAGTGTTATTAAATTATTCTTTGAGGTTAAGTAATTTGATTTCTAATATTATTTATTCTGCTTCTTTATATGAGACTATAGTCAAAAGAGATTTATCACATAGGCCACAGGATTATGAATTAGCGATGGAGATTTTTGATTGGTATAGAAGTTTTAAACCCAATAGGGCGGTTGGAGTTTTTAAAGTTTTTGCTTACACTATGGCATTAGGATTAAAACTTTCTTTTGGCGTAATAAATAGTTTTCAGAAGATTAATACTTTACTTTATTTAATAAGGATAGGAAGGAATGTAAAAGAATTTGCTAATGCTTTGAGATTAGAGGGGGTATTTTATCAGAAGTTTTTAACTAATTTCTGGCAGGAATATTTGAAATTTGTTAAAGAGAGTTGGACAGGAAAAGGGATAAAAGAATTAATGGTATTAGTTGATGATGTTTATCGTAAGACTTTTAGAGATTTAGGTTTAAAAGATTATGAGGTTGAGATTTTAATGAGATGTTATGAGAAAGGTTATTTAAGGAGTGAAAAGCCGAGAGAATATTTAGAGAAGAAGAATTTTTTGAATTATTTATACAATTTACCGCAGGATATTGCCTTTATATTTGCGGATATTTCAGAGCGAAGTAATAGGTTGAATGCGATATTAAGTTTTATTCCTTTTGCTGTTGAGGTAATAACAAAGAAATATAAAATGGGAAGATTTGAGGATGTTTTAGAAATACATAAAGACAAAATAGATTTGATTTATGATGAGATAACAAGCATAATAAAGACAGGAATAGATAGGACACAATACAATTATTCTTTATACAACAGAATACCACTTGCTCATAATGATATTATTTCGGTATTCTTTATTTTCTGGCATTTCTTTACAAACCAAATTAACTTTTTAGGCTCCTTATTTAAACCACCGAAAGAATTTTTAGAAAACTTACCACCAGAGATACAAGAAGAATTTCTTAAAAAATCAACATTCTTTAATAGAATATTACCTTTATTGATATTCTTAACTTGGGCGATAATTTGGGGTGGAATATTTTCTTTATTATTACCTTTTGAGGCTATTTTCTATCTTCTTTACTTTTTAGGAAGAGCATTAGGAATGGATATAAAAGTTCCATTTTTTAGAAAATTCCTTGCTCAAAAGATATTAGAGGCAAAAGATAATCCAATATTAAAATTGGCTTATTTTGGTGTTTTTGGTGAATTTATATCTCCTTATATCTTTGCTATGCCTTCTATCTTTTCTATTTACTTTTTAGATTTTATAGACACAATAAGAAGAGGAATAAGTAATTTTAGAAGGGTAGATATGACTTTTTTAGAGAAAGTTTTTGGCATAATGCCACCCCATATTCAAAGATTATTCAAAGGTTTAAAAATAAGAAGAGAAATATCTGAACAACAATTTAAGACTTTGATAAATATTTTACCTATTAATTCAAAAGACAGATTATTATTGATGGATATTTATTATACTTACAATTACAATCAGCCGACAGAAATAGAGAAGATTTTAGCAAGGATAGGATTTTCTACTCGTTATACTTTTGAGCAGTATGTATTGAGAGATTTATTTGAAAAATATTATGATTATTACAATAATATAAAAAATTATTACAACAGAGAATTGGGTAGAAGATTAGTAGAAGGTAAAGAAGTTAAAGATGTTTTTAAAAATATGATTGATAAAGGAGTGCCTTTAAGGTTTGAGATAATAAACAATGAGATACAAAGAAAAGTAATGGAAAAAATAAAAGAAAAGGGAGGTTTATGGCAAAAATGAAAATATTAGTGATAGATAGTGGGATAGGTTTTTGTCATGCTAAAAAGTTAGCAGATAGGAATGAGGTTTTGTATTATACTTTATGGCAAGACCCTTTTCCTGAATATAAAGACTTTATTTTAGGGGATGGTTTTGAAAACATAACAAAGGTAACTCATTATGAGGAACATTTAGATGAAGTTGATTTGATAGTTTTTACTGATTGTGGTTTTTATAAATTTCCACAAAAGTTAAGGGATAATGGTTATAATGTTTTCAATGGTGGTGAAGCAGAGATAATAGAATTGAATAGAAAGGAATTTCATAGGCTTTTAGATGATTTGAAGTTAAAGTATCCGAAGAGTTATGAAGTTGTTGGGGTTGATGAGGTATATGAGAAATTAAAAGGGTTGCTTAATGGAGAGAAATATTATTTTTTAAAAGTAAATACTTTTCGTGGAGATATAGAGACGGTTGCTATTTTGACAAAAGAAGATTTGGAATTGAGGATAAATGAGTTGAAGTATAAATTAGGGGTAAAAGCAAATGATTTTGATTTTGTGATAGAGGAAGAGGTAGAGGGGGTAGAGATTGGTGTAGATGTATTTTTTAATGGAGAGATAGTAAGACCTTACTTATTTACTTTTGAGTGGCAGGATTGCACATTAGGAAGATGGATAAGCGAAAGTGTTTGGGATGATATTTTAGAGAAGATGAGTTATTATTTAAATGATACAAATTATAGGGGAGCCTTTTCATTGGAAGGTATTTTAACAAAGGAAAAAGAGGTTTATCTTTTGGATGCGACAATAAGGTTTGCTTATCCGACTTCTTCTGCTATTTTCTGCCAGACAATTAAAAATTATGATGAGGTTTTATTAAATTGTGCTAAAAGTGAAGATGTGGAATTAGATTTGACTTCGGAATATGCGATAGGTGTAATAATTACAACTGAATTTTCTTATAATAATTGGCTTGCTTTTAAGGATAATAATGCGAAGGCACATTATAGAAGAGTTATTAAAAAGGATGGCACAATTTATTTATTGCCTGGTGATGTTGGTGAGACAATTGCTTGTTCTTTGGTTGGTGAAGGAAGAAATTTAAAAGAAGTATTTAAGGATTTTGAGGAGCAATTAGGAAGACTTTGGATATTAGGGATGAGTTATCCTTATGGTGTATTTGATAAATTTAAACAAGATATTGACAATCTTAAAAAGATAGGTTATAATATATTTGAGATATGATTTGTAAGCAGTGTGGGAAGGAATTTAAAGAGACTGGGAATAAGTATTTGGACAAATGGGGTTTTTGTTCTTGGCGATGTTCTATGATATATTACAATATAAAGAGGGGTGTAAAATGTTTATATTGTGGAAATCCAGTTTATACGGGCACAAAATTTTGTTCTCGTAAATGTTTTGATGAGTATAGGAAGCAGAAAAGTCCTAAAAGTTGTCATTTAACTTTGATTGTAGATGGAAAGCAGATAGTAATTTCACCAATTCAAAATAAGATTGCTATGTTAATTGCTTCGGGGTTATCAGTTGAGGAGGTAAGCAAGATAACAAAGACTTCTCAGAAGTATGTAGAGGAATTATTGAGTGGTGAAGGAAATCCACCCCATTTTCCAAAATTAGTTCAGTATTATGTGAATAAATTTTGGGGGGATGATTTGATAACACAATTAAGGCAGGATTTTTTAAAGAAATATAGGGAGGCGATGGAGAGAAAGACAAAGAAAGACCCAATGGAATGGTTGAAATTAGCTTTTGAGATTTTGGGAATGAAGCAGATAGAGCATAAAGATGAGTATAGTAAAGAAGATTTAGAAAATATTTTAAGGAAGAGTTATTTATAATATGAATGAAATAGAAGAATTATGGAAAGAGATAAGAGAGAAGGCTAAAAAATCTTTTCCTTTTTTTTTATTCAATTTTGTAAAGACTTTTGATTATAATGATAAGTTTAATCCTGTAAAAAATTTTCCTGAAAAAGAAAGTTTTTTATATTTAGCGAAAGAGATAACAAAAGAGAGGTTTATAGCGATACCGAAGTCAAGGCAGGTGATGATAACTTGGTTTATTTGTGCTTATTTAGTTTGGCGGGCAAATTTTTATCCTAATTATTTTATAGTTGTGAAATCAACAAAGGCCGATAAAAGTGGTTGGGGGATGGCAGATAGTAATGAGACAAATTTGATGGGTGATTTACAGGCTTTATTGTCAAGATGTTATTTTATTTATTATCATTTACCTGAAAAACTTAAAACTTTTGTGATAACTTCTAAAAGACCAAGTGTAATAAAATTCATTCATTATATAAAAGAATATGAAGCACCAAGCATAATTATGGGAGCAACTTCTAATCCTGAGGAGTTAAGACAATATACGATAAACATTTTATTTATGGATGAGGTAGCATTTCAAAAGGATGCCAGGATGGCTTATTTTTCTACAATACCCGCTTTAACAAAAGATGGACAAGTAATTCTTGTTTCTACACCAAACGGAAAAGAATTTTTTCACAACATTGTTTATGATATAGAGTTATGAGAATAAAGATACCGGTTGATAGAGAGGTAGAAAAGAATGGAAAATTATTGATGTGGAAAAATAAAAACAATCCTTTTAAGGTAATAGTTTTTCATTATACTGCTTTTGATGATAGTGAGGAGTTTAGGATTGAGAAGGAGAAGAGTTTTATATCTCAGACAACTTGGTTAAAAGAAATGGAATTAGATTTTGATATTATTCAAGAGGCAAATTTAGTTTTTCCGAATTTTTCTTCTAAAAACATAAAAGAGATAAAATTAGATAAGCGTTTTCCGATTTTAAGGGGTTGGGATTTTGGATTTTTGAATGCTTGTGTTTTATTTGCTCAAAAGAATGATAAAAATCAGTTATTAGTTTTTGAGGAATTGATATGTCAAAAAACATATACGAAAGAATTAGCGATGAAGGTATTACAATTATCAGAGCAGTATCACGGATTTGAGTTTTTAGATTTTTGCGACCCCAAGAGCATAACCCAGAAAAGTGAGAAATCAGAATTAACAAATTTAGATATTTTGAGTGTTTTTAATATTTATCCGCAGTGGAAGATAATAAATGTAAGGACAGGTATAAATATGATTTCAATGTTGATTGACAAAAAGGTTGGTGATGAGTATGGTTTAATGGTTGCTCCGAGGTGTAAATCTTTGATAGAAGGATTTAGGGGAGGATATATTTGGGAAAACGCTGAAAGACCTGCAAAAGATGGTTATTATGACCACATTTTTGACGCTTTAAGGTATATAGTTGTCAATAATTATACTTTTCAAGAGATTATAGGAAAAGAAGAGATTGAGATAAAAAAGGAGGATGAAGAGTTATCACCGATTGAGAGGTTGGTTAAAAGTTTAAAGGAAGTTCAGGAAGGTAAGGAAGATGAATATAAGATTATTTTTTGAAATAAGAAAAGAAGAGATAGAAAATTTTATAGAAGTATTAAATTGTTTAAAGAATTTTTTAGATGATTTAGAAGAGATAAGTTTGATGAAGGAGGAAGATTATTATATTAAAGTTTTAGGGGATATTTATATTTATGATAGAAAAAAGAAGACATTTAGGAAAGGGCGTAGGTGTAATTTTTGTTCTCGGGTTTTTATACCTGAGGTTGATGAAGATATATGTGAAGATTGTGTAGGAAAATAATTTAAGATTTAAGGATGAAATGGACTAAAGAAGAGATTGATTGTCTTTTAAAAATAAAAGAGAAAAACAAAAAGGGAGAGCCAATATTTATAGAGAAATTGAAGAAGATATTTCCTTATAGGACGACGTGGTCAATATGGTCAAAATGCTGGGAATTGAAAATA
>JANXBG010000003.1:64803-80055 GCA_025060715.1 Caldifarciminota bacterium | reverse complement strand
TTGCTAAATTATCCTTTTATTTATTACCTTTTTATGACTGGTAATATTTGAAAATTAGGGAAGGCAAGAAAATCATTTTTCATTGTAGCAAAAGCATTATTTTATTTCTTGGAATCATCTAAACCCATTGATTTTCTTGCCTTCCCTAATTAATTTTCAAAGAGAAATTTCAGTTTAGTGTTTGTAAAACCTCCTTTTTGGTTACACTCATTTTACTTTAAAAGGATAATTTTCTCCAATCCTTTGGATGTGTTTCGGAAGTAAACTCCTTTACTCGCCTTTTTATATTTAACAACTTTACCGCTTATGTCATAAAGGTCTTCTTTTTCTTTAGATTTTTCATCTACAACTTTAACTTTTGTTGTCCTCTCTTCAATGCCTGCGCCATAAAATTCATGAATTCTTAAGCCTGTTCTACCATCGGCTACATAAACTTTGGGAAAAGAATTTAGAAACGGAGGAATTAACACATAAATATCCAATGCTTCATCTGGTGTATTGTAATAGCCAACAAGTTCTGGTTCTCTCGGGTCAGAAATATCTATTATCCAAAAGCCGGACTCATCATCCGCTACATAAGCATAAGGATAACTAATATACACCTCGTAAGCCTCATCTGGTGTATCATACTGTCCAACGAGTTGGGGATGTGTTGGGTCAGAAATATCTATTATTAATAATCCTGCTTCATCATCGGCAATGTAAACATAAGAACCGTAGGCAAAAACACTATAAGCATGGCCAGGGGTATCAAAATAGCCAACAAGTTCTGGTTCCCTTGGGTCAGAAATATCTATTATCCAAAAGCCGGACTCATCATCCGCTACATAAGCATAAGGATAACTAATATACACCTCGTAAGCCTCATCTGGTGTATCATACTGTCCAACGAGTTGGGGATGTGTTGGGTCAGAAATATCTATTATCAATAAGCCCGACTCCCCATCTGACACATAAGCATAAGGATAAACGATGAAAACACCTCGTGCATAACCCGGTGTGTCAAAGAAACCAAGGAACCTCACACCTAATGAATCGCCGAATAGAAAAGAGGAAATTATTAAAAATATTAAAATACACATTTTCATTTTCATATTATTCCTCCTTTTTATTTTTTAATTTAAATAAACACTACCTTTAGTAACTTTTTTAATAAAGATAACTTTTCCTCATTATATATACATTATTTTTTCAGTATGAAAAACAAACTGAAAAATTTTGTTTTTCATAAATTTTTTATCATGTCGGATAATTCCTAAGCCTAGTAAATAGATAAATTTACATAACTTATCCAAATTTTTTATTTCTTCCTGTTTTTCAAAGAGTAATTTGGAAACTAAATTTAAAATAATTGGCGTTCCTAAAAGAAATTAAAAATATTAAAAGAGAGAAAGTTTTAAATAAGGGGCTCTTATTAGTTATGAATAATCACATCCATTTAAAATCCCTTATATTTAATCCTTTTGGTGAATATTTACCAAATTATGCTTACTGTTATTACCACTTTATACCTGGTAAGGGTGTTAGGTATTAGATTGAGTTATAAATCTTCCAATAAATATCTTTTAATAGCCTCTTAAATAAACTTCTTTTATTTTCCCATCAGATTTTAATAGAGAGAGAAGATTTTCTGCTTCTTCTTTTGTATAGGGTTCTATTCTTTGGTATATTTTACTTTTAGCATTTTGGTTAACAAATTTTTGTAAAACCCACCTTTTGGCACCTTTAATCTCTTCTTTTATTGAAAACAAATCTTCTATCGTAACTAATTTTGGCACTAAGGTTGTCCGAAATTCATAATCAACTTTATCTTCTTTTAGAAGTTCAATACTATCTTTGATTAAAGAAATCTCTATTTTTCTTCCTGCTGCTTTATGATATTTTTTTAAAGATGTTTTAATGTCCATTGCCACATAATCTACAAGATTTTCTTTTATTAAAGTTAAAAGATTGAAATAGAAATAGCCATTGGTATCAAGTTTTACTAAAAAGCCTTCTTCTTTAAAATTTCTTACTAAATCAAAGATTCCCGGATTTATTAACGGTTCACCACCAGTAATAACAACCCCATCAATAAATTTTTGATTATTTTTGAGATATTCTAAAATTTCATTAGCCTTATATCTTTTTAGTAATTTATCTCTTTTAACGATAGGATAGTTTTGGCAAAAAGGGCATTTAAAATTACAACCACCAAGAAAAATTACTGCCGAAACTTTTCCGTCCCAGTCAACAAAAGAGTTTTCAATAAATCCTAAGATTTCCACAGATTATTAAGTTCTTCAAAAGTGGGAGCCGTTTTCTGCCAGCGATAAATTACTTTTCCATCTTTAATTAATATCACTTGTGGAATATCCCAGACATCATAAAAACAGGCTTCTGCCATTCCTTCCGGAGTTTCGGTATCAAAATAAATAATCTCTATATTCTTATTAAAGTTTTCTTTGTAATAGTTTAATTTTTCTAAAATTTTTTTACAGGCATCACAATTTTTATTGCCAAAAAGATAGAGAGTCATTTTAGAAGTAAAAGTTAAAAAGAATAGTAAAAAGATTGGTGCTAATAGAATAGCCGAAAAGAGAATATTCTTTTAACACCTTCTCGGTGGCTTCTTCTTCTTGCGAAGATTTATTTTTGCTACTTGTTTTCATAAAACCAATCTTCATATTAAGATTTATTGAAAAATGGTCATTAAGAAAATACTCGCCACCAATTCCTAAGGGGATTGCCCAATAATTAATAGGGGTAGATGTTATTGTTTTTTCTTCTTTTACTTGGCTCACATATTTAATTTCCATTCTTCCTAAACAGATTCCCAAAATACCATAAAGGTTTGTCTTTTTTTCACTTTTCCAAGCATAAAGGGCTTCCAAACCAATACCTTTATTGGTAAAAATTGTATCATATTCTCTTTTTTCTAAGGTATCTGTTTTTGGATATTTAACGGTAAATTTTATTTGAGAAATATCTAACCAAGGTTCTAATACCAATTCTGGCATTAATCCAATCCTGAGGGAAAAAAGAGTTGGTTTTAATAAATCGCCAAACCGAGTTGTTCCAATGCCCATACCAAATTTACCAGTCATATCAACTGCCAAACCAATGGAAATTAAAATAATTGAAAGGAAAATTATTTTTTTCATTTCTTCCCCCTTTTTATTTTACTTTTACTCTTTTAATTATTTTTGATTTCTCAAAGATAAAATAAATACCTTTTAATTTACTAATATCTTTTACTTTTTTGCCGGTTGACAAAAAATATCCAAAATCTTTTTCTTTATAAGAAATTTTTTTATTTCTTTCTGTGAGAAAACTACCAGCAGTATCAGGAATACCAGCAAAAATATCGGGATTTCCCTCTCTGGTATCTGACCAGGCAGTAAAGATTTTTGTTGAATCAATCGCATCTAAACCAATATATTCACCTAATCTACCAGCATCGGTTGGCGGCGGAAATAAATTTGGATTAGAAGAGACGGTTGTTATTCTTCTATTTGGCGTCCAGGTTAAACCACCATCATAAGAAGAGGTTAAATAGACATCAAATAGTAAATTGTTTGGGTCTAATCTTCGGTCATAGAAGATAACATGGATACCACCATTATTATCTACTTTTAACCAGGGATGAAATTGGTCTCTTCTATTATTTAATGAATCGTCATTTAATCTGATGGGAGTTGACCAAGTTAAACCACCATTAGTTGAACGGGTAAAATAAATATCCATTTCTTGAGTTGTTGGTCCATAATCCATATAAGCGATATAAATATTTCCCGAATAAGGTGAATTACTTATATCAATATCCATTGCTGGAAAAGAGAATACTAAAATATCAGGATTAATGTATCCATAACCAAATCTTATATTTTGAACTGTTCTATCAGTTCCCCAAGTTAAGCCACCATCAGTAGATTTATCAATTCTAATTGACTTTGGCGAAGATAACCTTACCCAACTAACATATACTTCACCTTGTGGTCCAATTGCACAAACCGGCCATTGAACTGAAGCACTACCATCACTTACTTGGATAGGTTGCGACCAGGTTTGTCCTCTATCTGTAGAACGAGAAATCATTATCTTGGTATCATAAAACCTTGTCCAAACAACATATAAATTATTTTGGAAGGGTGAATTAGTTCTATCACAAGCAATCCATTCTTTATCTTCAAAAACATTAGGAACACCATTTACGACAGGAATCGGTTCAGACCAACTTCTACCACCATCGGTTGATTTATAAACAAATAAACCATTAGGTTGAGAAGTAGAAATAAAAGATAAAACACAAGCGTAAAAATTACCATTCTTATCAACAGTTAAAACCGGGTCGGACTGATAAGGATAATTAGGCTCATAAAATAGAGTATCATACCAAGTTAAACCACCATCAAAGGAATAAGCAATGCCAACCTGCCGATAACCAAGCCGAAAATCTCGCCAAATACAACAGAGATTATTATGATTTAATGGATTGACAACAATTTGACATTCATTTTGTAATTGGGTTGTTTGGTCATGATTGACTTTAATATTAAGATAAAAAAAAAGATTAAATATTAAAACCAATCCGATAAGCATTGTTAAGCAGTTTTTTATCTTCTAATACTTCGGTTTTCTCATATTGATAGCCATATCCTTTTATCACTTTATAAACATTAATCTTATGCCATTTTAGAACTTTTTTAATATTTTTAATCACTCTGTCATAAGCATCTTTTTTATCCCATCCCCAAGTAACTACTAAAATTGTTTTTAAATCTTTATTTATTTCGGGTGATTTCTCGTGGATATAAGGAAAGAGTCTATCAATAAATAGTTTTGTTTGGGCACTTACATAATCCATATAAATTGGTGAGCCTAATATCAAAACATCGCCTTTTTCTAAAAATTTGTAAATTTTTTGCATATCATCTTTTTGAGCACACCTCCCTGTCTTGATACAGGAATAACAAGATTGACAGGGATTAATATTAAGTTCATGTAAAAAATAAGAATTTATCTTTGCCTCTTTATTTTTTTCCTTTATTCCTTCTATTATTTTGTTAACAATTGTTGCAGTATTCCCTTCTCTTCTGGCACTTCCAATTAATGCTAGGACTTTCATATTTTTTAAAATCTTTTATTAATTTAAGTTTTTTTGTCTATCTTTAGTTTCCGAAAAACAAAAATATGTTCGTGCATTATTGAAATCATAAAAATTTTTTCGTCAGACACTTCTATTAGTAGTCACATTATGTTGAGGTTTTTAATATAAAGCCAACTTCCAAAAACTTTTCCATAACCAAATAAGAAATCGGAACATAGTGCTTATGCTTTCTTGTATCACCAATAAGTATGGCACAATATTTATCGGGCTTTAATATCCTAAAGGATTCTTTTGCTATCTCTTTCATTGCCAAAAGATCTTATCAAATTTTAGTTTCGAATATCACCCTCAACTTTTCTTGAGAATAACCAATTAATATTAAATTGGTAATTATCTTTTGGGGCATAATATTTTATCGCCCATTCTCTATGTAATTTTATCTTGTTCTTACCAATTATCACATAATCATTCTCCTTTAAAAAATTAAGATAATCTTTATAAGTTATCTTCTTCATTATCTCCAATTTAAAGGTCCTAAACTTTTTATCTTTTCCACAAACTGATTTGCTACTTTCTGGAATTTTTCACCTTCACTGGCAGAGATAAATTCTAAACAAAGCCGATCTTCTTCTATTCCCAGTTGTTTTAAGTATTTCTTTAAAAGCATTACCCTTTTAATTGTCTTTAAATTACCTGTTTGATAATGACAATCGCCAGGATGACAAGCACCAATAAAAACACCGTCGGCACCATTTTTGAAAGCATTCAAGATAAATTTCGGATCTATCCTTCCTGAACACAAAACTCTTATCAATCTCATTTCTGGTGCATATTTTAAATGAGAGGTGCCAGCTAAATCAGCACCCGCATAACAACACCAATTACAAGCAAAGCCAACAATTTTTATTCTTCCCACAATAAACCTCCAACTTGAATTTCAATCTGTTCATCAGCATAATGACGCATTACAATTGCTCCCGAAGGACAAGCGGATGGACAAACACCGCATCCCCGACATAGTGCCTCATTTACTCTCATTACTCTTTTTTCACTATCAAACTCTAAAGCCGAATAAGGACAAAGCCCTTCACAAATATGGCAACCAGAACAATAGTCCTCTCTAACAAATGCTTGGATTGGTTCAATAGTTACTTTTCCTTTATTAAATAACGCAATAACACTACTTGCGGCTCCTTTTGCTTGGGCAACGCTATCAGGAATATCTTTCGGTCCCTGACAACAGCCGCAGAGATAAATACCTTCAATATTAGAGTCCACAGGGCGTAATTTTGGATGGGCTTCCAGTAAGAAATTATCAGCCGAAAGAGATAACTTTAATTTCTTTGCCAATTCTAATGTTTCCTTCCGAGGAACAAGGCCGGTTCCTAAAACTACCAAATCTGCCTCTTCTTCAATAATTTCACCTAATAAAGTATCTTCGCTTCTTACAATTAACTTATCTCCTTTCTTATAAATTTCTGATGGACTGCCTCGTCGATAGATTATTCCTTCATTTTTTACTCGGGTATAAAACTCTTCGAAGGCTTTACCAAAGGCGCGCACATCAATATAAAAAACTGTTATTTTACAATCGGGTAATCGCTCCTTTACCAAATGGGCTTGTTTGGCAATATACATACAACAAACTCGGGAACAATAGGGATTACCAACTTGTTCATCTCTTGAACCAACACAATGGATAAAGACAATACTTTTTGGCACCTTACCATTAACCTTAATTTCCCCAAAAGTTGGGCCGCTAGCATTCAAAATTCTTTCAAATTCTAAACCAGTTAGAACCTCTTTATATTTGCCATAACCAAATTCTGGTTTTAAACGTGGGTCAAACTCCTCGTAACCAGTAGCAATAACAATAGCGCCGACATCAATTTCAAAAATCTTATCCTCTTCATAAAGATTAATTGCAAAATTTTCACAATTCCATTCACATAGACCGCATAGTACACATTCTTTAAAGGAAATAGTAAAAACATTAGGCACTGCCTGAGGAAAGGGACGATAAATTGCTTTTCTATAAGACAAACCTTTATCAAATTCATTGGGTGCATATATCGGACATATTATGGCACAACTTCCACAACCTGTGCATAAATCAGGATTTACTCCTCGGGCTTTTTGTCTAATCTTTACTTTGAAATTACCAACAAATCCAGAAACTTCCTCTACTTCACAATAGGTTAATAATTTTATATTTTTATTCTGAGTAACCTCAACCATTTTCGGTGTTAAAATACAAGCCGCGCAATCTAATGTTGGAAAGGTCTTTTCCAATTGCGCCATATGACCACCGATAGAAGGCTCTTTTTCTACTAGATATACCTCATAGCCAGCATCAGCAATATCTAAAGCTGCCTGAATCCCAGCAATACCACCACCAATTACTAATGCCCTTTTTGTTACCGAAACTTCCTTTTCATAAAGTTCTTCTAAAAGGGATGCCCTTAAAACAGCAATCTTTACTAAACTTATTGCCTTTTTTGTTGCCTCTTCCTTATCTTCAGTGACCCAAGAATCCTGCTCTCTAATATTTGCCATTTCTAGTAGATAAGGATTAAGTCCAGCTGCCTTTAAGGTATTCCTAAAAGTAGGCTCATGCATCCTTGGTGAACAAGCAGCAACTACTACCTTGTTCAAATCATACTCTTTAATATCTTTCTTTATCAAATCCTGGCCCGGATCAGAACACATATAAAAATAATCCCGCACAACTACCACATTCTTCATCTTCTTTATCTCTTCTACTACCCTTTTCACATCCACCACACCGGCAATATTTGAACCACAATGGCAAACATAAACTCCAATTCTAATATCTCCCATTTTACTCTCCTTTTATTAAAGATAATAAAAAATAAGTAAAATAAAAAATCTTATATTTATTTTGATAATTTTCTAAATTAAACTGACAAAGTGGACAAGAAGTTAAAATTAAACATTCTTTTTCATCAGCCACTTTTTCATCTATTGATACCACAATCTTTTCCACACACTCTCTAACCGCTTCCTCTACGGTATAAGTAAGATAAGAACCGCAACAACGGGTTTTAAAAGCAAAATCAACTACTTTAAAACCTAATTGGGAAAAAAATTTTTCAAATCTATTAGGGTTAACATCATTAGAAAAGAGCGCAATCCCTTTTGGTCTTGTCAATAGACAACCATAGTAAAAAGCAAGGGTATAATCATTTTTCTTTTTAATTAAGGAATTAATAAGCTCAATTTTTTCTTCTAAAAGTTCAAAAAAATGGATAATTTTGATCTTATTTTTTAATTCTTCTTCTAAATAGGCTTTAATTCTTTCTCTTAAAATAGCATCCTTAAAATAACTATCTTGCGCTCTTAAGAGCACATTATAACAGGCAGCACAAGCGGTGACTAATTTATTATCTTCTTTCTGAGTTTCAATTAAATTTCTTATCGGACCTAATAATAGAGAGGGAGTATCATAAAGAGAAGTATAAATTGCCTGGCAACAATACCAAGAAGGAAGTTCAACAAGTTCAATTTCTAAGATTTTTGATAATTCTTTTATGCTATCATCAAAAACTTTACCCGTTGTTTTTAAGGTGCAACCAGGATAATATAAATATCTCATAAAAATAAATTAATAGTAGACAAATTTTCTTTGCAAAGCAATAAAAAGTTGCTGAGGGCTATTTACCAATACTTCTCTTTTTATCTTATCAATTTCCAACTCTGACAGTAATTTTCTTTTTGCCATCTCTCTTAAATAGATATGCCTTAAAGCATCAGCAATTCTTGAAAAATCAATATCTTTCCGACACCTTGCTTGACAATTCAAACAAGAAGCACAAAGCCAAATGGTATTTTTTGTTAAAACCTCTTCTTTATTATTTATGAGATAAAAGATAACTCTTTGAGGAGTTAATTCCATAAACTTACTAATTGGACAACTGGCGGAACAAACACCACAATTTATACAACGGAAAATTTTCTCATCACAAACCTCTAAAAACTCCTCAAGGATATTAATTTCCATAATTTAAAATTATAATTAATTTATAAATTAAATTCAAGAAAAGAAAAACCTTAAAAATCCAAAATTACTTTTTGAGATTAATACTTGACTTTTATTTGTTTTTATATCTTCTTTGCTAAAATCTATAAGTTTAGCATTTTTTTATTATTTCTTGCCGTTAGCAAAAAATCTATTTTATTTTTAAAGTACTATTATTTTAAAAAGCTTGTTTTTATTGACATTTTTAAAAATTATGTTATTCTTTTATAAATAGGAGGATAGATGGAAATAAATATCAGTGCCCGTCATTTTGAAGTTCCTGAAATTTTATTTTCTTTAATTGAGAAAAAAAAGAGAAAGTTTGAAAAATTTAAAAATTTAATATTAGATTTTCATCTTTCTCTCTCTAAGGATTCTCTTTACTTTGTTAGTGAAGGAAAGATAAAGTTAAAAACTGGAATAATTAATGCCAAAGTTCAAAATCCTGAATTAGGATTGGCGGTTAATGAAACATTAAATAAATTACTCACCCAATTGAAAAAGCATCATGAAAAGCTAATAGAAAAAAGTGCGAAAAAAAGAGGATGAGTGAGGTGATAACAAAAAAAATTAAAGTTTTTGAGCTCTTTTCCGAAAAGAAAGAGGACTTAAATTTAGAGTTAGTTAGTGATAGTGGTTTAACGGAGCGAGAGGTCAGTGTTCCTGATATTAATCGTCCAGGATTAGCCTTAGCGGGCTATACGGAGATCTTTTTATCAGAAAGGATTCAGATTATGGGCAGAACCGAAATTGGATATTTAGCCACCTTAGAGGAGAAAAAGAGAAAAGAAGCGATTGAAAGGGTGATGAAATTTCAGCCACCGGTTTTTATCTTTACTCATGAAAATGAGGCGGTAAAAGATTTTATTCCTTATAGTAAAGAATACAAAGTCCCTATTTTAAAGACCAATTTACCTACTACCTACTTTATCCATCGGCTCACTTCTTATCTAGATTACAAATTAGCACCGGAAACTTATGTGCATGGCGATTTGGTTGATGTTTATGGAATTGGATTATTGATTATTGGTGAATCGGGAATTGGTAAAAGTGAATGTGCTTTAGATTTAGTAGCGAGAGGACATCGTTTAGTGGCTGATGATTTGGTAAAGATTTTGAGAAGAGGTGAAGGTATTTTAATGGGTTATAGCGCAGCAAAAAGCCCAAAATTACAACATCATATTGAAATAAGGGGAGTTGGGATTGTTGATATTTACAGCCTTTTTGGTGTCCGAGCAATAAGAGTACAAAAAAGGATTGAGGTAGTAGTGGAGCTTGTAAAATACAAAAAAGATAGTGATTATGAAAGATTAGGTTTAGAGGACCAATATACCGAAATTTTAAATGTGAAAATTCCTCTGGTAAGGATTCCAGTAATTCCTGGTAAAAATCTTGCCTTGGTTTGTGAAGTGATTGCCAAAAATCATCTTTCTAAGATTTTAGGCTATCATCCCGCAAAGACTTTTTATGAAGAATTAAACCGAATACTATTAGGCAAACCGCAAGTTGACCAATTTATAACTGATGATATAGAATGATGAGTGAAGTTGGCACGATTGTTCTTACTCATAGCCAATTAGCTTTCGGTTATCAAAAAATATTAGAAAAAATGTTTGGTGTTTTAGAAGATACTATCTTTTTATCTAACGAAGGCTTATCTTTTGAAGAACTAAAAAATAGGTTAGCCGAAGAAATAAAGAAGTTAAATAAGGCAAAGATAATAATTTTTGTTGATATAATTTATGGTAGTTGTGCTCAAGCGGCTACCGAATTAAAAAAAGAGAACGAAAATATAAAATTGGTTTGTGGCTTTAATTTACCTTCCCTTATAAAATTTTTCACTTACAAAGATAAAAAACCTTTAGAAGAGCTTTTAAAAGAAGTGATTTCTTCTGGTAAAGAAGGGATAAAGGAAATATAAAAGAACACATTGTTTAATATTTTTAAAATGAAAATTTTCTTAATTTTCCTCTTTCTTAGTTGTGGTTTAGATTATTTAAAAGAAGCAAAAAGAAAGGCTGTTTTAAGTTATTATGAGGACTACTTTGTTGTTGTTAATAAGATCGATAATAAAAGAATAAAAAAATGGCATAATTATTTTACAAAAAATCCTAATTCTTTAAAGGAACTTTGTAGAAAATTTTTTTCTATTCCCAAAGAGAGCAATTTTGATTTCAAATTTTTTGCTTATGATTCATTAAATAAAAGATATTTGATACGTTATTTTGCTTTTAAACCTAATCCAATAGATATTGCTGGCTGGCAAGTAATTTTTATCTTTAACGAAAAAGGAAACTTAGATAAAGTTTATGTTTCCGAAGTTCCTTTAGAAAAATGAAAAAAGATAAGAAAGAATGTAAAATCATTTTTAATGAGAAAAAATTTTTTCTTCTTTTATTTTTTATATTTTTATTAATTGCTCTTTTTACCTATGATCCAAAACCAGCATTAGGGGGTGATAATATTCATTATCTTCTTTTATCTCGTTCTTTAATAAGTTTTAAAGGTTATAGAGATTTATGGCATCCTAAAGAAAAACCCCACACCCAATATCCTTTTGGTTTTCCTTTATTAATTATTCCCTTTCTATTAATCTTTGGCGAAAACTCATTGTTTCTGAATTTTTTACCTTTACTTTTTTTTATCGGCTCCTTTTTTTTGGTAAAAAGAATTTTTCAAGAAAGTAAATGGAGATTTCTTTTAATCTCTTTATTTTTTCTTTCTCCTTTAGTAATTGAAAATTCTCACGTTTTGCTTTCTGAACCCCCTTTTATTTTCTTTTCCCTTTTAACTTTTTATCTTTTTATTTTATATGAAAAGAAAAAAAATTTTAAATTCTTTATCCTTTTTATTTTTTCGGCCATCTTTACTTTTTTTATTCGCACAGCTGGAATTAGTCTAATTTTAGCAATCTTTCTTTATCTATTTACTAAGAAAAGATATAAGTTTTTAATAATTGCTCTAGCAATCTTTTTACTTGCTTTTATTTCGTGGGAAATAAGAAATAGAAAGATTGAAGAGAAAAGTAGTTATCTCCAACAATTTTTACAAAAAGACCCATATCAACCAGAGTTAGGTAACATTAATTTTCCTGAATATCTTGGTAGAGTTTTTAAAAATTTCTATATATATAATTTTATTGTCATTCCTCAAATTTTTTATTTAAACCAATTTCCACCATTAATTTGGCAAACTATTATTGGTATTTTAACAATTCTTTCAGTAATTATTGCTTTTCTTAATCTTATAAAAGAAAAAAATTCTTTAAATAAATTAATTCTCTATTATTTTATCTTCTCTTCTTTTATTATCTTTTCCTGGCCCGAAGTCTGGTCAAGCGAAAGATTTTTATTTCCTTTTTTTATTTTTTTAATTTATTTTATTTTAATTGGTAGTGAAAAATTTTTTATAAAATCCTCACTCTCTTTTCTTATTTATCCATTACTCTTTCTCGTATTTCTTTTCTATCTCATTAGGAATTTACAAATGATAAAAGAAAATTTACCAAACACAATAAAAAATTTCTCCGGTGATAAATATGCTGGTTATCCGATTGATTGGCAGAATTATTTTAAAGCTTTAGAGTGGATAAGAGATAATACCGAAGAGAAAGCAATAGTAATTTCACGAAAACCAGAATTTACTTATTTTATCTCAAAAAGAAAATCTCTTCTTTATGAATTCTCCTCTAATCCGGAAGAAGTTTTAAAGAAGATATTAATAAATAAAGCCGATTATCTTTTGTATGATAATTTCTACTGGACAGGAACTTCTCAAAAATATCTTTTACCAGTATTAAAAATTTATCCCCAATATTTCCAATTAGTATATAAGACAAAACCACCGGAAATGATTGTTTTTAAAATCCAAAAATAAATTAATGAGCAAGAAAATTCTTGGTGAGCAAGAAAATTCTCATTAAATTTATAAATGTTTTTAAATTTTTTAATATAATATTTAAATTTAATTTTGGTACAATTTATGTTGTTATATAATTATGATAATAATTATGATAATAAATATTAAATCCAAAATAAAAGGAGGTAAAAATGCAAAACAAGTTTTCTTTATTTATTTGCATAATAGGATTATTTTACCTTTCTGTTATATTTGCTCAACAGGAAACTTTAGATGTTGGAGTGACTCGAATAATCGCTCCTGGCTTTGCCTGGATTGACTCCGGTACAGTAGTAACACCACGCGCTATGGTAAGAAATTTTGGAAATGTTACAGCATCTTTTCCCACTATTTTTAGAATCGGAACCTTCTATAACGACACCCAATATGTTAATAATCTTAACCCCGGTGATTCAATAGAAGTGAGTTTTACCCCTTGGACTGCTTTACAAAGAGGAACACATACTATCCGATGCTCAACTGCTTTAACAGGTGATATGAATCCAACAAATAACGCACGAAGCGGAATGGCAAGAGTTAGGGTTCAGGATGTGGGAGTAGTGGAGATTGTTTCACCTGTGGGGATAGTTGATTCTGGTGCGGTTGTTATACCACAGGCAAGGGTAGCAAATTTTGGCACTGGACCAGCGACATTTTCTGTGACTTTTAAGATAGGAGATTTTTATAGTCACACAAGGAATAAAAGTCTTTTTGCTGGTATAACAGATACCGTTAATTTTCCTTCTTGGACTGCGAATGAAATCGGCACTCATATCGTCTTATGCTCAACTGCTTTAACGGGTGATTTAAATCCCTTTAATAATACTTTGAGTGATTCAGTAATAGTTTCACCTTTGGTTGGAATACTTGATAAAAATATTCAACTTTTTAAGAAAGATTTCGTTTTAGATAATTCACCAAATCCCTTTTTCTTCTCAACCATTATAAGATATGGATTACCTAAGGATTGTAAAGTTAATTTAGAAGTCTATAATTCCTTAGGAGTTTTGGTAAAGATATTGAAGAGAGGAATAGAAAAAAAAGGATTTTATTCTATTATCTGGGATGGACGGAATGAGAAAGGCGAGAGAGTTGGTAAAGGTATTTATTTCTTAAAACTTTCTGCGGATGAATTTAATGGTACTAAAAAGATAATAAAACTTGAATAAATAAAACTTATAAAAATCATATGGTTATAAAATTAAAAAATGTTTAACGGATAACAGATTACGGCATTAAAGTTTCATTTTTAAAATTAATTGACTTTTCAAAAATTTTTATTTATATTTTATTTTGATCGGGGCGTGGCGCAGTGGTTTAGCGCACCAGCTTGGGGTGCTGGGGGTCGCTGGTTCAAATCCAGTCGCCCCGATAATTAAAATTTAGTTTTTTATTATTTTATATTGCTAGAAATTATTAATATTGATGTAGGTTATGGAAAGGAAACGATATTAAAGAACATTTCCTTTGATATTCAACCACAGGAAAAAGTTGTTATATTAGGTCCAAATGGTTCCGGTAAGACTACATTAGTGAAAGCAATTTTAGGTTTACTCAAACCTAAAAACGGCTCAATAAAAATTTTTGGTAAAAAAATTGAAGAAATCCAAGGAGAAACAAGATTAGCAACAAATTATCCGCCCGTTTACTCATTACTTCTTGTTAATGTTGGAGACCTTTTAGATTTATATATCAATTTAAAAGGAGGGGATATTGAATACGCAAAAGCCCTTATAAACGACTTGGGGTTAGAAAAAGTGTTAAAAAGAAAACTTCACCAACTTTCAGCAGGGCAACGGATTCTTGTTTGTAACATATTAGCAATAGCGTCAAAGCCCGAGTTTTTGATTTTGGATGAACCTTTTGAGAATGTTGACCCAGCCCGAAGAGGAAAAATTTTAAATTTACTTCAAAATTACCAGGGAGCAATTCTTTTGATAACTCATCAACTTTCTGTTCTTAGTTATTTTCCTGATTATTCACTTTATTTTATCTTTGAAGGTAAAATCTACGGACCTTTAAGACCTTTGAGTAAAATATTAGATGTTTATATTCATTTAAAAGAAGTGGAAAATCCCTTTTTGACAATAGAAGTTGGTGGTAAAAAGATTCATTTGAGCGACAAACCTGGTGATTATAAATTAAAAGATTTTATAGATATAACAAAAATATATGAGGTCTTGGTATGAAAATATTTAAATATTATGTTAAATCACTATTACTTTCT
>JANXBG010000003.1:0-64704 GCA_025060715.1 Caldifarciminota bacterium | reverse complement strand
TAATATTTGTAGTCTTCTGGCTTTTTATGGGTGCTTATCTTTTTAGCCGTGGGATACCAAAAGAATTTGTGGATTCTTATAGATTTAAGATTGGCTATACTGCCAGTTGGTATGGTGTTGCTGGAACCTTTTCGCTTGCTGCTTTAAGTGTCAGTTTATGTTATTATTTTTTGTTTATCACATCAAGTCTGCCTTATATAGTAAAATACGGCAGAGTTTCTCTTTTTTCTTTTTTCTCACAAATTATTTTAGGAACTTTTCTCTATTCATCGTTTTTATCCGCAATATTAATGATTTTTACTTACGGAATTTTTAGCCGTGCCTTCTCTACTAATCTTTCACCAGCGATGCCGGTAACTGCTTTTTTAGTTATTGGTATGGGTGGTGTCTTCTATTATTTATTAGCTGCGGCAATTATTTTTATTCTTATACTTATAAAAAAAGTTAAATCTGTTCGGTTAGTCTCCTTTTTTCCAATGATGATAAGTTATGCCTTAGTTTATCTTCAAGTTTTTGGTGTTGCTGATAAAACTATAATATATACCTCACCATTCAATAATATATATACTTTAACAGCTTATGCATATTTAGGAAAACCAATCCCTTTTAAATGGGGTGAAGTTATTAGAGAATTTCAATTACTTCATCCTTTAAATTCGGTAATAATACTTTTAGTCTGGATGATAATTCTTTTTTTAATGAATATCTATTTAATGAGAAATATAAAAGAAATACCTATTGAAGAGTTTAGACAATTGTAATTATTTTATTTCTCTTCTTTTAATCTTTTCTGCCAATTAAGAACAATTTGAAAAACTTCCAGAGGTGAAAGTTCATTAAGGTTTAATTTTTTTAATTCTTCTAAAATCGGGTGTTCAATCGGATAAAATAAAGTTAATTGTAAAGGGTTTCTATCTTTTAGTCCTCTTAAACTTACTTCTTCACCATTTTCTAAATATCTTAATACTTCCCTTGCTCTTTCAATCACTTCCTTAGGAAGTCCAGCAAGTTTTGCCACTTCTATTCCATAACTTCGGGAACTACTACCTTCTACAAGTTTTCTTAAAAAAATAATTTCATCTTTTTGTTCTTTTACTAAAAAAGTGTAATTTTTTACCCTTGGTAAATAACGAGCAATATCAGTAAGTTCGTGGAAATGAGTAGCAAAAATAGTTTTTGGTCTTGTTTTTGGATGGGAATGAAGATATTCGGTTGTTGCCCAGGCAATCGCTAAACCATCATAAGTAGCAGTTCCTCTACCAACTTCATCTAAAATTACTAAACTTCTTTCAGTTGCATTATTAAGAATATTAGCTGTTTCTTGCATTTCAGCAAGAAAGGTTGAGACCCCCCGAGAAAGATCATCCGAAGCACCGATTCTTGTGAAAATTTTATCCACCACTCCTATTTTACAATAACTTGCCGGAACAAACGAACCCATTTGGGCGAGAATAACAATCAAAGCAACTTGCCTTAAATAGGTAGATTTTCCCGACATATTAGGACCAGTAATTAATAGAATTTGATGGGTAGTGTTATTTAAATAGGTATCATTAGGAATAAAACTTTCACCTAACTGTTCTTCCACTACCGGATGGCGGCCATCTTTAATAACAATTTCATCATATTCATCTATTATTGGTTTTACATAATTCCTCTCTTTAGCCACTTTTGCCAATGAAAGATAGACATCAATTTCCGCAATCACTTTAGCAAATTCAAACACTTCCTTTATTTCTTTACTTATCTCTTTCCTTAAATTAATAAAAATTTCGTATTCTAAAGCCTTAATCCTTTCATCAGCAGTTAAAATTTTTGTTTCGTATTCTTTTAATTCCGGTGTAATAAATCTTTCAGCATTGGATAAAGTTTGCTTTCGGATATAATCCTTAGGAACATATTTAATATAAGATTTTGTTACTTCAATATAATAACCAAAAACTGAATTATAGCCAATTCTCAAAGTAGGAATACCGGTTCTTTTCCTCTCCTTTTCTTCAATTTTTAAAATATAATCTTTGGCATTTTGAGAAAGGGTTCGCAATTCATCAAGAAGTTCAGAAACCCCCTCCTTAATAATTCCTCCTTCAGTAATTGTCAAAGGTGCTTCTTCAACAATTGTCTTTTCAATTTTTTCAATAATAATACCAAAATTGGCGATTTTCTTCCCTAAATTCTGCAATCGCTCATTATCATTAGCAAGTAATAACTCTTTTAAGGGAATTGAGAATTTTAACCATTCTTTAAGATTTACCAAATCACGAGCATTTGCTCTTTCGGTTGCTATCCGGGAAGCAATCCTTTCAATATCACCAATTTTTTCTAAAATATTCTCTAAATCTTTCATTAAAGAATAGGAAGAATAAATCTTCTCTACTGCTGATAAACGCTCATTAATTTCTTTAATATCTAATAATGGGTATAAAAGCCATCTTCTTAATAACCTACCACCTTGAGGAGTCAAAGTTTTATCAATCACCGATAATAAAGACCCTTCTACACTATTATCACTGATCCTCTCTAACAATTCTAAATTTCTTCTGGTTGGTTTGTCAAGAACTAAATAATTTTTTAACTCTTGATAAGTAATTTTAGAGATATTATTTAAAGCGCCTTTTTGATTTTCCTCTAGATAATAGAGACAAGCCCCAGCAGCCGAAATAACTTCAAAAAGATCTTCTATACCAAAACCTACCAAATTAGTAACATTAAAAACTTTCTTTATTTTTTCATAAGCAAAATCGTAAGAAAAATAATAAGGCTCAAGGGGGGTGAGACAGAAATCTTTTTTTAACATCTCTTCGATCTCTTTTTTATCTTGAGGATAGATAATTTCTTTTGGTTCAATTTTTAATAACTCTTCTTTTAATTCTTCTTTTTTAATTAAAGCAACATAAAAATCACCGGTAGAGATATCGCAATAAGCAATTCCACAATTTTCTTCTAAATAAAGGGAAAGAAGAAAATGGTTTTTTTTCTCTTCTAAAAGAGAAGGTCGAGAAATTGCACCGGGAGTTATAACCTCCACTACCTCCCTTTTAATAATTTTTTGAGAAGTTTCGGGAATTTCTAATTGTTCACAGATAGCTACCTTATAACCAGCTTTTATTAATTTTTCTAAATAGCTATCTAAAGATTTGTAAGGAATTCCAGCCAAAGGAATTCTTTCACTTTTTCCATAAGAACGGGAAGTTAAGGTAAGTCCTAAAATTTTAGAAGCAATTTTTGCATCCTCATAAAACATTTCATAAAAATCACCTAAACGAAAGAGTAAAATCGCATCTTGATATTTTTTCTTAATTTGGTGATATTGAGCTAAAAGAGGGGTTAATCTCTCTTTAGACATTCCATTGCCAACATTCAAAACAAACCGCACTTATCTCTCCCAGTTCTTTTTGGCAATAAGGACAGTTAAGTTTTTTTGTCTCCTTAAGGGCTTCTATATAATTATCAAGACTTCTATAAGCCTTTTCCCACTCATTCAATTTTAAATAACCCTTGGTTAAAAGAAGATAAATTTCGGGTATACTATCTTTTTCTTTTTCTAAAATATTAATCGCCTCTTTTAAATTTTCCATTTTTTCATAAAATTCAAAAATCTCAAAATAATACTCTTTCTCCTTTGTTTTTCTGCCCAATTCTTTATAAATGTTTACTAATTCATCATAACGACCTAAAGAGAATAGAGCATTAGCCAATTTTTCTTTAAGAAAAGAAAGTTTATGGGGATAATAATTTAAGATTTTTAACCAATAGGAAATTGCTTTTTCATATTCTTTTTCTTCTTCATAATATTTTCCTAAATAAAATAAACTGTAAAAAGATTTTTCATTATATTTTAAGGATTTTTCTAAATATTCTTTTCCTTCTTTTTTATCATTTTTTAATAAACGATTTCCCAATTCGGCATAATAAGTAGCCAATTGCTCGTTGTTAAACAAGTCTTTTCCGTACTTATTTAAAAAATCCCTGGCTTGAGAATAGTTTTCAGTTTTTAAATATAAAGTAAAAAGAAACAAACCACTCTCTTTATCTTTAAAACCGCTTTTTATTATTTCCTCTAAAAGACTAATTGCCTTAAAATATCTGCCATCCTCTGCTAAAAAATGGGAGAGCTTTTTGAAAATAATTAATTCTTTATCTTTCGGTAAATTCCGACGTAAGGATAATAATTCGGTAATCCTTTTTGCCTTTTCCTTTTCTCCTCTTTCTTGATACCAGTTAACTAAATAAAGATAGCCGTCAATAAATTCACTATTACTTTTTACTAACTCCTCCATTTTTTTTATTGCTTCTTCTTTTTTCCCCGTTATATAAGAAATTAAACTCTCTGTAAAAAGAAGAGGGAAAAATTTTGGTTTTTTAATTAGATTAATAATTATTGAATAAAAAGCAACAAAAAGAACAAAGATTATAAAAATTATCAAAATCGTCATTTCTCTTCTCCTTTTTCAATTAAAAAATAATTTCTTAAATCGCTTAATTCGGCAAGCAAAGCTTCCTTTTCCTTTTTCAATTTTCTTATTTCACTTTTTACTCTTATTTCGCCAATAAGGGCAAAAATTCCTACTGTTAATAATCCGAAAAGATAAGCAATAAGAATAATGCTTGCCAAGGGGACATTATAAAATTCATCAAAAAATAATTTTACCCTTTCTACCCGTCCCAAATTTTGTAAAGTAATAGTAATCAATAGAAAACAAATAAAAAAAACCAAAATAATCCTTAAAATATTCATAAACCCTCCTTATTCACTTTAAATAATTTATTTAATAATTTCACCAATCGGAGTCCAACCATCAATTTTTATTATTTTTATTATATATTCTTTACCAACTTCTAATTCTTCTTTCACTACCGCCAATTTATTATTTGGTAATCTTCCCAAAGATTCCTTATTTTGAACTTTAATAATAATAATGGGATAACTTTTATTTATCATTTCTTCATTTTTTCTTTTAGTGATGTCATTTTGTAAACTGATCAATTTTTCTAATCTTTCTTGTTTAACTTCTTCTTCTACTTTTGGAAAAATTTCTCGTGCTTTGGTATAAGGTCTTTCGGAGTATTTAAACATATAGGCAAAATCAAATTCAATTTTTCTTACCATCTCTAAGGTTGCTTCATAATCCTCTTCGGTTTCGGTAGGAAAACCAACAATCAAATCGGTAGTTATGCTTATCTCAGGAATAAGTTCTTTTAAATATTTAACCTTTTCATAATACTCTTCTCGGGTATATTTCCGGTTCATTAATTTTAAAATTCGGTTTGAACCTGATTGAAGGGGTAAATGAAGCTCTTTAAACAATTTACCTTCTTTCATCAATTTGCTAATTTTTTCAATCAATTCAAAAGATAAATCCTTTGGATGGGAAGTTAAAAAATGGAGGTATTTTAAATTGGAAAATTTTTCAAAAATATTTGTTAATAAATCGGCAAAATTTAATATTCTTCCATTTTCTATATTTTTATAACCAAAAACATTTTGTCCCAAAAGGGTTATTAATTTTTTTCCTTTTGATAATAAAAAATCAATCTCTTTAATAATAGAAGAAATGGGCCTTGACCTTTCTCTTCCTCGAACATAAGGAACGATACAATAGGAACAGAAATTATCGCAACCGCGCATAATTGTAACAAAACCTTCTATTCCTTCATAATTAATTTGAGGCAAAATATCAGAATAAGTTTCCTTTTCTTCTTCAATAATAGCAATTGGTCTATCTTCATAATTTTTAAATTTGTTTTCGATTATTTCTGGCAATCTCCGATAGGCATCAGGACCTAAAAGAAAGTCAAAAAGTCCTTCTTTTAGGCAACCATCAATTAATCTCTCTTTTAAAGTCCTTGCCATACATCCCAATATTCCAATTAGACATCTCTTTTTTTTCTTTAAAGAACTTAAAGAGAAAATCTGTCCTAAAGCCCTTCTTTCAGCATGTTCTCTTACTGCACAAGTTAAAATTAAAATCACATCGGCTTCTTTTAGATTTTTCACATTTTTAAAACCGGCCTCATCCAAAATTCTACTTACTACCAAACTATCTGCCTGATTCATTTGGCAGCCATAGGTTTTGATAAAATACTTTTTCATTTTTCTTTTTTTAATTCTTCTTCAATTTCTTTTAATAATTCTTTATCTTCTTCGGTTAAAGAAACAGTTTTTAATAAATCGGGGCGATTTTTCAAAGTATTTAAAAGAGCAGATTTTCTTTTCCATTTTCTAATTAACTCATGATTACCCGAAAGCAAAATTTCAGGCACTTTATAACCCATAAACTCTTGTGGTCGGGTATAATAAGTAGCGTCTAATAAACCAGAAACAAAAGAATCTGTTTCAACAGATTCATAATCACCCACTACTCCTTCAATCAATCTTACCACTGCTTCCAATATTACTGCACAGGCTGCTTCTCCACCGGAAAGAATATAATCGCCAATAGAGATTTCCATATCAACAAGGTATTCTCTTACTCTACCATCAACACCTTTATAACGTCCGCAGATAAATATTAAATGGGGTAGTTTAGATAATTCAAAAGCCATTTTTTGATTAAAAACCTTTCCTTGGGGTGAAAGTAAGATTACTTTAGAATCTTTCTCTCTTACAGAATTAACCGCCTTAAAAATTGGCTCAGGTTTCATAACCATCCCTGGACCACCACCATAAGGATAATCATCTACTTGCCGATAAGGGTCAGAAGTAAAATCTCTCAAATTTAAAATTTTCAAATCTAAAAATCCTTTTTTTTGTGCAATTTTTATTATTCCTGTGTTGATTATACCTTGGAAATATTCAGGAAAGATTGTAATTATATGAACTTTCACATTGGTACCTCCCCGAGACGGTAAATATATTAAGAATGTGGTTATTCAAGAATTTCCAACTGGGCTCTCTTTCCTTGTTTCATTGCTGCAGCTGCTAAAAGTTGTCTCAGGGCTTTTGCTGTTCTTCCTTCTTTACCAATAATTTTTCCTAAATCGCCCTGACCAACACGAAGTTCAAAAAGAACAGTTCTTTCACCAGCGATCTCTTTAAGTTGCACTTGGTCGGGATTATCAACAATTGCTTTTGTTATGTTTTCAAGAAGTTCTTTAAGGGACATCATAGTTACCTCCTTTTAAAGATTGGTTTAAGTTTTTTTCTACTCTTGATAGCAAACGTTTTACTATCTCAGTAGGTTGGGCTCCACACGAGAGCCAGTAGGAAACTCTTTCTTTATTAATTTTTAAAAGTTCTCTTTCTGGGTTATAATAACCAACACACTCAATATATTTACCGTCTCGGGGATTTCTTGAATCTGTAACTACAATTCTATAATGGGGAATGCCTTTTCTCCCCATTCTTGTTAATCTTATCCTAACCATTAAATAATAATAACAAAATTTTATCTATTAGTCAATAAATTTAAAATATTTGAATAAAAAAAGTAATGATCTTTAGGGTTATTTTTTGTTATATATTATCAAAGATTAATCTCCCAGTAGTAGTACTAAGAAAGGAATTTTAAAGGGAGGTTTTTTATAAAACAAAGGGATTTTATTTTCTATAAAGAAGGGGACGATATAGTATATAATATAGTTTATTTCATTTGATTTTTACAAAATTATTTATTATAATAATTTTGATGTATTCGGAAAAAGTAATGGAGCATTTTTTAAATCCTAGGAATGTTGGGGAAATCCCTGATGCTGATGGTATTGGGGAAGTAGGTAATCCGGTCTGTGGAGATATGATGACTTTTTATATTAAAGTAAGAGATGGAATTTTAGTAGATGTGAAATATAAAACCTTTGGTTGTGGTGCCGCGATTGCTGTCGCCAGTATGGTTTCCGAGATGGCAAAGGGCAAAAAAATTGAAGAAGCATTAAAAATAACAAACGAAATGGTTGCCAAAGAACTCGGTGGCTTACCACCTCATAAAATGCACTGCTCTAATCTAGGTGCCGATGCCTTACATAAAGCAATTGAAAATTATTTAAAAAAGAAGGGAAAAAATGAAAGAGGAGAATAATTGCCATTGCCCTTTCTGTAATCAAGAATTAGCCAAAGAAAATATCTTTTGTAAAATTTGCCAAATTGAATTTAAAAAGTGTCCCTATTGTGATAGGTTTATTCCTCTTTCCGCAAAAGAATGTCCCTATTGTTATTACCAATTTTAAATTAATTTGGGAATTAATAAGAAAATCCTTGACTCTTTATTATAATATTTTATCAATATTTTATTCTCATATTTTGCCTCATAAATAATTATCAAAATCCCTAAGGGTAATAAAAGAAAACCCAAAAAAGAAGAAAAAGTAAAGGGAATACTTATCAGTTGTATCAGAGTTGCTAAGTATCTCGGTTGACTAATTTTTCTATAAATTATTCTTTTTGGCAACTCTTTTAAAGAACTTATTAAGGCAATAAAAAGAGTAATAATTCTTAAAAAAGTACCAATAAAAAAAATAATCAATCCAAAAATATTTATCCCTGGTTTTAAAAATTCTATTTGCGAAAAAGAGGAATAACAATAATCAACACCATTAAAAATTAAAAAGGGATAGAAATAAAGAGAGTAAATAATCCTTAATCCTTGATGATACTCCACTATCCCAGATTGAAAAAAAGGGGAAGAAAAATAATATTCAATAATCATCCAATAGGAAAGGGTAATAAAAAAAATTATAGGAATTAAAAAATTTTGAGAAAGAGAAGAAAGAAAGAGATTTTTAAAGAAATGGAAAAAGTAGATAAATAAAAATAGACACCACACTAATCTTCCCCATTTTAATTTTTTGTTAAATTCCATATTAGAAACTTCCCTCTTTTAACCTCTCAGTAATCTTGTAATATTCTCCCTTTAAAAAACTTTCGTCCTCCAAGATTTTAACTAAAAAATCTTTATTAGTTTTTATTCCATCAATTTTTGTTTCTCTTAAAACATTACCTAATCTAATCCTTGCCTCTTCCCGATCTCTGCCCCAGGCAATAAATTTTGCCAAAAGAGAATCATAATAAGGAGGAATAACATAATTTTCATATATATGGGTGTCAATACGGACAAAAGGATAAGAGGGTAAATAAAGTTTTTCGATTTTGCCTGGGGAAGGAAGAAAGTTATTTTCTGGATCACAGGCGTTCAGTCGGGCTTCAATGGCAAAACCATTACCATCAATAATTCCTGAAGTTAAACTTTTGCCTTGAGCAATCTCTATCTGTTCCTTCACTAAATCTACTCCAGTAATCATTTCGGTTACTGGGTGTTCCACCTGTATTCGGGTATTTACTTCCATAAAATAAAAATCATCGTAATAAAGAAACTCTATCGTTCCAGCACTCCGATATTTTATCTCCGAGCATAATTTTAATATCTTTTCTTGAACTTCCCTAATTTTTTCTACCGGAATATTAACTACTGGACTCTTCTCAATTATCTTCTGATGGCGAAATTGAATAGTACAATCCCTTGGTGGAAAGACTAATACATTCCCATTACCATCACCTAAAATTTGAAATTCAATATGTCTTATTGGGTTTAAGTATTTCTCAATATACACTCTATCATCCAAAAAGGCATTTTTCGCCTCCATTTTTGCTACTCCAAAATTGATTATCAATTCTTCTTCACTTTTTATTAATTTTATCCCTTTGCCACCACCTCCAGCAGCTGCTTTCAAAAGAATTGGATAGCCAATTTGATTAGCAATCCTTATTGCTTCTTTTTCATTTTCCACTTCCCCTTCTGAGCCAGGAATTGTTTTTAAGCCGTATTTTTTTGCCATCTTTTTGGCTTCTATCTTATCACCAAAAAGCCTAATAGTCTCTGCCCTTGGACCAATAAAAATTATCTTCATCTCTTCACAGGCATCAGCAAAATCTGCTGATTCTGATAAAAATCCATAGCCAGGATGAATAGCATCCGCATTAGTTATCTCACAAGTAGAAAGAATTCGCGAGGCAAGAAGATAACTCTCCTGAGAAGGTCCTTTACCAATACAAACCTTCTCATCTGCTAACTTCACTCCCAAACTTTCTTTATCTGCCTCAGAATAAACAATCACTGTTTTTAATCCCAATTCTTTACAAGCCCGAATTATTCTAACCGCAATCTCACCCCGATTGGCAATCAACACCTTCTTAATCATAATACCCTCTCCACATAACTATTTGTTCTAGTATCTATTCTCACATAATCACCCACTTCTACAAAGAAAGGAACATCAATTACTAAACCTGTAGAAAGTTTTGCTGGTTTGGAAGAACCCGACATCGTATCTCCTTTAAAGGAAGCTTGAGTTTCCACAACCTGTAAGACAACAAAAGTTGGCACCTCAATATTTACCGGCTTATTTTGTAAATACAAAATCGTTACTTCCAAATTCTCTGTTAAATAATAAATACGGTCACCTAAAACCTCTTTAGAAAAAAAGATGGTCTCATAACTTTCTAAATCCATAAAATAATAATTATCTCCTTCGGAATAGAGAAACTGCCCTTTTTTTCTATCTACCTCAATCTCCTCAAAGGTCTCATCAGAATCAAAATTTTTTTCAATTACTTGACCTGTTATTAGATTTTTTAATTTGGTTTTTACAAAAGCCCTTCTTTGAGCAATCTTTATTCTTTGATATTCTATTACTTGATAATAACCATCTTCTAATTTAATGATAGTACCAAAACGAAAATCATTGGGTGTTATCATATTCCCTCCTTTTATAATACCAAAAGTTTTTTATCACTTTTAGAAAGGAAAATAATTTCCTTTTCTTTGTAAAGAATTAAATCCTCAATCCTTACACCACCAATATTAGGCAAATAAATTCCTGGCTCAATGGTAAAAATCATATTCTCTTTTATTTTATCCTTTGAGAGAAAAGAGACCCAAGGCTTCTCATGGACCTCTAAACCAACCCCATGACCTAAACCATGGCCAAAATATTTTCCATAATTCTTATTTTTTATATAATCCCTTGCCTTAGAATCTAACTCTTTTGCCTTAATCTTTTTATCTTCCCATAGAAAATCAATTGCTCTTTTTTGGGCATCATAAACAATCTGATAAATCTCTTTAAGTTCCTTATTAACCTTTCCGAAAAATACTGTCCTTGTCATATCTGAACAATAACCCTGATATCGGCAACCAATATCAATAACAATCGCCTCACCAGATTTTATCTTTTTATCACTTGCCCTTGCGTGAGGTAATGCAGAATTTTCACCACTAGCCACAATCACCGGAAAAGAAAGCTCTCCTTCTTTCCTGAACTCACTCTCAATAAAGAAAGCCAATTCTTTTTCCCTTACCCCTTCTTTTATTTCTTCTAATACCTTTAAAAAAACCCTATCGGTAATCTCCGCTGCCTTACTTATTAACTTTATCTCTTCTTCATCTTTTACTGCCCTAAATTCCTCTTTTATAAAATTGGGGAGAGGGATTATTTTTATCCTTTTATTTTTCTTTTTAAAATATTCTAAAATTTTATTGTAACTGTCGAGAGTGATATTTTCTTTCTCAATCCCTAATCTTTTAAATTTTAAAAATTCCTTTGGTGGACTTGCAAAGAGATTCTTTTTAATAATAATTATCTCATCACAAATCACTTCTCTTTTACTTTGGAGTTCATATCTGAAATCGGTATAAAAATATACCTTACTATCAAAAAATAACAGATAACCATTGCTGCCAGTAAAATTGGCAAGATAACGAATATTCACCAAATCAGAAACCAAAAAACTATCTATATTGTTTTTAGAAAGATAATCAAAAACTTTTTTTTGCCTTTCTTTATAGATTTGTAACATTGAATATTTTAAATAAGAAAATTAATTAAGTCAATTTAACTATTAAGAAAGATTTTAAAGATGGATGTTTTTAATATTGGTCAGGTTTTGTGACAGTGTTAAATTCGTTTAATAAACGATTGCGTAAAAAACTGAGTTTTGTTACTACTTTAGTTAAGAAAAAAGTGGGTAAGAAAAATAATAACTCAAAACATTAAAAACTTTAGAAAGGGTAACGGAAATAGACTTCTTATTGGGCTTAATTTTAGAATAATAAAGGTAATATTTTAAATCACCTCATTCTTTATGAAGAGGCGCTAAAGGCTTTTGATAAGCTATTGAAATAGACTAAATTATACTTCTGCCTACTTAACCATAAACTCTACTCTTTATAGATTTAGACATTATAACGCGGCATTAGAAATCACATCTTTCGATTATTTTAGTATTATAAAGCCTTTGAAAAGCAACCAAACTTAAAATATTTAAAATGAAAAATAAAATTATTGACGAAAATGATAAAGTGATTAAAATTAAAAAAGGCTTAAATAAGATAAAACAATGGAAATAATTTTCTTATTTCTTATTTCTTTTTCCAACTCAATAATTTCTGGCTATGTTTATGATTATGAAACAAAGGAACCTTTAATTGGTTGCAATATTTATTTAGAAAATACAATTTACGGCACAACAACAAATAAAGAAGGTTATTATATCTTACAAGTCCCGGAAGGAAAATATTCCATTGTCTTTTCTTATATTGGCTATTCCGAAGAAAAAAGGGAAGTAAATCTAATAAAGGGGGAAGTCTTAAAATTGAATATCTATTTAAAAAGAAGTCCTTTAACTTTAAAAGAGGTATTAATCGAAAGCAGAAAGGCAAGGATAAAACAAGAGATTGGTATTAGTAAGATTGAGATTGCTGACAAAGATATTAAACTCTTTCCTCGACTTTTTTCTTCTGATTTTTTTCGCTCTTTACAAGTCTTTCCTGGTGTTTTGATGGCCACTGATTTTTCTTCAGCTTTATATGTACGAGGTGGTTCAGCCGATCAGAATTTAATCTTATTAGATGGAATAAACTTTTATAACCCCTACCATCTTGGAGGATTTATCGGAAGTTTGCCACAAGAGATTATTAAAAAGGCAGATTTCTATACTGGTGGCTTTTCTTCTGAATATGGACAAAGACTTTCTTCAGTATTAGATATTACTCTAAAAGAAGGCAATAAATACAAAAGAAATCTAAATTTAGAAATAAATAATCTTTTAACAAAAATTATCTTAGAAGGGCCTCTTATCAAAGAGAAGAGTAGTTATATTCTTACTTTTAGAAGAAGTTATTTTGATAAATTTCTAAAACTATTTAAAGTCAATTTTCCCTATTATTTTTTAGAAGGTTTTTTAAAGGCCAATTATGAATTAAACCAAAGAGGAAAAATTTTCTTTACCAATTTTATTACTTATGACAATTTTAACTATTCAGATTTTTTATTACATTTTAAATGGGGAAACTATTTATCTTCCTTATCTTACCTCTATAGTTTTTCACCGAAATTCTTCTTAAAATCTTTCTTAACTTTTTCTTATTACCATTATTATATTAATTTTTATAATAACTTTGTTTTTGTCAATAATTGGATAAAAGAGTTGAGTTTCAAAGGGGATTTTAATTATTATTTATCTCATAATCATACTTTAAAATTTGGGATAGAAGGAAAATTGAACGATTTTTATTATGATACTAAAATAATGGGAGGAATAAAATATGATATTTTAGGAAAACCAAGAAATTTATCTTTCTATTTAAGCCAAAGAAGTGTTTTTAAGAGATTCCTTCTGGAAGCCGGGATAAGACAGGATAATCAATTTACCTCCTATTATGGCAATAGATGGTATAAGCCAATTGATTTTCGGTTTTCATTAAAATATTTTCTTTTAGACCTTATTTCTTTAAAATTCTCCTTTGGTAAATATTCCCAATTAATAACGGCCTTATTACCCGAATTTCAACCAATACCTTTTCTTTATGTTTGGATACCAACCTTTGGTCCTTATTCACCCCAAAAGGCCTGGCATTATATTTTAGGTTTTGAGGGTTATTTTTTTGAGAATATCTATTTCAATATTGAGCCTTATTATAAATATTATCCTTTGATTTATGAATATAACGAAACAAACGATCCTTTTAATATTGAAAAAACATTATTAAAAAGAGGTAAATCTAAGGCTTATGGTTTTGACCTATTGATAAAAAAAGAGGCGGGAGATTTTCTAACCTATCTTACCTATTCCTATTGTTGGGTAAAGAACTATTTTGATAATCTTTCTTATCATCCTTTTTATGACCGAAGGCATAATATTAATTTTATAATTATTCTACCCTTCCTATTAAAAAGTAATCTATCTTTTCGTTTTGCCTTTTATACGGGAACCCCTTATACCGAAATTCTTTCTCGTTATCGTTATTTTTATTATCGATATATAACCCGTGAATGGCGTTATTATTGGTTTGAGGAGTATGGCGAGAAAAATGCTTCTCGCTATCCCAATTATCATCGTTTGGATTTAAGTTGGGAAAAGGAGATTAAAAGATTAAAAATAAGAATTGACATATTCAATTTATATAACCAAAAGAACTTCCTCTTTTACTATTATGACTACAAAATTGAGCCACCGGTAAGAAAAGTATTCTATCAATTACCGATAATACCGTCTCTGTCAATTGAATATGCCTTTTAAGAGAATTTTTATAATTATCTTGGTTTTTTTATCTTGTAAAAAAATAGGAATAGAAGAAAATTGGGAAAGAAAGATATATGCCTTTTCTATTTTAAATCCAAAAGAATATTATATTACCTGTATTGTTGATAGTAATTATTCAATAGAAAAAGAAGTAAAAACTTATGGAATTACTGAGGCAAAAGTATTTATTGTTAATGAAGAAACCAAAGAAACTTTAAACCTTAGACATTACTGGAATGGAATTTATCAGGAAACTAATTTGCGTTGGCCCAATTTAGATTTTTTTGTAAAACCTTTAAACACCTATTCCCTTTGGGTAATCTTCCAAAATGATACCTTAACCAAAAAGACAATCGTTCCTGATACCTTTTCAATTACTTTTCCCAAAAATAATGATACCCTTCATTATGATAGTTTAAACTATTTTAATTGGGAAAGAAGCAGGGGTGCCGTTGCTTATGCTTTATTTATTTTTAGGTTACCAAGAGATACCTTGGCTGAATATTTCCCCTTATTTACCCAAGATACCTTTTTAGATATTAGAGAAATAAAAGAAGCTTTATTTGATACCACTTCTTATTATCAATTAAGAGTCTATGCCTTTGATTACAATCGTTATCAATGGACAATAAAAAGGGGCGAACTTGATACCTTATATCATGGCTTGGGCCATTTCTCATCCCAAACAAACGATGAGATTATCATTTTTGTTAGAAAAGATTGATAATTTTTTATTGACTTTTTAAAAATATTATTTTAAAATACATAAGAATTAAAAAGGAAATATTATGAAGAAGTTTTTAATTTTATCTTTAATCACTTTTATTCCTTTCTTTATTTTCAATCAAGAAGAGCCAATTTCCGAAGAGACCCATTATTATCTTAAAGAATGGATAAACGAAGATGGGTTAAAAGAAGCCTGTTTATTAGAAGGCGATTCAATACCACCAGAATCAATCCCTGAGGGATTTGTAAAAGTTAGTTTAGAAGAATTACACCAAAAAGGATATTTAACCGCTGAGGAATGGTTAGAAGTGTTAAAAGCAATACCCGAAACTGTTTATATTGACCCAACCCGTTGGGCATTTTCTTATGTAGACTGTTGGTATGATACACAAGTGAGATATGCAAAATTTGTTGCTATTTCAAACACAGTAAGTTATAATATTAATGAAAAAATTCGTGTCTACGCAGTTTTAAGAAAATATGTTGATGGAGTATTAAGAAGTGAAAGAAGTGGTAGCCATACACGAGTAGTAAAAAGTGGCAATTATCGTGCAAGCGTATCGTGGGTTGGTTTCCGTTCGGTAGGTAATATATTAAGAGTAACCCTTAACGGTTGGCATTGGTGGAAATGGAGACAACCAGACACAATTTGTGATGCAAGAACTTATGATGAAGATTGGTGTAATATACAACAACCTTAAAATGAGATATTTTATTTTATTCCTTCTATTTTTTTTTGCTTATCCTTACGATACCTTATGGTTTAGAAGATTTGATACCGGGACGAATGAATATGGAAGTTCTTCAACAATTGACCCAGAGGGCAACATAATTCTTGCTCCTGTTCCTGAAGATTGGAGTTGTATTTTTATTGTGAAATATTCTTCTTCTGGTGAAATAATCTGGACAAGAAATTTTAACATCAATGGGAGCCCACGCGGATTGGCTTGTGATAAAGAAGGAAATATAATTATTATTGGACGCTGGCAGGAGCCTCATCGTAATGTCCATGTAATCAAATTTTCACCTGATGGCGAAACTCTTTGGTCAAGAAGATTAGAACTTGGTGAATATGGTGCTCTTTATGGCGTAACAATAGATGATTCAAATAATATAATTGTTTCTGGCACTCTAACTGAAAGTAATGATGAGGATATTATTCTTGCTAAATTTTCACCCTCTGGTGATTTAATCTGGCAAAGAATCTATGATTTAGGATGGAATGATTGGGAAGGTCTTTATTCGGTTACCTTAGATAAAGAAGGAAATATAATTGGAACCGGTGATTATGGACTTTTGGATAATACCTATTTTTTAACAATGAAATTTGATAAAAATGGAACTCTCATTTGGCAAAAAAGCCTTGATTTTGAGGAGATAGATACAGGCCATGATATAGCAGTTGATTCCTCTAACAATATCTATGCTTGTGGTGTTGTTGGTCATGACTGGGATATCTTTTCAATTTTAATAAAGTATGCTCCAAATGGTGAAACCCTTTTCACAAGAAAATACATAACAAGATATGAAAATCTTCCTTGGGGAATTGCTATTGACCAATTAGGAAACATCCTTATTACCGGAGTTGTTGTAAAAGAAACAATGCCTCGCTACTCTGATTGCTTTCTCTTAAAATACTCTTCTAATGGCGAAAGTCTTTTCTCTCATCATTATAATTTCGCCTTTTATATGGGTGGAGAAGATATCAATTTAGATAATCTTAACCATATTTATATCTCTGGTTGGATAGGAGAAAACAATAATAGAGATATTTACTTAATGAAACTCCTTTATTTGCCCGCAATAAATGAGAAAAAAATTATTTCTCTTTCTAAAAATAGATATTTTACTGAAATCTTTGATATTACTGGCAAAAAAATCAAAGTTTCTAAAATCTCTTCTAAAGGTGTCTATTTTTTAAAAGAAGCGAAAGAAATTAAGAAAATTATTATTTATTAAATTTTAAATAGTTTCTGGGATAAAACCGTAATTCTTTTGAGAAAACCAAGAAGAGATATCAGTAGTTTTAAAAAGCATTCTTTTATAAGAAAGATTTAAAATAAGCACCGGAATGCCTAAAAGGGGGAAACGATAACCCAAAGAAAAAACTCTTTTAAAGATATTCTTATAAGAATAGAATTGATACCAACAATAGTCAAGACCTTCTTGGAGCTTTTCAATTGTCATATTTTTTGGTTTAAATACTGCATGGCCACAATCATAAAGTCGCCAATCATAAGTAATAATCCGATTTTCTTCTATCAATCTCTTTTGTAATTTTGTTCCCGGATAAGGGGTTAAAATACCGAAACTGGCTAATGCCATTTTTGACTTAAAAACAAATTCCAAAGTCTCGTCAAACACATCAGGGGTATCACTATCTAAACCAAAAATAAAACTTCCTTCAATTAAAATTCCTTCTTCCTGAATTCTTTTTATTTTTTCTAAAAGAGTTTTTGCTTTTTGGTATCTTTTATTTATTTCTTTTAAACCACCTTCACTAATACTCTCAATACCAATAAAAAGGCCTGCACAACCACTTCTCTTTGCCAATCTTAACAATTCTAAATCATCAGCAATTGTTAATGATGCCTGAGCAAGCCAACGGATTTTTAAAGGAATAAGTTCGTAAAATAATTTCTTAGCAAACTTTTTATTTCCTATTAAATTATCATCCAAAAAT
The DNA here is from genome assembly GCA_025060715.1 of Caldifarciminota bacterium. Classification (GTDB taxonomy): domain Bacteria; phylum Hydrothermota; class Tepidihabitantia; order Tepidihabitantales; family DTDR01; genus DTDR01. Next base: position 46,783 of record JANXBG010000003.1, on the reverse strand, counting down.
CCAATTAAAGGATGATTCAATTCTTCAATCTCTTTAATTATATCTTTTATTTGACGATTGCGAAAGGAACGACCAAAGAAAAGAGATACTGAACAGAAATCACAATCGTAAGGACAACCTCTCGTAGCTTGTAAAATGGAAGTAAAATAATAACCCTTATTTTTAAAAATCTCTCTTTTTGGAGAAATAATATCTTTACTATCTACTCTTTTCCCATAATAGATTGGTTTTAACTCCTTTCTTTTAAAATCCTCGATAACTTGTTGCCAAACATATTCTGCTTCCCCTACCACTACTGAATCCGCATATTTAAGAGCTTCATAAGGTAGAATAGAAGGGTGAATTCCTCCTAAAACAACTTTAGCACCAAACTTCTTAAAATTTTGAGCAATTTCGTAGGCTCTGGGAGCAGTGGCAGTCATCACAGTAATTGCTACCAAATCGGCCCCCCATTCATAATTTATATCTTCTAAATTTTCATCAACGTAATCAACCTCTACATCTTCGGGTGTTAAAGAAGCAAGAATTCCTAAAGAGAGCTGCGGTATTTGAAAAGCTTTTCCTTTTAGCCTTCTTTCTTTTCTCTCTTCCTTTGCCGGCACAACTAAAAGTAATTTCATAATACCAAATTATAACTCTTAAAGAAGATAAAGTCAAAAGAAAATAAATATTGATTTTTTATGAAAATATATTATAATAATTAGTTAATTTAAGAAGGTAGTTGTCTAAAGGATTCCTCTGCTGGCTTCCAACGGGGGTGGGGTTGGAAGCCAGTTTTTGTATTTGGGTTACTAAACCATAATGAGACAATAATCACGAACATAATTATCTAATAAGTTAAACCTCTTTTCGTTGTCATAAAAGAAATATCAGTATACTTAAAAACCAAATCTTTGTTTTACCTGCAAACCAAATTATTATTTAATACCTATACCATATACTATACTGCCCCCTTCTTTATAGAAAGTAAAACCCCCTTGTCTTATCAAGGTAGCATTAAGAAAATATCTAAAAGAATTACTTAATTATTTTTTAACAAAGAAATATATAACTTCCCTAATACCTCCTTTTTTCTTAATTAAATTCTTTAGCAATTTGTTAGATAATCCCAGTCCAAAGAGAAATAATATTTTCTTATCTTATTAGCCATAAACTTCTCCTTTATATATAACGAAAAAACACCCACAAAGGTTAGCACTTTTTATCAAAAATATGTTTAGTATTCCTTTGGCGTTAGTAAAGGGGTCTTTTTCTCAGGAACGCCTATTATTTTATAATTTCTTATTAAGCTGTTAACCAGGTCTTAACACATTTACTTTTATTTGACATAAAAATTTTTTTAAATATATTTAATTAATGATTTTCCTTTTTTTTCTTTTTTTTCAAATAGGGGAAGAGATTCTTGTAAACGACGATACAACTGGAGGCGCTCCTCAATATTTTCCTGCGATTGCCATAGATAGTTTTTTTAATTTCTATGTTATCTGGTTAGATTATCGGGTAAATGATTATGATAGCGATCTTTATTTACAAAAATTAGATATCTTGGGTAATAAAATTAATAAAAATATTAACCTTATTGAAGATCAACCTTCAAGAAATATTTGGAATTACAGCAATGGTGCCCCAGATATTGCGATTAATAAAAATAAAATTGTTGTTGTTTATCCCGACAGAAGGAGGGGGAACTGGGATATTTATTGCCAATTTTTTGATTTAAATTTACAACCAATTTCTCCAATGATTATTTTAAATGACGATTGGCAAAATGTAAATCAGGATTTACCAAAAGTAGCAATTTCGCAAAATTACTATATCTTTATCTGGGAAGATTGGCGAGAGGGAATAAGAACTCTTTATGGTCAAATTTTAGATTCTAATTTCAATTTTATTTCTTCCAATTTTCGGATAAGCGAAATGACAGGATATGAACAATTTCAACCTTCCGTCTCGGCTAACTCTTCGGGTTTTCTTGTTACTTGGACGCAAAAAATCGGTAATAGTTGTTATCTTTACGGAAGAAGATTTTCCAAAACTGGCATACCTTTAGGAAATAGTTTTTATATCTTTCCTTTTCCGGCAAAAAATTCTTTTTGTGCAATGGATAAAAATGGCTATTTTTTTGTGGGTGGTGAAGAAGAAACCGGTATTTACCGAAATATCTACCTTATTCTTTTTGATTCTACTGGTCAACGCCTAACTTCACCAATTCTCATTAATGATACCTTTCCAATAAATTGGGAAAGGCAACCAGCGATTACTACTTTATCGGATAGAAGAAAATCTATTATTGTATGGTGTGATACCCGAGAAGGTTGTAAAATTTATGGCCAATTTATTGATTCAATGGGAAATAAAATCGGTAATAATTTCCCTATCTCTAATCTTTCAGTCGGTCAAGTAACACCAAAGATTGCCTTGGCGAACGAAACTCTTTATTTAGTAGTTTGGGAGGATTCAAGGGAAAATAATCCAGATATTTATGCTGCTCATCCTTTAAGAAACGATTTTAAAATTAATGATGATTTTGCCTCTTCTATTCAAGACTTTATGTGTGTAGGAATGGATGAAAAGGGAAATTCTCTTGTTGTCTGGTATGACCACCGGAATGGTTTTCGAGATATTGACATTTACGGACAATATTTTGATAGCTTAGGAATCAAAATTGGGAATAATTTCCGAATAAATGATGACGGTCAAGGAAATAACCAGGTATTTCCCTTTTTAGCAGTAAATAAAAAAGGAAGGGCGGTAGTGGTTTGGAATGATAACCGAGAGGGTAATTATAATGTTTATTGTCAAATTTTTGATGAGGATAGAAATAGGGTCGGCCAAAATATTAAAGTGAGTGAAAATTCCTTTTCCGAGGCTTGGCCCCCATCTTTTGTTTCTATAAACGATTCGGGAGATTTTATCATCGCTTGGAGTCCGCATAATGAATTAATTCCTTATTGTCAACTTTATAGAAGAAATGGTGAACCAATTGGCAGAAATTTCAGAATTAATGAAAGAGGTTATTGGCCTTCTCCTTATTTAAATAACGATAAAAGTTTTTGGGTGGCTTGGGATGACGGATATATTTATTTAAGAAAATTTGATTCTCTTTATCAACCATTAACACCGCCGATTAGAATTACCCCGCATACCCACGTTTCTTCACCTTCTATTATTAAAGATAAAAATGATATTGTATGGATTGTATGGATGGATCAACGTGGCGGAAGTGTCGAAATTTATGGGCGGCGGGCTAATGAGAATGGTATAATCGGTGAAGAATTTAAAATCAACGATGATAATTTTAGATGTGACCATTGGTATCCCTTTTGGGCTTATGATGGGGATACTATTTTGTATGTAACTTTTACTGATTTTCGTGAAGAAGGGAATTTAAATGTGATGGCACAGAAATTTCACATTAGTGGTAGAAGAATTGGTAGAAATTATTGTATTCATACTGACCCTTATCCTTATGTTCACCAATGGGCGTGGCAAAGTTGTGCCGCAAATTCACGTTATGTAGCTTATACCTGGGAGGACAATAGAAATTTAAGAAATTGGGACATATTTTTTAAATTAACCTTTTCCCAAACAGGTATTGAGGAACATTTGGAAAGTAATTTCAAATTTAAAACATCAATAATTTTCTTAAAAGAAGAAAATAGAGAAAGAATAAAAAATTACTTTCTTTTTTCAAACATTAAAATTTATAATAAAAATGGAAATTTATTAAAATTAGATGATTTGAATAAAATTTCAAAAGGAATTTATTTTTTAAAAGATGAAAATAATAAAAAAGGGGCAATAAAAATTATTATTTTTTAGAATGATGATTTAAATAAATGTTTTCCCAAATCGGTGTAGTAAGAGCCTCTAATTCCTTATCGTAGTTTGCCATTTTTTCTATATATTCTTGGTTTTTTAGACTCTCTTCTGGTGCATAATCAATGGGTCTTGCACCGTATTCTTCAATCATTTTCTTAGCCGTTAAAAAATGGTCCCTTATTGGACAAGGTCTTAGCCAATCCCCACTCACTTTTCCACCTGATAAAAACCCATACCCTTTCTGCCATTCCCTTATCGCCTTAAAAAAAGGTGTAAATAAGACATCGTTCAAATTTCCACCTTGATTATAAATATCAATTATATTACTCACCGCATAAGGGAAAAATACACAAGGAGCACAATCACCATGCCAATTAATGTGAAAATAACCACCTTCTCTACCACCAGCAATACAACCATGAGAAGTTGTCCCGTGATTCCAAAAATCGGCAATCATTATCTTTTTCTTCTTCACTATCTCCCAACTCCTTTGCCACATCCATATTCGCTGCTTCGGTGTCGGCATTAAACTGGGATCAGCATCCCGACCTATCGGCATATAATGAAATAACCAACCATACGCCGCTTTTATCTTAAAAAAGAAAAAGTCAATAAACTCATTAGAAAGTATCTCTTCGCAATTATACCTCGTCGCCGTTAATGAAATACCAAATAACACCTTTTTCTTCCTTAATCTTTCCATAACCTCTAAGATTTTCTCAAAACTGCCCTCTCCCCTCCTTTTATCGGTCGTCTCTTTAAAACCTTCCACCGATATCGCCGGCGTCACATTTCCCATCTCCGCCATCCTCTTCGCTCGCTCCTCATCTATTAATAAACCATTCGTATAAAACAAAAATATCGCTTCAGGAAATTTGCTTAAAATAGAAAGTAAATCCTCTCCCTTATCTTTATACATCAACGGCTCACCACCAGAAATAACAAAAAACCTAACACCCCAAAGATTAATCGCCTCTCTTATTATCCTTTCAAATACCTCCTTTGGTAATTTATCCCTCTCTTTAGCCGCATTCGCATAACAACCATAACATTTTAAATTACAAGCCTTTGTTGGCGAAATAACCAAGAATCCCGGTGGACCTTCACCATATTTTTCGCGCCACTCCCTTTTAATTCTTGAAGCATCCTTATTTTGAAAGATTGCTCTTAAAAAAATATTTAAAGAGTTTATCGACCAGGAAACTCTTAAAGCTGAATTCAACATTGCATAAATCATGTAATAAAGGTCCAAACCCACTTGATAAGAAGAGGTATGCTCTTTATTTAAACAAGCTTCTTTTAATTTCGGTGAGAATAAATTAAAAGTGAATTTAGAAAGTCCTCTAATCGGTGAAAAAGGAACTAATCGGTCTAAATTTGCTCCTAATTTTATTATTTTAATTATTAAATTTTCTTCTTTTTTCATTTCAAAAATTATAATAAATTTATTTTTTTCGTCAATAATTTAAATTTATGATATTGTTTTAAAATTCCTTATGTTTAGTCTTAATTTTTAATAAATTTCTAAACCTTTTTTGTAAATTTTTTATCACTTTATAATTGGTCATATCCAAATGAAGAGGAGTTATTGAAATATAGCCCTTCTCAATTGCTGTAAAATCAGAACCTCTTTTATGCTCAAAATCTGTTTCACCATCAATAATATAGCATAATTCATTATTTTCATTTTTTACTGGTAAAGCCATATCTTTATATATCCTTTTCCCTAATTTTGTTATCTTTATCCCCTTTATCTCTTTATTGGGAATGTTAATATTTAAAAAAGTACCTTTGGGTAAGCCATATTTTAAAATATTTTTTGCCAAATTATAAACCAATTCTAAAGCAACATCTAAGTTTTTGTTATTTTCAACAAAGGAAACAGCAAAAGAATTAATCCCTAAAATCGTTCCTTCCAAAGCACAAGCCACTGTTCCGGAATATAAAATATCCTCTCCTAAATTTGGACTATCATTTATTCCTGCAATCAAAAGGTCAACTTTTTTATTGGAAAGGGCATGATAAAAGAGTAAAACTGCATCAGTTGGTGTTCCAGAAACACTATACCAATTCTTCTTTATTTCACAAATCTTTATCGGCTTTCTTAGTGTAAATGAATGACTGGCCGCTGAACGATTTTCGTCAGAAGCACAAACATAAACCTCTCCCAAATCCTTTAATTTTTCATACAGATATTCCAAAGAGGGCGAATTTATTCCATCATCATTTGTTAAAAGAATCTTTTTCATCTTTTTCTTATCTTTAGTCTTCCCAATTCGTTTCTTATTTTTATTAAATTTTTTGGTTTATTAATAATCCCTTTTAAATACTCCTCTCTCTCCTCTATAACCTCTAAAGGGAAATCACAGATCATCTTTTCTCTATTTCCATAAAATTCTAAAATTGCCTCCGTATCTTCTTTCAACTCTAAAAAAATGTCACCGCTTTTGGTATGAAGGTCTATTTCCGAAAAATCGTCAATCATAAATTCCATATTTCCTGAAATTGTCTCTCCCTTAATCTTACCCGAAATATCCTTACCAAAAATCTTTCCGGAAGCAGTTTGGAAAACTATTTTCTTTTTAATAGAAAAAAGAGAAAAATCTCCCCTAATTGTGGAAATTTCAATTTCGGTATCATAATTGGTCTCAATTTTCATATCTCCTTTTAAGGAAGAGATTTTTAAAAAATCCTTTTCACTATTAATCTTAGCCAATCCTCTCCTTTCAATCTTTATTTCTGAAATATCTTTGCCAAAAATCTGAGTATCTCCTCCCACGTTTTCAATAATTATTTTATTTCTTGGAGAGAGAAATAAAGTTTCTTGATGGCTTTTTAAGGAGTCGCCAATTTTAATAAAAATTTCATTTATCACTTCTGGAATTTCTTCAAAGATATCAAAGAAGGAAGCTCTCTTTTCTTTTTTAGTTAAAAGTTCTAATAATCTTATTGCCTCTTCTGCAGAAATTTTTCCATCTTCCAATAATCTTAATATTCTTTCTTTTTCATCCATCAAACTTTTTTATATTCCTCCTCCTTTAATTTTAATTCCTCTTCTAATTTTTTTATTTCCTCTATTACTTCTTTCACTTTTTCATTTTTACTAATATCACTTTCTCCTTCATTAATCAGTTGGTAAACCAAGCCTCCTAAATAAGAAAATTTCTTATCAATCTCACGGTTTAAAGAACTGATTTGCATTTTTAACCTTCCTTTCCGTGACAAATCTTCGGTCTCCTTTAAAACCTGTTTAGTGGTATCCTCTAACCAATTTTTTACTTTTTCCCACAAAGAGGACATAAATCCTCCTATTCTTCAATCACTTTTTTTACTTTTTCTTCCATTGTCTGATACTTATCAATCCTTTCGTCAATTCTAATTGTGGTTAATATCCTTTGAGCACCAAGAACAAAATAATGTTGATGAATTACTTTTACTAAATCTAAAATTTTTACCAAATCTCCCTCAATAGTTGTTCCCATTGGATTTACCTGATATTTTAAACCCGATTTTTTAATTATCTCAATTGCCTCTTTTACAAAATTACTAACACTGGGTGTACCAGTGCCGATAGGCACAACACTAATATCAACAATTGCCATATCCCCTCCTTTTAAACTATTTTAAATTATTTTAAATTCTTCCTTATCTAAATCTTTAAATTGAATAACTTTATTTCTTTTTATCTTCTTCTGCGCCAAGGCAGTAACAACGATTGGTAAAGCAATAGTGGCATCGCAATAACAGGTTATCATCTTAGCATCCAAAGAGATCTTGCCCCAAGATTGGGCCTCAGAAAAAGTACAACCAGAAAGACCGCCCCAATGGGGAGCATCCATTGTGAACTGAATAGCATAAGAATGGCCACTAGTTTTAAACCCCAAAAAGGGAGCAGTAACTTCGGTCTGTTGAATGAAATTTTTAGGAATTCCACCACCAATATAAATAACCCCTGATTTCTTTAAAGAAGTTAAATAAGCAGTCTCATAAACATCTTTTATCACATCAAATTTTATATCTACCTTTCCTTTTCTTTTTCCTTCAGTCAAGGCAATACCGATGGAAGAATCCCCAATTGCTGGACAATAGATTGGAATATTATATCTATAAGCGGTATTTAAAATTCCTTCCTCTTTAAATTCATCTAATTCCTTACCCAAAAGATATAAAAACTCTCTTGTGGAATAAAATCTTTTTTGCTCAAATTTCTCACAAAGAGAAATAATAAAATTATCTGTATCAATAAATTCCTCCTCACTAGCAAAAGTATCATAAATCCTATCAATTTTACATTTTCTTAATAGAATATCATTCACATTGGGATTACCAAGATAATGATATTTCCCCCTTATCTCATGGATATCATGAAAAAGATTAGCACCGGTAGAAACAAGACAATCTATAAATCTCTCTTTTATCAAATAGACAATTATCTTTCTCATTCCTGCTGGAACCATTGCTCCCGCCAATCCAAAGAAGATAATCACATCATCCAAAAGCATCTTCTCCCAAATACTTAATGCTTGAGCAAGGGTTCTTCCCTGAAAGGAAATCTTTTCCATCTTTTTTAAAATGTCATATATTGAATCATTTGGGTCTATCTCAAAAGGCTTTGTTGGCTCTTTTAAAAATTCTTCTTTCACGGGATTAAAACGGCACACGCGATTACCGTTGTCCATAAGCCGTTTTTATCACCAATTGCTGTCTGGGTAATATTCATTGTTCGATAGATTTTACCCGATATTTTCCAAATCTCTTTTCTTTCATCATAACTGGTATAAGGATCAAACTCTACGCCTAAGGTAGTGGCTAACATTTGGGCTGCTAAATCTTCAGCATATTCACCCGCTTTCACTTCTGATTCACCAAAGGAATGATATTCTGAAAGATAACCATATTGGTTTTTATCCCGAGGAATCGCCACCCCCACAGAAGCGGCAATTAAACGGTGAGGCTCATTAGTAGCGTTAGAGCTCATCACACAGAAAATAATCTCACCAGGGACAATATACCTCAATCCTTGTTGCTTAGAAATGATTTTGCAGCCAGGTGGTAAAATACTTGACACTTGAACAATATTAAATTGAGCAATACCTGCATCTCTCAAAGCAGCTTCAAAAGATGAAAGACGGTCACGATGTTTTCCAACTCCTTTAGTGAAAAAAACTCTTTTTGGAACCATTTACTTTATAAAAAACTTTTGGAGCAGAGCGGATTTGAACCGCCGACCTCCTCGTTGCGAACGAGGCGTTCTCCCACTGAACTACTGCCCCAGACCTCATTTTTATTATGTAAAATTTTAACAAAATTTTTCTATTCGTCAAGCGATTTTAATTTAAATAAAAAGCACCCGCTCAAATTATCCAAAGACAAAATCATTTCATTTAAAAGATTAATTGTATTACTTTTATTACTTATCTCTACTCCAATTCTCACTGGCATTTATCAACTAAATTCCCCATCCACTCCCATAGTTTAACTCCTATTAAACCATTAAACTCTATTTTATTAAGATAAAAATATCATATTTTATTAAACTAGAAAAACACTATAAAAATCATTAATAACTGCTGAATAAAAATATAAATAAGAAAGTTAATCTTTATTAGACCCTAAGACCATACCCCCTATCATACCCCCTTCCCTTTTTTAATTAAAATCTTCAAATAATATTAGGAAAAACTAAGAGATAGTAAGTAAAGAGAGATTGTGACAAATAGCGACATTTTTTGGCAAAGTTATAAAAAGTTGAATTTGAAATTTAGTAATTTTATTAAAAATAACTTTTTATTCCATTAATAATTTCTCTTATCTCTTTTTTCTTTAAAAAGGGATATAAAGGTAAGCTTAAAACCTGTTTAGAAAACCTTTCGGCATTAGAAAAGGAAATTATCCGAGAATTATTTTTAAAAATCGGGTGATAAAATAATGGATAAGGATAATAAATTTTGGTTTCAATTCCTAATTTTTCTAAATATTTTTTTAATTTTTTGTTATCCTCTACTCTTATTGTATAAATATTGTAAGCATGAATTTTATTTTCTTCTTCTTTTGGACAAATTAGCAGGGAAGCTAAATTTTTGTTATAAATTTTGGCAAAAGTCCTTCTTTTTTTTAATAAAAATTTTATCTTTTTTAATTTTATTCTTAAAATTTTCGCCTGAAGGGCGTCTAAACGGGAATTACACCCGATATCATCAACAATTGCTTTATCTAAATTGGGATTTCGCAATTCTTTTATTTTATTATAAAAATAAAAAGATTTGGTCAAACACATCCCTCCATCACCGAAACAGGATAAATTTTTTGTTGGATAAAAGGAAAAACAACTAATTTCACCAAAAAGGCCACAATAACTATCTTTATATTTTGCACCAAAACTTTGGGCACAATCTTCAATCAGAAAAAGTCCATATTTATTTTTAATATCTAATATCTCTTCCATATCGCAAGGAAGCCCGAAAAGATGAACAATAATTATTCCCTTTGTTTTTTTTGATATTGCTTTTTTTATTTCCTTTGGTGAAATATTATAATCTTCTTTAATATCAACAAAAACCGGTTTTGCTCTTAAGTGTAAGATTGCTAAAGCAGTAGAAATAAAAGAGAAAGAGGTGGTTATTATCTCATCTCCTTCTTTTACTTTTAATGCCCTTAATGCCAAAATCAAAGCATCAGTTCCCGAATTAACACCAATGGCATACAAATTATTTTTAAAAGAAAAAAATTTAGCAAAGGTCTTCTCAAAAAGTTCTAACTCCTTTCCTAAAATATACTTTCCTTTTTTTAAAAAACTATCTAACTTCTTAAAATCCTTTTTAAAAAATTGGTATTCTCTTTTTAAATCAATGAAAGGAATTCTAATCAATTTTCTCTTTTTTTACGCTTGAAAAAACTTGGCTTTTTAAGCAGAAAATAGGATAACCGATATCGCCCTGATAGGTAAGTAAAAAATAACTAATAGCTAAACCACCATTAGTTCTAACATCTGCTAAGCCTTTTAAATCTACCTCATGATTTGTAAAATTAGAAGAACACCAAATCATTCTTGTTGCAAAATTACCGTTTATTCTTTTCCAAAAAATATGCACCTTATCATCTTTTACAAAGAAACTTTTCATATTCAGAAGTGTTAGTATTGCTCATCAATTAATAAAATTCTTAAATTTTGGAATCTGCTGTTTTATAAAAACAACAGATTTTTCTCCAACCGCTATTCCTGAAGCATAAAAGAATATCTCCTTATTTTCTTTGTTATAAATTTTAGTAGTTATCAAACCTTCTCACTGAAAATTGGTATCTCTTAAAATTACCATTCCAATAACTGAGGAGGCAAATTCTTTTGAACAAAACGGAAATATAAGGACCTTCCTTAAAACCAAAATCGCCGAGGGTACTATTTTTTATTTGATAGATGCAAAAAGAATCTACTCTACCAATGGAATAATAAAGTTTATATCCATTATCTTCCAAACTTTTTATCCAAATGCTATGAAAGAGATTATCTCTAAAAAAGATAGTTGGTGAAATATCATATAAATTTTTTGAAAAATTGCCATATTGGTTTGTTAAATAATAAAAACCGTTATGACTAATAATCGGAGAAATATACACGGGAAAATTAATAAAAAAATCAACTATCCAAAATCGCTTCATTAAACTTTTAGATAACTATTACTAACAACCTATCTACACCAATTGTCATCCGTTAGAAAAGAAAAACAACATAACAAAAATTATAAAATAATAAAAATTAAAAATCAACAATGCCTTAGATTTTTTTTGAAACATTAATAAAGTAAAGAAGGAATAACTGATTAAGCCTATCACTTTGTAGCCTTTTTATTTTCAAAATTAAGATCGAAATAATTCTTTAATTTTCTTGACTTTTTAATATTTTTTAATATTATTATGTAATGATTAATTTTATTTTTTTCTCTTTTCTTATCCTACCAGTGGAAACTCTACCGTCACCGGTAATAAATAGGAATTCCTTTGAGGTTATTAGTAATAGCCGTTATTCTTTTCATTCAGGTTTTACTGCTAATCTATCGGATCAAGTATTGAGTAATATTTTATGGGCAATGTCAAGGGCACCACAAATTGGTAGTTATCGGGAAATTTATGTTGCCAAACCAAACAATCTTTATCTCTATAATCCCGAAAATCATGCCTTAGTTTTACATCTTTCTGGCAATCGCCGTTCTAATAGTAGTTCCGCCTTTGAGATTGGTGTTGCTACCGAAAGGTACGAAGAGGCCGGTTTTTTAATCCAACTTGGCTTACTTTCAGCAACCAGTTTCTGGGATTCTTTATCTAATGCCGTCTCCTGTCCAATGCAAAGTGCTACTAATTATGCCAATAATAATTGGTCACCCTATCATCCAATTAGAATGGTTAATATTCACGGTTTTGCCCAAAGAAGGGGAATTGATACAACGAATATTGCTATCTCTTCCGACTCTTCTTTACCAAGACCGGTTATCTATCAGAACGATACTTTTGAAATCTTAATAAATAATTTAGGTTTTGATACTTTATTTTTACCTACTCCCCTATCTCTTAGCAAAGTTTCTCAAATCTTATGGGCAGGTTATGGGGTTACTCCTCATATGACTGCCAATAACCGGCGAGGTTTAACTGTCCCTAGTGCGATCGCTAATTATTACCTAACAAGAAGAATCTATTTAGTCAACGAATATGGTGTTTATCGTTATCATAACCGCTTGCCGCCAGGAACAAATTTGACAACTGCTGACCACAGAATTGAATTAATTGTTAATGAAGATAGAAGAAGTGCTTTAAGAAATGCTATCCCCCGAATTCCCCAAACCGCTCCGGTTTATATCGTTATCTCAGTTGGTGACACCAGTTCTAATTATCAATTATTAGAGGCTGGCTTTGTTGGTATCCAAATGTTATTACAGGCAAAATCTTTAAATTTAGCAGGTTCTTTAACTTTACCTTTGTCACCTAATGAGAGAAGTTTAATAAGAGAAGCCCTTTCTTTGCCCAGTTCGGATTATCCGGTAATCATCTTTTCCGGTGGCGAAAGAATCAGCAAAATAGAAGAGAGAAAACCAAAGAAAGCGAACACCTTTAGAAAAATAAAGATTTATGATTTTTTAGGTAGAAAGATCTTGGAAAATAATAAACCTCTTAAAAAAGGGATTTACTTTATTCTTTATCAAAAAGAGACCTCTTGCTCTTTTAGAAAGATTGTTATTAAATAAGAAAGTTTACTTTTATAGATTTTTCTTTGTTCTTTTATTTATATCCTGTGCTCCTTTTGTGAAAAGAGGAAAAATATTTGAGCCAAATATTAGGGTTTTAATCAGCTTTGAAGAAGATACCTTTTCCTTAAAGGGTTATTTTACTTTAAGCCAAAAGGATAAAAAGATAGAAATTAGAGATAGATTAATAAAGGTAAAAGAAAATAAAGTTTATTTAAAAGATTCGCTCTTATTTGATTTAGAAAAAGAACCGGTTATTATTACTCCTTATCCCCATACCTATCTTCATTTTCGGGATAAAGCCTATCGGGGATATTTTAAGATTGTTTATGGAGCAGTTTGGAAATATAAAAAACCTTGTCTTATCAATATCTTGCCTTTAGAAGAATATCTCTTTTCAGTAGTTAGTTGTGAGATTGGTCCGATTGATGAGAAAAATTATGAGAGTGCTAAGGCACAGGCGGTTGCTGCCAGAAGTTATGCTTTATTTAGAATGCTCCAAAATCAAAAAAAAATTTATGATATTTTTGCCTCACCAATTTTAGACCAAGCCTATGAGGGAAAGAAGAAAGAAACCTTTTTAACCACTAAGGCAGTAAAAGAAACAAAAGGAGAGATATTGATAAATAGTGGCAGAATTTTTAAGGCGATGTATCACGCTAATTGTGGCGGTCTCCTTTATAGTGGAAAAAGGGATAGCGAAAAATATTCCCTTCATAAACCTCCTTTCTGTAAATATAGTAAAAATTATAAATGGGAAAAAAGCTTAGAAAAGGATGATTTGGTTAATATTTTAAAAAAAATAATAAATTATCAAAAGAAAAAACCCTTAAGGATTAAAAAGATAAAATTAGAGAAAGAGAGAAAATCCCAAAGGGTTAAAAAGATAAGATTTTATACCAATGCTGGAATTTTTTATCTTACCGGTGAGAAATTTCGCAGCCTCTTAGATCTAAAATCAAGATTGTTGGAAATAAAGATGAGGGGTGATAAAATAAAAATTCTTGGTTATGGTTACGGCCATGGTAAAGGAATGTGTCAAGATGGAGCAATGGCAATGGCAAAAAAAGGTTATAATTATAAAGAAATCCTTTCCCATTATTATCCCAAAAAGAAGATAAAGAAAATCTATTGATGAAATTTCTTAAAATTTTTATATTTTTTCTAACAATAATTATTCCTTTATTAACCGCCTTTTTTCTTTATCAAAAATTTTTGAATACCAGCTCTTGTTTAGATGGTCTTTCCCATTTATATATTGCCAAAAATATTATCCATAATGGTAAATATTCAACAATTAAAAATCTGGGAACTTGTTGGCTACCTCTTTATCATCTTCTTTTAATACCCTTTGTTTTCTTTGATAACTTATATTTTACTGGCTTTGCTGGTGCTATTCTCAATATTCTTATCCTCTTTTTAATTATCTATTTTCTTTTTAAACTTCTCCCCCATCCTTACTCTCTTTTCTCTTCTCTTCTTTTTTTATTTTATCCTTATCTATTAATCTATACTATCTCGCCGATGACCGAGATTTTAACAATTTTTTTTCTAATCTTAACTTTTTATTATTTTCTTAAAGATGATTTAAGTAAATTAATTATTGTTGTTAATTTAGGAACTTTAACCCGTTATGAATTTTATCCCATTGCCTTTTTTTTATTCTTCTTTTATTTAAGAAAATCAAAGAAAGTATTTTTATTCTTTTTAGGCATTATCTTTTGGCTTATCTGGAATTATTTTCTATATTCAGACCCCTTTTATTTTTATAACCATCCAGTAATAAAAGATACTTGTGGAATATTGCCCTATGCCTATAATTTAAAAAATCTATTGAATTTTAATATTAAAATTTTAAAAGAATTATTTGGCTATTTACCAATTATCTCCTTTCTCAGTTTTTTATATTTAATTCACAAAAAATATTTTAAAATAATCTTACTTCTTCTTCCCTTATTTATCCATTTCCTTTTGGAATATCTTAATATCAGTTTAGGTTATTCACGGTTTTATCTACTATCCCTTCCCTTTTTTACTATAACCCCTTTTTTCTCTCTCCAAAATTTAAAAAATAATCTTTTTAAAATCCTTACTATTTTTTTAATCTTTTTCAATTTCTTTTTTAATCTCCCTATCTTTTCTATTTTATCCACAGGTAAAAACCATTATGACAAAAAATTTCCCTATGGTCATCATCTTGATATTAATTATCCCATAGTAAAAGAGAAGATTTTATATTTTCAAGATTTTTTTAAAGATATTAATTTAAAAAATAAAAGAATTTTAATTCCATCTTGTCAAGAATTTCAGGTATTTTCTTTTGCTTTGAAAATAAGACCCGAAAATATCTTTGACGCCTATGATAAATATGATAGGTATGAAAAGGAGATTATTAAAATAATGAAAGAACCGGAAAAATATTGTGATTTAGTTGTTATTGAAAATAACCTTAATGATTTCTCTTTTCGCTTTCATAAATTCTTTAATAACAATTATTATAATGTGCTTTTTTATCAAGATGAAGATTACCAAAAGAAATTCTTAAACAATTTTTATCTATTAAAAAAAGATAGGATATATTCCCTATATTTGAAAAAATAATTTTTTAGATAATAATTAATTATGTTTTTTCTTATTTTCTCAATAATCTTTAATCTGACGATTGCCCGCTTAAAATATGAAGGTGGTGGCGATTGGTATAATGACCCGGAAATCATTCCCAATTTGGCAAAAGAGATAAATAGAAGAACCAGTGTAAAAGTAGAAGAGAAGGAAGAGATAATAACCTTACTTTCGGAAAATCTTTATCAATATCCCTTTATCTTTATGACCGGCCATGGTAATATCAATTTTTCTGAAAAGGAGGCAAAGAATTTAAGAGATTATTTATTAAATGGTGGTTTTTTATATGCCGATGATGATTATGGAATGGATACTGCTTTTAGGCGAGAGATAAAAAAGGTTTTTCCTGACAAAGAACTTATAGAACTACCTATTGACTTTCCAATTTTTCATATCTTTTACTCTTTTAATAAATTGCCAAAAATCCACGAGCATTATGAAGGAAGTCCAAAGGCTTTTGGGATTTTTCATAAAAAAAGATTAATTCTTCTCTATACTTGGAATACGAACATTAGCGATGGTTGGACTGATAGATATAATGACCCACCCGAAAAAAGAGAAGAGGCGATAAGAATGGGGATTAATATCTTTCTTTATGCCCTATCTCAATAATTAAGATAAAGACTTAAAATCCATCTTTTATAAGCTTCTTTTTCTGCCGGCAATAAATAACTAAGACGCCCAGTTAAGAAATCAAAGAGTTTAAATTTTAAATCAAAAAACACTTGATAATTGTAACTTACTTTTATTTTATTATCATTTTCAGTTTTATCCTCTTCAAAGGTCCAATAAGGGATAAATATTGGTAAGAAAGAAAATTTGCCTTTTTCAAAATTATTTCCTAAATAAAAAAGGACTTTACCCTTCTTTTCCCATTTTTTTTCTTCTTTCTTAATCAAATCGATTTTTTCTTTAACTCCTAAAAATATCGTATTATCCAGTTTTAAAAAAGAAAAATAATAAGTAAAACCAAAGCCACCTTCTTGATAAAGATTTTCTTTTTTTTCTGCAATAAGTTCTCTCCATTCCTCTTTCGTACTACTACTATCTTCTTCAAAGGAAGATTCTAAATACCATTCACCATCTTCATAACTCTTTTCCCATTCTAAAAGACTTTCATAAATATTCTCCAAAGCTTTTTCATAAGAAACTCCCTTTGTAATTTCAAAGGAATAACCAATTTTATTAAATAAGATCTTCTTTTCCTTAATCCCTTTAAATCTCTTTCTTAAAAATAGCGAAATATCTTTGTTCCATACTTTTAAAGTTTCTATTGTTTCTGTCCGATAGTTATCAAAATTAATTTCACTTATTAAATACTCTTCCAAAAAGTTTAAAGTGGTATCGCCATTTTTTTCATAGGAATATTCTTCTCTAATCTCTAATATTTCTTCTTCTTCTTTATCAGCCCTTATCCTTTTTTCTATGGAATTTTTTAAATCAATACCAACCTCTAAGTCTTTAAATTTGAGATAAAAAGAGAAAGGGAAGAAAAGAAGGGTACTTTTTTCGTAATAAGAAAAAATTTCTTTAGATAATGTTTTTTCTAAATCATAATGATTTTCAAAAAAGAAATAATCCTCAGTGGAGTCTCCTATTGGCCCTTCCGTTTCTAAATAGTACTCACTTTCTTCATAATTAAAATGATCTTCATAAAAATTTCTTATTTCGCCAATTTGGAATTTAAATCCATAAGAATAATCTTTTCTTTTCCTTGCTAAAAGAAGGGAAAGACTTTTTTCCGAAGAGAATTCCGTTTCAAAATTATTAAAAATTAAAGCATACGGTAGAAGTTTATTTATATTTAAAAAACTTAAATTGGTAAATTGTGCTTTTCCATTACTTCCGTAGATGCTAAAACTTAAAAACCTTTCTTTTAATTCCGTAAGAAGAGCAGGATTAAGATAATAATCCACATAAGGGTCTTCTAAAAGCTCAGAAATTTCGGAGTATTTTCTCAATGAAAAATCATAATAACTAAAAACAAATAAGGGTAATACAAGAAAAATAAGTTTTTTCATCTTTTCCTCCTTTTTAATTATCTAAACCACCTTTCTTTTTCTCCTCGAACATCTATATGGATAAAGGGTTTTCTTCTATAATAACCTAAGCCCCCAACTAATTTAGGATATTCCTTTGATATTTTTTCTTCAAAATCTTGTGCATAATTATATAGCTCTTTTTTTTCTTTTAAGCTAATTTTACCATTGCCATCTAAATCTAAACCAATATCACAGGCACCGCCATACATATGGCAACTATTTCTTCCCCCTCCACCACTATAATTTTGTGCCGGTGTCCGAAAGGCTGAATAGATTTTAAATTTATTTTTCTTTATCCCTTTACTTTTTAAATAATCACTAAAAAGCTGAAGTTTATAAATAAGCTCTTCTCTTAAATAAATATAAGAACTTCGGCAATTTAAAAAATCCTTTAATTGATAATCTGGAGAAAGATATAAATCTTTTATTTCGGGTAAGACTTTTAAAAAACCTTTAACATTTTTTAAATTAGGATGACGGCTATATTTTGGATACTTACCAATATAAAATTCACCAAGCCTCTTTTCTTTATTATAAGGAATTAGAGAAAGAAAATTTATCCTTATCTCTTTTTTACCATCACTAATAACCATTTTGGTATAAGGCCTTTGGGTATCAAAAATATAATAAATCTCTTTTATACTATCTTCCTTTGCCTTTTCAATTACTTCACCGTCCTCATAAAAATAACCAATTGGCTTTTGAGAAATTATTTTGATTTTTAGAGTTTCCTTGGGCAGTAAGAAATAAGAAAATACTCGCCACTCATAAGTCAAATCATTTATCACAACCTTTAAAGAAAATAGATAAAAGATAAGATTGATTATAATAATTTACTCCTCTTTTATGATTACAAATTCAACCCTTCTATTCAATGCCCTTCCTTCCTCAGTAGCGTTATCAGCGATCGGCTTCTCTTCGCCATATCCTGTTGCTCTTAATCTTCTAATATCAATTCCATGTTTTTGAACAAAATAATTGACTACTGCTTGCGCTCTTCTTAAAGAAAGTTTTTTATTATATTCGGCATCACCAATATTATCAGTGTGACCCTGAATTTCTACGATAATTTTTGGATTATCCTTTAAGATTTGGGCAGCTGAATCTAAGGTTGGATAAGATTCTTTTTTAATAGTGGCTTTATTAAAATCAAAGTATATTCCTCTTAAAGTTATTACCATTCCCTTTTTAACTAAATAAAAATTCTTTTCTTGCGCTTTATCTTTTTCAACAATAATTGGCGAAGTTTGAGCAATATAACCTTCACTACTAACAATTGCAGTATATGTTCCCACAGGTAGTTCTAATTTATAGATACCAGTTATTGTATCGGTCTCCACCTTCACGTTCGCTTCTTTTATTTCAACCGTCGCTTTTAAGGGCTTTTTTTCTTTATAATCAAAAACTTGACCAGTAATGGTTCCAAAGGCACCCTTTTTTGCTAAAGGAATCTCTAAATTTTTAACTTCCTTTGCTTTTACCTCCAGAGTATAGGTGTATGGAAAGTAATTATCTTTTATTGCCTCTATCGTATAAATACCCGTCTCAATATTATCAATCCGAAAACCACCTGTTATTGAATCAGAAAATATTTCAATTCCTTTTTCTTTTAATAAAATCTTTGCTAAAAGAGGTTGATTTGTCTCTTTATCATATACTCTACCCGCAATTGTTCCGTATTGTAAAATTGGTTTTAAATATATATCAATAGTGGCGGTCTTTTCACCTTCTACAAACACAGGAATTGCTTCCCGATAATAACCATCTTTTTCAACAAATAGCACATATTGTCCTTCAGGAATTTTACTAAAAGTATAAATGCCAGTAATAGAATCAGAATATATTTCCTTAAAATTTTCAATAGTCAATTTTGCTAAAAGGGGTAATTTTGTTTCAAAATCTAAGATGCGACCGGTTAAAACCCCTTTTCTCTTTGGTGGTTTTCTTAAAAAATAAGAAGAAAAGGATAGTGAAAGATTATATTGCCAATCAGGCAATTCAGGAAGTTCGTTTAACCGTTTAGAAACGCTAAAACCGATATTAAAAAGCTCACCTAAAAAGATATTAAATCCTGGTGTTAGTCTTATCCGATTTCTATCAAAATCAAATATCTTTTCTTTTTCTCGGCTTTCAATAAACAATTCACCAAAAATTGATAATTTTTTTGCTGAAATAAGAACTCCTAACCCTAAAGTTTGATAGCGAATATTATTATACCTAAAATAACCTTTTTCTACTAATAAAGAAGGAAAAGAAGAGAGAAGGTCAGAAAATTTTAACTTTAATAGAAAAGAATAAGCTAATTTCTTTTCTTGAAAGGGGAAAATCGGTAAAATATTCCAGGTTTTTTCACGAATTTTTAATGGATAGGATAAAAAAGCTCCCAGTTTTACAACCGGTAAAAAGGGAATGGAAATCTTTCCTGAAAAAATACCATCATAAGGTAAATGTTCTAAACTTTCTTTTGGCTCATTGTAATAAAAAGTCCTACCATAATATCCACCTATTTCTAAAAAATCAGTAAGGGAATAAACAACTGTCGGAAAAGATAAATCAAAGTAATGTTCCTTTTCTTTTGGATAGTAGAGAAAATAAGTACCCAATCTTAGTTTACCACTTTCTATAATTTCAGCATCCTTCATTAAAAAAAGGCCATCTGTTGGATAAAAGCTATATTGAGAAAAAACTAAAGAGAAGATAAAAAGCAATGAAAATAAAATACTTCTCATCCCTTCCTCCTTTTTAAAATTTTTAATCATAAAAATTAATTATAAAAAAAATTTCCATTTTTGTCAAATTAACATAACTTTGTTTTTTAATGCCTTTTAATAAAAACCTTAAAAAATTATTAACCTTTGGGGCTACCTTTTTCGTTATAATATATTAGATTTTAAAAAATTTGACTAAGAAAAAGGAAAGATTAAGGAAAGTATATACCCTTTCGGTAGCAGTTAAATAACAATTCTTTTAAATATTTTCTTAATGCCCCATTAACAATATAAAGGAATTTTACTTTCTATAGAGGAGAGAACTGTATTAGTAAACAGTATATAGGTTATACAAGTTGTTAAATGATAATTGGTTTGTGGTAAAAGAATTTTTAGCCTATATAAAAAGCCAAAAACTCTTAATCTGTTTACTTTAAACGAAAACTCTACTAACTTTTTAAATAACCGCAACTTTATCATCGGCAATAAAGCTTTCACTAAATACATATATTGTAATTTGTCAAGTAATTAACTTTCCTCCTCTTTTCTTGACATTTCTTTAAAATTTGTTAATATATTTAGTATGTTTTTTAAAAGAAAATTTTTTAAAGAGAAAAATTATTTTTTACCTTTAAAATATTTATGGTATTTTTTAATTATTTTAATAGCTCTTTTATTTTATATAATTGTTAGAATTTTTAAATACTTTTAAAAAGGAGGAAGAATGAAACTACATTATAACTATAAGGATATTTTCAAAAGTATCCGGTTAGCCTTTTCTTTAAAAAAATTGGCAATAATGACCATTTCCATTTTTGTTGCTTTCATTTTTTACAATATATTTTCTTATCTAGCTCTTCTTATTTCTGGTTATTCTTTTAATGAAATATGGCACTCTTTTCGTTTTTTTCCATTTTTAACAAATAATCTTCCTTATTATTCTTATATTCTTTGGATAATTGGAATTATTTCCTTTTTAATTATCTTTTTTATTGCTCAAAATGCAGTAGCGAAAATTACTTTTGAACAATTAAGGGGCGACGAATTTTTTGAAATTAAGGAAAGTTTAAAATTTGCCTTTAAAAATTTTAAATCTTATTTTTTCTCTCCTCTTTTTCTTATCGCCTTTATAATTTTAATTATAATTGCCGGAATTATTTTAGCATTGATTGGAAAAATTCCTTATTTTGGTGATATATTTGTAGGGATTATGAGTATACCCGCTTTCTGTGCCTCTATTTTCATTTTATATCTTTTAATAATCCTTTTCTTTTCTTTAATCCTCTCCCCTATTATCGTTGGTTGCACAAATTCTGACACCTTTGATACTTTATTTGAAGTTTTCTCTTGCGTAAATGAACAACCTGCCAGATTAATTTGGTATTCAATTATTTTAAAAGTATTATCTTTTCTGGGCTTTCTTATCTTTGGTTATGCCACTTTTATTTCAATAAAGATTGGTAAAACTATTCTATCTATTTTAATTCCTGATAAAATTAACGAAGCCTTTTCCCTCGCCCATTATTTTATAAAAATTTCTCCTCCGGAGAATACCGGATTTTATTATCAATTTTGGAGTAACCTAATAGAAAGATTAGGACTTTTTTATTTATTAGAGCCAAATATATCCTTTATCCCCAATAATTGGGGAATTGCTGTCCTTTCCATATTTTTTGCCTTAACCTTTTATTTACTTTATCTTTTTGTCCTTTCCTACGGTGTTAATATTTGGACAACAGGACAAACATTAGTTTATTTAAATTTAGTTAAGAAAAAAGACGATAGGGATTTATTAGAAGAAAAAGAAGAAAAGGAGGAAATAATTACTCCTACCGAAGAAAAGAAAGAAGAACAACCTAAGGAAGAGGGATAAATGTTCCACGTGGAACATTTTTAATCTATAGGATCATCTCAATTTAAAAAATTTCTTGACTTAACTTAAAATAATATTATCCTTTTATTAGTTTTTGTGGAAGGGTTAAAAATTTAGTTTATTTTAATTATAAAATTAATAAAAAATTAGGAGGTCATATGATTAACGTAGAAAATATGTGGGAGGAAATTTTAAAATATTTAAAAGATAGAATAACAGAGGATGGTTTTCATACTTGGATTGAACCGATAAAGGCAAAAATGGGTAACGAAGGATTAATGATATTAGAGGTTCCAAACAATTTTTTTGTTGAATGGATAAGTGAACATTATCTCTCTATAATAAAAGAGGCAGCTAAACAATGTGGAATTTCTAAAATCCAATTTGAAATAGTTCCTAAAAAGTTTAAATTTGAACCAGAAACCGAAGAAAAAAAGGTCTTTATCAATTATGGCATAAAAATTCCCGAAAGGTTCACTTTTGATAACTTTGTAGTAGGCGAATGTAATCGTTTTGCTTTTGCTGCTTGTCGGAGAGTTTGTGAAGGGTTAGGAAAATATTATAATCCATTATTCATTTATGGTGGTGTTGGATTAGGGAAAACCCATCTTATCTGTTCTATTGGAAACTACGTAAAAAAACATTATCCCTATTATCGGATTTTTTACACATCGGCAGAAAACTTCTTTCTTGAATTAATCCAGGCAATTCAGGAAAATAGTATTGTTGAATTTCGGAACAAATATCGCTCTTTAGATTTACTTTTGATTGATGACATCCATTATTTGGTAGGTAAAGAAAGGCTTCAGGAAGAGCTTTTTCATAATTTAAATTATTTACAGTCAAAAAATGTTCAAGTTGTTTTTACGTCTGATAGACCGCCAAAGGAAATTCCAACGTTAGAAGAAAGACTTATTTCCAGACTCAATCAAGGGCTTGTCTGTGATATTCAACCACCAGATTTAGAAACAAGAATTGCGATAATAAATAAAAAAGCAGAAGAGGAAAATGTGTCTTTAAGAAAAGATGTAATAATATTTTTAGCAGAAAGAATAAAAACAAATATTAGGGAATTAGAAGGAGCGTTAAAAAGGGTTATTTTAGCTTCCCAATTAAGAGAAAGAGATTTGTCTATTGAAGAAATTGAGCATCTTTTAAAAGATCTATTACAAAAAAGAAATGGGATTACAATAGAGGATATTGTTAAGGAGGTTTCAAAAGAATTTGGTTTAGAGGCAGAAATTTTAAAATCGCCTCAAAGAAATAAAAACATTTCATTAGCAAGGCAAGTGGCAATGTATTTGTGTAGACGTTATCTTAATATGAGTTTATTAGAGATTGGCTCTTACTTTGGAAAAAAAGATCATACCACAGTCCTTTATGCCTGCTGCCGGATTGAAGAAATGAGGAAAAATGATATTAAATTCTCAGAAATTTTAACAAGAATAATAAATAAAATAAATAGTGTATAATCTTTTGTTAATTTTATGTGGAAAAACTGTGGAAAATGTGGAAAAGTGCTACTTTTTCTTATTTTCCACATTAAAAATTTTGGAAAATGTGGAAGATAATGTCTTATAAAATATATAATTTCTTAAGTTTTCCACAATTTTTACACAATTATAATAATAAAAAATATTATTAAATTTTAAGGAGGAATGATGATAAACGAATATGTGAAAAAATTAGCAAAAGTTTTATGCCATTATTCTTTAAATATTAAAAAGGGAGAAATTGTAAAAATTGAAGGAAAATATAACTCTTTACCTTTAATTATTGCATTTTATGAAGAAGTGTTAGAAAATAATTCTTCTCCTTTTGTAAAAATTATCATTGAAGATACAATGGAAATTTTTTATAAAAAAGCAAAAGAATTTCAATTAAAATTTATATTTCCTACTGAGTGGTTAGAACTTAAAAAAGTAAATTCCTGGTTAACCATTTGGACAGATTTTAATAAAAAATACTTAACGAATGTACCGTCGGAAAGGATTGCTTTATTTCGTAAGGCAAGAAAAAATTATTATGCTAGATTGTTATCAAAAATTGCTAAAAAAGAAATAAAATGGTGTGGAACTGCTTATCCAGATATTGCTAATGCAATGGATGCGGAAATGTCTTTAAGTGAATATGAGGATTTTATATTTAAAGCCTGTTTTTTAGATAAAAAAGAGCCGATAAAAGAATGGGAAAAATTGAGTAAATGGCAAGAAAAATTGATAAAATATTTATCAAAAAAAGAAAAAATAAAAGTTGTTGGTAATAATGTTGATTTGGAGTTAGCTGTTAAAGGTCGAAAATGGATAAATTGTGATGGTAAGGAGAATTTTCCAGATGGAGAGATTTTTACTTCGCCAATAGAGGATTCGGTTAATGGTTTTATAAAATTTAGTTTTCCTTGTGTTTACGGTGGAAAAGAAGTAGATGGGGTAGAACTTCATTTTAAAGAAGGAAAAGTAGTAAAGGCAAAAGCCCAAAAAAATGAGGATTATTTATTAGCTTTACTTCAAACTGATGAAGGGGCAAGAAGGGTTGGTGAATTTTCCTTTGGAACAAATTATAATATTCAAAAATTTGTAAAAAATACTTTATTTGACGAAAAGATTGGAGGCACAATCCATCTGGCTCTCGGTTCTTCTTTGTTTGAAACCGGTGGAAAAAATAAGTCAAGTATCCATTGGGATATGGTCTGTGATTTACGAAAAGAGGGAGAAATTTTCGCTGATAATGAGCTTATCTTTAAAAATGGTAAATTTCTTATTGATTAATTTATTTTATTTATGATTATTCGGAAACTCTTTCTACCTTAACTGCTTTTTTACCTTTTGGGCTATCAGCGATTTCAAACTTTACTTTTTCACCTTCTTTTAAAGTCTTAAAACCCTTACTTAAGATATCGGTATAATGAACAAATACATCGCCACTACCATCTTCGGCTTCAATAAAACCATAACCCTTCTTACTGTCAAACCATTTTACTTTACCAAACATATTCTTCACCTACCTTTTAGCCCAAGTTTAACCAGAAATTTATTTTTCTGGTTGGGGCTTAAAGTAAGTATAATTAAAAAAATTATAAAGTCAAATAATTATTGATAATTATTGATTTTTATGAAAATGAAAGCTATATTAAAATTAAAATATATAACAAGGAGGTTAGGATGAGAAAGATTTTTTTATTTTTGTTTATTTCCTTTTTGGTATTAGGAGTAGACCTTTCAGTAAAAAATATTGTCCGGCCCACGGGTATTAAAGAACCCGGTAATTATATTCCCCGAGTGCAAATAAAAAATGAATCTTCCGAAGATGCCAATGCTTCAGTATATTTAAAAATCTTACAATTACCAACAGAAAATCAAATATATCTCGATTCCCAGCAAATAATAATTAAGGGTAATACGACATTGTCAATTGATTTTATTTCTTTTAACGCAATTATTGGAATTTATTTTCTAAAATGTTCTTTATATTGTGTCAATGATACAAATCCTCAAAATGATACACTGTCAAGTAAATTGAGGATTGTGGAAATTTCTTTAAATCAATGGGTATTGTGGGATAGTGTTCCTTTAGGTGAAAGAAGAAAAAAAGTTAAAGAGGGTGGGGGAATGTGTGATGGTTCAATTAAGAATGATAAGAAAATCTTTCTAATAAAAGGAAATAAAACAAATGAGTTTTACTTATATGATCCGATTATCAATTCTTGGACAAGAAAATGCTCAATCCCCAACTACTTATTGTCGGCTAAATATTTACCTAAAAAGGGTAGCTCTTTTTGTAGAGCCGGAGATTTTATCTATTTAGCAGTTGGGAATAATACCAGGGAGTTTCTCGCTTATTCCTTGACAGGTGATAGTTGGTTGAAAAAGAGGGAAATTCCTTTAGGACCCTCTTTCAAAAATTTAAAGGGTGGTTCCTCTTTAGCTAAGGGAAAGATTTTAAATAAAGATTATTTATTTCTCATCAAAGGAAGTAACACGAGAGAATTTTATGCTTATGATATCAACAAAGATACTTGGATTGAAAGAGCCAGCACGCCTTATTTAGGAAGAGAAACAGGAATTAAAAAAGGTAGTTGCCTCTGTTCGGATGGAAGGAATATTTATCTTTTAAAAGGTGGAACAAATGAATTTTTCTTTTATAAGGCAGATTCTAATAAATGGGAAATAAGAAAAAGTATGCCTCTTTATAGTAAAGCTGGAATAAAAAAGAAGGTCAAGGAGGGCGCCTTTATAGTTTATGAACAAGGGCAGGATGTTATTTTTGCTTTTAAAGGAGGTAATACAACGGAATTTTGGGCATATTTTGTAAAGAGCGATTCTTGGCATGAGTTGCCGCCGCTGCCTATAGCTCCTTCTAATAAAAAAGTAAAAGGCGGTGCCTCGCTTTTACTTTTTGCTGGCGGACTCTTTGCTTTAAAAGGAAATAATACAAATGAAGTTTGGTTTTATAAATATGATTTTCCATTACCTTTTATGGAAATAAAAGAGGGGAGAGAAGAGGTTAAAAAAATTGAAAGAAAAAGGATGACCAATTTATTAATCTTTAATATTGCTGGGCAAAAAGTTAAAAAAATTAAAAGGGGGGTATATTTTAGCTTGGTGGATAAAAAGATAAAAAAGATTATTGTAAAATAAGATTTTATAAATTTTGACTTTATTTACTCTTTTTGTATAATAAAGAGTGGCAATTATTCATTGTGAGAATCTAACTAAAATCTATCGTAGTGGCTTTTGGAAATTAAAGAAGGTAGTTGCGGTAAATAATCTCTCTTTAATGATTAATGAAGGTGAAATTTACGGACTTTTAGGCCCTAATGGAGCAGGTAAGACAACTACTTTAAAAATGCTTGTGGGTTTGGCAAGGCCTACTTCTGGAAAGGTTTGGATAATGAAGAAAGAACCAAAGGACAGTGAGGTAAGGAAAGAAATTGGTTTTTTGCCCGAGCAACCTTATTTTTATGAATATCTTAATGGTTATGAGCTGGTTTATTTAACTAGTCAAATGTATGGGAAGGAGGTTTCTAAAAAGAGGATTTATGAAATTTTAGAACTTGTTGGAATGATTGAGGCAAAGGATATGTATCTAAAAAATTATTCCCGAGGAATGTTGCAAAGAATTGGACTTGCTTGTTGTCTTGTTACAGATCCAAAGATTTTAATCTTAGATGAACCAATGGGAGGTCTTGATCCAATAGGTAGAAAGGAAATAAGAGATTTAATAATTCAATTAAAAAAGGCTGGTAAGACAATAATTTTCTCTTCCCATATTTTATCAGATGCTGAAATGCTTTGTGACCGGATTGGCATTTTAATAAAAGGAGAAAAAGTAAAAGAAGGAACAATTTCTGAAATTGTAGGCGAAGAGGTTTATGAACATGAAATAATCTTTTCGCAGGTTCCAGAGGTTTATTTAACAGAAATAAAAAGGTTAGCAAAAGATTTAATAAAAAGTGGCGACAAGTTAATGGTAATTTGTGAAGATGAGAGAAAAAAGGAAGAAATTCTTTCCTTAATTCAAAATTTTGGTGGAAAAATTCATAGTCTAATTCCCAGAAGAAAAAGTTTGGAAGAATATTTTTTTACTTTTATGAAGGAAAAAAGATATGCGCCTTAAAGCAATTATTTTAAATACCTTTATTGAAAGTTTAAGGGATAAGATATTATTAGTCCTTTTAATCGTTGGTTTTATTTTGATGGCTAGTAGTAGATTTATTAAACCTTTAGCTTTAGGAGAAGAGGCAAAAATTATTAAAGATTTATCTCTCTCTACAACCAATTTTATTTCCGTTTTAATTGCTATTCTTATTGGTGGCCGATTAATTTATAAAGAGATTGAAAAAAGAACAATTTATTTAGTATTATCTAAACCGATAAAGAGAGGAGAGTTTATTTTAGGAAAATATTTTGGACAGATGCTTTTGCTTTTTATTGTTATTGGGATTTTAACAATTGCCTTTGGTATCGTTTTACTTTTAGCTAATATAAAGGCTAATTATCTTATTCTCCTTCCTAATTTATTGCTTCTTTTTCAATTATCAATAATTACTTCCTTGGCAATATTTTTTTCAACCTTTACTACCCCTTTAACTGCTTCGGTTTTTACTTTTCTACTTTATTTTATTGGTCATTTAACAAGGGATTTAAAAGCCTTAGCCCAAATTTCCAAATCAGTGATAGTAAAAGCTCTTGCTAATTTTTTATATTATACTTTGCCCAATCTTAGTAATTTTGATATTAAAGGAAAAGTGGTCCACGAAATTCCTCTTTTTCCAGCCCATATTTATCTACCAATAATTTACGGAGTTCTTTGGACCCTTGGCCTCTTATATTTTTCTTTTTTAATCTTTGAAAGAAAAGATTTTTAAAATGAAAGTTTTTAGGATAATCCTTATTTTTCTTTTCTTCACTCTCTTTTCCTTTTTACAAATTATTATTGATAAGACAAAAAAGGTAAGTTTACGGGAAATTTTATTGCAAGAGCTTATGTATTTTCCCAGCGGAAGATTTTTAAAAGAGATGGCAATTGAATATGACAATCTCTTAAGTGATTTTGTTTGGTTAAGGGCAATTCAATATTATGGTTTTCATATGGTCACTGATAGAAAATTTGACTATCTTTTTCATATCTTTGATATTATTACCATTTTAGACCCCCGTTTCAGTGGAGCCTATCATTTTAGCAGTTTTTGTTTATCTTGGGATGCGAAAAAGCCTGATAGCGCTATATATCTTCTAAAAAGGGCATTAACTTATGACCCGTTTAATTGGCAGCATTATTTTGATATAGGTTTTATTAATTATATGACAACTAAAAATTATGAAGAGGCTGGTTATTATTTTTATTTAGCTGCCCAATTACCAGGAACTTGGAAAATTAGTGAAAGGTGGGCTGCCTTTTCTTACGGCAAATCACCAAAAAAGGAGTTTGCCGAAATTCTTTGGCAAGATATTTATAATTCTACGGATAACGAACAACTTAAGAAAATTGCCAAAAGGGGTTTAAAGGTGTTAAAAAGGGAAAGGGATTTGGAATATTTACAAAAGGCATTAGATAGATTTAAAGAAGATAAAAAAAGATTTCCTAATACCCTTTTGGAACTTTATAAGGAAGGATATATTGATTCAATTCCAAAAGAGCCTTTTGGTTATTATTATCGGATTAGAAATGGTAAAGTTGTTGTTTCCAAAAAATAGGATTATTGATGTCAATTTTAATCGTTTAAGAGAGGCACTAAAAATTTGTGAAGATATTTTAAGATTTTCTTTAAAAGATAAAGAACTACTTTTTACTTTTCGGAAAGAAGTAAAAAAAATAAGAAAAATAATTTTAAAAGAAGAAGAAAAATATTTGCCTTTTCGTAATGTTAAGACAGATTTGGGAAGGAAATATGAATATGATAAAAGCTCTTTAAAGATAAAAGATGAGAAAGAACTTCTTTTAAGAAATTTAAAAAGGTGTCAAGAAAGTTGTCGAATATTAGAAGAATTTTATAAGATAGAAAATGAAAAAATATCTTCTTTTTTTAAAAAGGAGAGATTTTTTCTTTACGATTTTGAAAAGAAAATATTTTTGAAGTTTAAAAAGAAATTGGATTTAAGGGTTTATCCAATTATCGATATTGCCACTTTTAATTTTAAAAAAATAAAAGATTATGGTAATTTTGCCTTGAAACTTATTAAAAAGGGAGCCACAATTTTACAGTTAAGAGCACCAAAAAATTTTCCAACCAGAAATTTTATTTTGATTGGAAAAGAAATTTTAAAAAGAATTAAAAAGAAAAATATTAAACTGATTATTAATGACCGGGTGGATGTCTGTTTGGCAATTAATGGAGATGGGGTTCATTTAGGAAAGGAGGATATGCCTGTAAAATTGGCGAGAGAAATATTGGGTGAAGAAAAGATTATCGGTAAGACGATAAGAAGCGTTAAAGATTTGAAAAAAGCAGAAAAAGAAGGGGTGGATTACTGCTCTGTGGGGTCCATATTTAAATCAAAGACAAAAGAAGATGTGAAAGTTGTTGGTATAAAGACTTTAAAAGAGATTTTAAAAAAAAGCCAAGTGCCAATTTGTGCGATTGGCGGAATTGATTTGAATAATATAGGAGAATTAATAAAGTTAAAAATTGCTGGTATAAGTTTTATTTCCGCGATAAAGGATATTGAAAAAATTGCTAAAATAATTAAATGGAATTTAAAAAGTTCTTCTTAAAAGTTTCTTCTTTTACTCTCGGCACCTTAATCTCCCGAATTACCGGTCTTTTTAGAGAAATGGTTTTTGCCTATCTTTTTGGTGCTTCTTATGCTACTGATTGTTTTAATATTGCCTTCCGGATTCCTAACTTATTAAGGGATATGTTTTCCGAAAGTGCCCTTTCCGCTGCTTTTGTTCCTACTTTTTGCGAAAAAATGAAAGGAAAAGAAAAGAGAAATATGGACTATTCCCTTTCTCTCTTTGCCTCTAATGTTTTAAACTTTCTTATATTGATTGTTGGAATAATCACTTTATTATTAATCCTTTTCTCTTTTTATGTTGTAAAAATTATTTCTTTTGGCTTTGCACAAGATTTAATAAAATTTAATCTAACTTTAAATTTAACAAGGATAATGCTTCCTTTTTTATTTTTTATCTCCTTGGCAAGTTGGGCAATGGGCATATTGATCGCCTATGGTTATTTTTTTGTTTCGGCTGTTAGTAGCGCAATCTTTAATATCCTTTCTATTTTAATCCCCCTTTTTACTTATACGCTATTTTTGAAACTAAATTACGAACCAATCTTGTCAATGGCTTACGGTGTTCTTTTTGGTTCTCTTTTTCAATTTCTTTTCTTAATAATCTTTCTCAAAAGATTAGGTTATAGATACTACTTTTATTTATCTTTAAAAGATGAGGCATTAAGAAAAGTTTTCAAATTATATTTACCAGTAATCTTTGGTTTAGCTGCTTATCAAATAAACTTTTTTGTTAATACTATTTTGATAACCTTCTTAGAAGAGAAAAGTATTACCTATTTAAATTATGCTTATCGGGTAATGCATTTACCAGCAGGTCTTTTTGGTGTGGCGGTGGGAAGTGTTGCTTTACAAGAATTTTCTTTTTCCGAAAAAGAAGAGATAAAGGATAATATTTTTGTGCCGATAAAAATAAATACTTTATTACTTATTCCTGCCTCTCTTATCTTCATTATTTTATCATTACCTATTACCCGCATTTTATATGAGCGAGGAAGGTTTTCTTTTGCTGATTCCTATTATACTGCTATTGCCCTTTCCTTATATAGCCTTTTAATTTTTCCATCAAGTTTGGTAAGAGTTTTTGCCAGTCTATTTTATTCTTTAAAAAATACAAAAACACCAGCCTTGATTGGCTTTCTTTCGGTTTTTTTAAATATTTCTTTAAATCTTTTATTAATGAGAAAAATTGGTTTCAAAGCCTTTCCAATAAGTGCCTCTCTGGCTACTTTTTTTCAAGCAATTATATTATACTTTTTACTTAAAAAGAAGGTGGGAATAAAAATTATCAATAAGGAGACAAAAGGATTCTTTTTAAAAACTTCATACTTTTTAATTCTTTTTTCCCTATCCCTTTATTTTTTTTACCATTTTTTTAACTTTCTTAAAATTTCCTATATTTTATCATTTTTTTTAACTTTACTTATTAGTGGTTTTATTTTTTTATCTTTTTTAAAAAAGATGCAAATTTTTTAACTACTATTAAAATATTTAAAAAGACAAAGTATTCTATATCGCTTGCCTTGGCATATACTTGGATAAGATATGTTTACTAGATACAGAGTAGTGATAATCTCAGAAAATTAACAAAATTTTCCATAGATATTATAAGATAGAATATTAGTTTTCTTAAAAGGCCTCAAAGAGAAGCAACTCAAAATACAAGAAAAATTATAATATTTATTTGATAGGGGAAAGGTATATAAAGATAAGTATTATTCCTATGGCTATATGGCATATCAGTTACGGATTTTTTATTATTTTAAGAAGTTTATTAAATTTAGTAACCATTCTTTAACATATCTATTTTATTTGACAAAGTTTTTAATAACTTTTGAATTTATTGACTTTTTAGGATAAAAACGGCGTATGGTTGGTTATTTTCATTATATACTGATAGGCCGAGATACTGATTTGAGTTTAATCCGACCCGAAGCAACGAATATGGATTTGGTAAAGGAGTTGGAAAATAGTGAGGAAGAAAAAGATAATGATTGCTAATTTTTGGAACCACGGAATAACTTCCCATGGTTGTATTACTGGTGGTAGAGAAAGTGGTTATTTTCACATTAATTGGTATGGTGATTGTGCTCCTTGTGTATTCTTCCTTTATGCGGTGAGTAATATAATTGGTATTTATATACTCAAGGCGGAAATTAATTGAAGTCCTGTCCAATGAGGGGCTATCCTTTAATAGCTAAGAAAATGATTGAAGAATGGGAAAAAATTAATTGATTATATCTCTAATGAAATTGACAAAAAATATAGATATCATTGTTTCTTTTTTAACAAATAGATATATCAATAAAAATTTTTATAAATATTGACATTTTTAAAAAATTTGTTAAAATTTAAGGTGAAAAATTGATGGAGGAAATATAATGAAGAAAGATAATTTAAAAGAAAAGTTAAAAGCTTTGCAGGTGGCTCTTTCCCAAATTGAAAAGGCTTATGGCAAAGGGGCGGTAATGAGATTGGGAGAAAAGGGAGTTAAAGTAGAGGTAGATATTATTCCAACAGGTTCTCTTTCTTTAGATATTGCTACCGGAATTGGTGGTGTGCCCCGGGGTAGAGTAATTGAGATTTTTGGACCTGAAGGCAGTGGTAAGACAACTTTGGCTCTTTCTATTATTGCCCAAGCACAAAAAAGAGAAGGTCTTTGTGCTTTCATTGATACTGAACATGCTTTTGATCCTTCTTATGCCCAAGACTTGGGAGTAGAATTAGAAAATTTGTATATTTCTCAACCCGATACAGGTGAGCAGGCATTAGAGATTGCTGAGATTTTAACAAGAAGTGGTGCCTTAGATGTCTTTGTGATTGATTCGGTTGCTGCTTTAGTGCCGAGAATAGAGGTAGAAGGTGAGATGGGAGATGCCCAAATCGGTCTTCAGGCAAGACTAATGTCCCAAGCATTAAGAAAATTGGCAGGTGTTATTCATAAATCTCAAACCTGTGCTATTTTTACCAATCAGATTCGTTATAAAATTGGAGGCGGTCTTTTTACTAATCCCGAAACCACCCCAGGCGGTTTAGCTTTAAAATTTTATGCCAGTTTAAGATTAGAGATAAGAAGGGTTGGAAGTATTAAAAAAGGTGAAGAAACGATCGGTAATCGGACAAAGGTAAAGGTAGTAAAAAATAAATTGGCGCCACCTTTTAAAGAAGCTGAATTTGATATTATTTACGGTAAGGGAATTTTGCGGGAAGGAGAAATAGTTGATTTAGGTGTTAATTTGGGGATTATTCAAAAAAGTGGCGCTTGGTTTTCTTACGGTGATACAAAAATTGGCCAAGGAAGAGAACAGGCAATAGAATTTCTTTTAAAAAATCCAAAAATTTGTCAGGAGATAGAAAATAAGATTTATCAAATTTCTCTAAAAAGGGAGGATAAAAATGAAAAAAGAGAAGACTGAATATACTGTAACTCAACTAAAAGAGTCAAAAAATGGTCGTTATTATACTCTTTTTCTTGATAAAAAAAATGTTGGCACCTTTTTAAAATCTACAATTCGTAAATTTGCTTTAGAGGTCGGAGATACCATAACCGAAGAAGAGTTGACAAAGATGATAGAAACAGATCAGGTAAAAAGACTGCAAGATTATTCTTTGAGGCTTCTTTCCCGGAGAGATTATTCAGAGCAAGAGTTTAAAGAGAAGCTTTTAAAAAGAGGCTATTCAATAAATGTAGTAGAACAGGTGATAAACAATCTTAAAGAGTTGGATTATCTTTCCGATAAAAATTTTATCAAAAACTATGTTGCTCATTCTCTTTCTTTTCGGAAAAGGGGGAAAATAGCAATTAAACAAGAACTTTTGAAAAAAGGGGTTGAAGAAAAAGCGATTGACGATTATCTTTCGGGTATTTCCGAAGAAGTGCCAGCAAGAGAATTGGTAGAAAAATATTTACCAAAGTTTAAAAAGCAATTAGAAAAAAAGATAAGTGGCAATCCCAAAAATTATCTAAAAAATAAATTAAAAGAACTTCTTTTAAGAAGAGGTTTTACTATTCGGACAATTGAAAAAGTATTAGAAGAAGTTAGCGGATAATTTAAAAAATTGAGAAATTTTTAAATGAAGGCACAAGATTTAAGGATAAGCTTTTTAAATTTTTATAAAGAACGGGACCACACAGTTGTGCCTTCTTCTTCTTTGGTTCCAAGAGATGATCCCACTTTACTTTTTACTACCGCTGGTATGGTTCAGTTTAAGCCTTTATACGCAGGAATAAAACCATTACCTTATAAGAGGGCAACTTCTTGCCAGAAATGTTTAAGATTAACCGATTTAGAAAAAGTCGGTTTTTCACCTAAATATTGCACTTTCTTTGAAATGTTAGGTAATTTTTCTTTTGGTGATTATTTTAAAAAAGAAGCGTTAATTTGGGCGTGGGAATATTTAACCGAAATTTTAAAGTTAGATAAAAAGAGGCTGTATGTTTCGGTTTTTAAAGAAGATGATGAGGCTTATGACATTTGGCATAAGATAATTGGTTTAGAAGAAAATAGGATATACCGACTTGGCGAAGAAGACAATTTTTGGGGACCAGCAGGTGGTGTGGGTGCTTGTGGACCTTCTTCCGAAATATATTACGATTTAGGAGAAGAATTTGGTTGTGGTAAGGAAGAGTGTGCTCCTGGTTGCTCTTGTGATAGGTTTTTGGAACTTTATAACATTGTTTTTCCGATGTATGACCAACAGCCAGATGGTCAAAGACTTCCTTTGAAAAATAGAGGGATTGATACAGGAATGGGTTTAGAAAGATTAGCGATGGTTATTCAAAATAAAAAAACTATTTTTGAGACTGATTTGTTTGATTTTATTGTTAAAAAATTGGAAAAGATACTAAACATAGAAAAAAGCGATGAAAATAAACCATTCTTTTATGTAACAAGTGACCATTTAAGGGCACTAACTTTTGCTATCTGTGACGGTGTTTTACCCAGCAATGAAGAAAGGGGATATGTTTTGAGATTACTTTTAAGGAGAACATTAATTTTGTATTATAAATTTTTAAAAGAATTTCCCCAAGGACCTTTTCTATATCAAATACCTAGTGAAATAATTTATCATTATAGTGATTTTTATCCCGAACTTAAAGAAGGTATAAATAAAGTCCCTTTAATTATTAAAGAAGAAGAGGAGAGATTTCTTTTTACAATAAAAAAGGCAATTTTCAAATGGGAAGAGGTGATTTCGGAGATAAAGAGAAAAGGCGAAAAAGTTATTAGTGGTGAAAAACTGTTTTTCCTTCATGATACCTTTGGACTAAATATTGAAATTATGGAAGAACTGGCAAAGAGTGAAAATCTATTATTAGATATTGAAGGATTTAAGAAGAAAATAGAAGAAAGAAAAAGAGAGAGGATCTCAGTTTCAAGGGAGATTCCTAAAGAAAATGTTGAATTTTGTGGTTACGATAAATTAGAGGTAGAGAGTGAGGTTATTTCTTTGAAAAAGATTTCTCCTTTAGAATATGAAATTATTTTAAATCCTACACCTTTTTATAGTGAGAAAGGCGGTCAGATTGGTGACACGGGAAAGATAATTTATGAAAATTTGGAAATACCAGTAATTGACAGTTATTATCAATATCAAGTACCGGTTCATAAAATAAAGATGGAGAAAGAAATAGATTTATTAGGGAAAAAAGTTTTGGCGGTTGTGGATAAGGAAAGGAGATATGAGATAATGCGCGCCCATACTACTACCCATTTATTACATAAGGCATTAAAATTAGTTTTAGGAGAGGAAGTAAGACAGGAGGGGAGTTTGGTAGATGTGGGTAGATTACATTTTGACTTTAATTTTTATCGGTCCTTAAAAGAAGAAGAGATATTAGAAATTGAGAAAATAATTTTTCAAAAGATTCTACAAAATATCCGGGTAGAGAAATATTATAATTTACCTTTAGCAAAAGCAAAAGAGATGGGAGCAATTGCTTTATTTTTGGAAGAATATGGTGAATATGTGAATGTGATTAAAATTGGTGATTTTTCTTTAGAGGTTTGTGGGGGAACCCATTTAGATTATACTGGTGAAATTGGATTATTTAAAATAGTTAATGAAACAAGTATCGCTGCGGGTATAAGAAGGATAGAAGGTTATTGTGGTAAAAAGGCTTTTGAATACCTTCTTTTAAAAGATGAAAGATTAAAAGAGCTTAGAAAAGAATTGCAAGTATCCGAAGAGAATCTTTTAAAAAAGATAAGAGAAATAGTAGAAAATCTAAAAGAGGAAGAGAAAAAAAGAAAAAAAATTGTTGAAAAATATTTACCAATGCTTGTTAATAATCTAAGTGGCAAAAAGATATTAGAGGATATAGAATTAATTATTGAAGATTATTCTTTTTTAGAAAAAGAGGAAATAAGAAGGATTTGTGATTATTTAAAAGATAAAGAGAAAAAGATTGCTATCCTTTTTAGAAGGGAGAACGAGAATTGGGAATTTGTTATTTTTGTAAGTAAAGATTTAAGAGAGAAAATTAAGGCAAAGGACTTGGCAAAAAAACTTGGTGAATTTTTAGAAGGTGGCGGTGGTGGCAGAGAAGATTTGGCTGAAGGAGGCGGTAAAATAAGAAAATTGTCAGAAATTAAAGATTTTATTAAAAAATTAATTAACTATTAAAGATTGACTTTTTAAAAAGATTTCTTTAAAATTGAAATAGTAAGGAGGTGAAAAGGAAAATAGAGATGTTTAGTTGGAATTGAAATTTCAGAAAGATTAAATAAAATTTTTTATTTTAAATAAAAATGGCGTTGATATTAGAAGGAAAAAGTTTAGCATTAAAAAAAGAAGAGAGTTTAAAGAAAAAATTAGAGAATATTAAAGAAAAGATTTCTTTTTTGATAATTCAGATTGGTAAAGATGAAAGTACAGAGGTTTATGTACGACAAAAGATAAAGAAAAGTGAGAAATTAGGCTTTTCCCCAATTTATAAAAATTTTGATGAGAATAGTAAAGAGGAGGAGATAATAAATTTTATTAAAGAAGAGCAAAAAAAATCTGATATTTATGGTGTAATTTGTGAACAACCCATTCCTAAAAAATATAATTCTTTAAAAATTATTGAAAGTATTGATAAAGAGAAAGATATTGACTGTTTAACACCTTATAATTTAGGAAGATTAGTTTGGGATAATCCAATTTTCTATCCAGCAACACCGAAGGCAGTGGTTGACCTTTTAGAAAATTATGAAATTTCAACAGAAGGGAAAAGGGTATTAATAATTTCTCGTTCTATAATTATTGGTAAACCTTTACTTTTAATCCTTTTAAGAAAAAATAAAATAGGTGATGCCACAGTTATTGTTGCTCATTCTAAGACCAAAGAATTAAAGGAATTAACAAAAATTGCTGATATTATTGTTACTGCGGTAGGTAAGCCAAATTTTTTGAAAGCCGATATGGTAAAAGAGGAGAGTGTAATAATTGATTGTGGAATTAATGTTATTGAAAAAGAAGGGAAAAGTTTAATAGTTGGTGATGCCTGTTATGAGGAGCTTTTAAATAAAGTAAAAGCAATCACACCTGTACCGGGGGGTGTAGGGGTTTTAACAACTATCAATCTGTTAGAAAATCTTTTTTTAAGTTATGAAAGAAAGAAAGGCGTTTGAAAGGTTTTTAAAAAAAGAGTTAAAAAAATATACTAAAAATTACCCTTTGGAATTAAAGAAAGGAATTTTTTATGCGCTGAGTGGTGGCAAAAGGATAAGACCATTACTTCTTCTTTCTCTTTTAGATAAAAAAACAAAAATTAAAAAAGCGAATATAATGAAAATTGCTTTGGCAATTGAATTAATCCATAACTTTTCTTTGGTTCATGATGATCTACCAGCAATTGATAATGATGATTATCGGCGAGGAAGATTAACAACTCATAAGGTTTTTGGTGAAGGAGAGGCCCTTTTAATTGGTGATGCTTTATTTTCTTTAGCCTTTCAAATTTTAGGGGATGCGAAAATAGAAAGTTCCTTAAAAATAGAAATTCTAAAAATTTTAACAAAGGCAACAACTGATTTAGTTTGTGGTGAATTTATGGATATTAAGAAAAAAAACTTTACCAAAAAAGAATATGAAAAGGTGATAAAGAAAAAAACTGCTGCTCTTTTTAGAGCGATTTTTCAAATAGCAGCTTTATTATTAAATATGAAAGATAAAAAAAGATACGCCCTTTTGGGAGAAAATTATGGCAGTCTTTTTCAGATTGAAGATGATATTAAAGATAAAGAAAATTATCCTTTTCTTTTAGAGTTAAAAAGAAAATATGAGAAAAGGTTGAAAAATGGATTTAACAAAGATTGATCATAGAGAACTTAAAAAACTTTCCTTAAAAGAATTAGAAGAGTTGGCAAGGAGGATTAGGGAATACATTATTGAGGTTGTCTGTGAGAATGGTGGCCATTTATCATCCAATTTGGGGGTTGTTGAATTAACCATTGCCTTACATTATGTTTTTGACTTGGATAAAGATAAAATTCTTTTTGATGTTGGTCACCAATGTTATACCCATAAAATCTTAACTGGAAGGGCAAGGGAATTTAGAAATTTAAGAAAAAAGGGAGGAATAGCTGGTTTCCCTAAAAGAAATGAAAGTATCTACGATATTTTTTGTTCAGGCCATTCCGGTGACGCTATCTCAGTAGCGCTTGGACTTTCTCTTTTTAAAAAACCCGACGAGAAGGTTATCGTTGTGATTGGAGACGGTTCAATTCAAAGTGGGGTAGCTTTTGAGGGATTAAACCATTGTGGCTTTTTACAAAGCGACTTAATTGTTATCCTTAATGATAACGAAATGTCAATAAGCAAAACCCAAGGGGCTTTTAGTAAATACTTAAATAAAATTATTACTGATAAAAGATATTTAAGTTTAAAACAGGAATTAAAGGCTTTCTTAAATTTCCTACCAGAAAAATTGAGGATAGAGAGTGAAGAGTATTTAAAAAGATTAGAAAAAAGTTTAAAAAGGATATTTTTACCTACCACTTTTTTTGAAGAGATTGGTTTCCGTTATTTTGGACCAATTGACGGCCATTCTTTGAAAGATTTGATAAAGATTTTTGAAAAGGTAAAAGCTTTAAAAGGACCCATTTTGGTCCATATATTAACCAAAAAAGGAAAAGGTTATAAGAAAGCCGAAGAGGATCCAGAATATTACCACGGAATAAGTGGTAAAGAAAGTAAAAATAAAGAAGGCATTTTTTATAATGAATATGTTGGTAAAGTTCTTTGTGAAATATTGGAAAAAAGAAAAGATGTGGTAGTAATCACTCCAGGAATGAGATTGGGAAGTGGTTTAAAAGAGCTTTCTGAAAGATTTAAAGAAAGATTTTTTGATTGTGGAATATGTGAGCAACATACGGTAGATTTTGCTTGTGGTTTGGCATTAAGAAATTTAAAACCAATTATCTGTATCTATTCAACTTTTCTTTTAAGAGCTTATGACCAATTAATAAATTCCTGCCTTTTACATAATCTACCGATATTATTTTTAATTGACCGAGCTGGTTGTGTACCGGAAGATGGCGAGACCCATCAAGGAGTATATGATATCAGTTATTTAAGGTTTTTACCCAATATCACCTTTTTTGCCCCCTATTTTTTAGAAGATTTAAAAGAGATGATCTATTTTGCCTTAGAAAAAAATTCACCAGTTTTTATTCGCTATCCTAAAGAACAAGGAGAATTTAAAGAAGAGAAAGGAAAAATTGAGCCAGAGATATTAAGCGAAGGAAAAGACGGCATTCTTATTGGTCTGGGAAGCGGGACGAAAATTGCAATACTTTTAAATAAAAAACTTAAAGAAAAGGGTATATCTTTCACCCTGGTTGACGGAAAAGTGATAAAACCTTTACCAATCTCTTTTTATCAAGATTTATTTAAAGAGGATCTACCAATCTTTACTATTGAGGATAATTTTAAAGAGGGCGGTTTTGGTGAATATCTGAAAAGTCAGTTTCCTAATAGAAATATAATTAACTTTGGATTTGAAAGTAAATTCCTTTCATGCGGAAAAAGGGAGGAGATTTTTAAAAGCGAGAGATTGGATAGTGAAAGTTTGTTAGAAATAATATTAACAATGATTAACAAAAAAGCAAATGTCAAGGTGTAGTTTGATTATTTTTTCACTCCTTCTTTCTTTTTCTTTGGTGTCTGCCTTTCAGGATACCATAAAAGTTAGGTTTGATTTTAAGAAAAATTTAGTTTACCTTGAAAGATGGCGGGATTCAGTATTTTTAGGGGTTATTTCCGTTGAGACCTTTGAGGATTATCTTAAGAGAAGCTTTAAAGAGAAATTTTTATATAATCTTAATGAAGAATTAAAAGCAAAGAGAGAAAGAACCTTAGCTTATCAGACAGGGCTTATTCCAGTGATTGAACTTCCTTCTTTGCCTCTTTTTGGTGAAAGTAAAATAAAAATTTCGGGTGAAGACCGAATAACTTTTGGCGGAAGGCAGACTGTTTATTCTTCGCCGCTTCAAAGAGCTCCTTCGGGAAGATTATTGCCAGAATTGAAAATGAGTCAAGAATTGCGATTAACCGTAACTGGAGAGATTGGCGAGAAAACAAAAATAAATATTGATCACGATTCCAGAAGAATGGAGGCAAAAAATAAGATTAGTGTTAGTTATTCGGGAACCGAAGATGAGATTATTAGAAAGTTGGAAGGTGGTGATATCAGTTTTGGTTTTCCTTCTACAAGATATACGGGAGATATTCCTTCACATAAAGGTTTATTTGGTTTAAGAAGTGAAGGTGCTTTCGGACCAATTAATTTTTATGCAGTTGCTTCTCGGGAGCAATCAGAAAAAAGAGAAGCCGAATTTAAAGGAAAGGCAAGCGTAAAGGTTGATACCTTTTATGATTATGAATATGCCAAAT
Source organism: Caldifarciminota bacterium (assembly GCA_025060715.1). Classification (GTDB taxonomy): domain Bacteria; phylum Hydrothermota; class Tepidihabitantia; order Tepidihabitantales; family DTDR01; genus DTDR01. The sequence continues at coordinate 5,368 of JANXBG010000003.1, read as the reverse complement.
ATAGATTCTTTATTTTAGATACTAATCCTCATATTTTATTAAAAATAAACAATTTTCAGCTTTTTTATGATGATGGTAACCCTTACAATGATATTCAGACAAATGCAATAAGATGTTTAGCAACCATCTATCCCGATTTTCCCGATTCTCAACCCGTAAATAGTGATGAAAGAATAAAAGCCGGTTTTATCCGTTTGGAGATCAACAAAGATTTTTATTTAAGAACTTTAACAATTCTGCCTTATGGAGAAATTCCTGTTATTGAGCTTAATATACCTGTGGAAGGTGGTAATCTTGCTTGTTTTTATACAACCTTTGAAGGTGATACGGTTGGTGGCAAAAGATATCAAGATTCTTTACTTTTATTAAAACTTATTAAAAAAAGAAGATTTGATAGTAATTCACCAACTTTTAAATATAATTTGAGAAATATTTATTATTTAGGAGAAAAAAATATAAGGATAAAAATGGCTAAGATTTTTAGAGTCTCGGGAAGTTATTTTACTGAATATGAAACCGAGGGCGATTATAAAGGTGAAACTTTTTTAAAAATTTTGGGTTTAGACCCAGATAATAATGGTGAAATAAATTTTCCTTATTTCCAAAGTGGTTATGGGATAATTGTCTTTCCTTATCTCTATCCTTTTAATAGTGAAAAACTTTCCGTAAAGGATTCGGTTATCTATTTTAAAGAACCCCTTTCTTATGGAGAAGGTGGCAAATATCTTATAGTAATAGAATATGCAAGTAGCATTCAAGAATTTTCCTTAGGAACAACAGACATTATTGAGAATAGTGAAAAGGTTTATATTAATGGTATTCTTGCTGAGAAAGGGGTTGATTATAATATTGATTATAAACAAGGAAAGATAACCTTCTTAAGATTGCCACCGGATGCTGAAATTAAGGTAACCTTTGAACAATTACCTCTTTTTGCGATTTCGGCAAAGACCTTTGGTGGTTTTCGGGCGGAGACTAAACTTTTTGAAAACCTTACCTTAGGCTCCTCTTTCCTTGTAAGAAGTGAAGGTACTTACACGGATAAGCCTGAGATCGGTGAAGAGCCTTTTAACAAAGGGATTTTTTCCTTTAATCTCTCTTATTTAAAAGATTTTGATTTTCTTAAAATTCAAATTGGTGGTGAGCTGGCAAGTTCTTTTGAAAATAGCAATACTCTTAATAATGCTTATATTGACAATTTTGAAGAGACAAGTTTAGAGCATAATTTAGAAGTTAAAGGCTCTTATTTCTTTTTTGCTCCTTGTCCTTATTTTGGGGATACTAACAATTTCATTAAAATTTTCCCCAAAATAAGAAATCCAAAAGAAATAAATTATATAAGAAGGGATTCAGTTTTTGGCCCCCAGATCGGTGAAGAGGGAAGAGAAAAGGACAATTATCTCATAATTGAAGTTGATAATAATTTAAATAACAACTCTTGGTTTGGACTCTGTCAGGCACTTATTCGGGGAAGTAGTTTTCAATTGGAAAATTATGAAAATTTGGAGATGATATTTCGGATCGATAGTGGTGACTATGACGGTGATATCTCTTTTAGTTTGGCTTCTTATTTAGAAGAGGATGTGCCTAGAAGAACAAAAGATGGGAGAATAGTAGGCTATAATAATATCTTTGATAGCGAAGATAAGAATGGTAATAATGAATTGGAAATTGATGAAGATGTTGGTCTTGATGGTGTTGAGGGTTTTGATTCCTTAAATATTTTAGAGGATGACAAAAATGATGATTATGATGAAAATTTTAATCCAATGGGAACAGAGAAAAATCGGTTATTAAATAGTGAAGATATTGATTTACAAGGTTTTGACCCAAGGGGAAATAACCATTATTACTCTTATACAATTTCTTTAAAAAATAGTAAAAATATTAAGGAGCTTTACAATAATTGGAAAGTATTAGTAATTCCTTTAAGGGCTTTTGATACAGTGATTGGTAGACCTAATCTTAATGATATAAGAAAATTGGCAATATATTTCCATAATTTTTCCAATTCTTTTAAAATGCGGATTTATTCAATAAAATTTAGTGGCATTCGCTGGAAAAAACCAAGATTTCTATCAAGGGAAATAGATACTTTAATAAGCAAGGCGAGAATATATTCAGTATCTAATAAAAATGCTCCTGAATATACCTCACCTTTTAAAGTGAAAAAGGATTTGAGAGGGATTTATAATGAAGCAAGCCTCTGTTTAGAGATTGATTCTTTTTCTCCTTATGATACTTGTATTACTGAGATGTTTTTAAGTGTAGGTCAAGATTTAAGAAAATATTCCCAGATTAGTTTTTATTTTCATAAACCAAAAAATATTGAAGAAAGGGCAATAATGCTCTATTTTAGAATCGGGCTTGATAGTAGTAATTTTTATGCTTTTTTATTGCCCTTAGAAGAGAGAGAAGGTTTTTATAAAATAAGAAAGGTCCCTTATGGTGAAAATTGGTATGAAATCCAAATCTTCTTAGATTCTTTACCTTTAATAAAAATTGGTAAATATTTTGAAGGAGCAAGAATTAAGGGAGAACCTTCTTTAAATAATGTTAGATATTATGCCTTAGGAGTCTGTAATGTTTTACCTTCAAAAATTTCTTACAATGTGTGGTTTAATGATTTAAGGGCAAATAGACCAAAAAATAAAAGTGGTCTTATTTATGGTATTAATACCAATTTCAATATTCCAAATTTAGGTTTTAATACCAGTTTTAATATTGAAAAGCAAAATCCTTTCTTTTCCCGACTTACCCAAACACCAACTCCGGCAACTAATGATAACTTAAACTACTTTTTAAATTCTTCCTTTGATTTATCAAAGATTCCCTATCTTTCTCTTTTAGGTTTTTCTTTACCAATAAATTATAATAAAACCCTTTCCCTTTCTAAACCCTATTATTCACCGAGTATTCCTGATTTAGTTTTGAAAGACAAAATCTTTGAGGGAAAAAGTGGTAGCGAAAGTTATAACTTCTCTTTAAGGAGAAGTAAAACCTCACAAAATCCTTTGTTAAAATATAGCATTGATGCCTTCTCTTATTCCTTTTCTAAAAGATTTGGTTTTAGTAATCAACCACTCTCTATTGATACTTCTACCACCCTTTCTCAAAATTTCTCTTATAATATTTCACCCGAGTTAGGAATAAAAATAAAGGACGAGAAGGTTAAGCTCTTTCCCAATAATATTTCCCTTTCTCTTTCTTTAAGTGATAATGAGAGTAAGAGAAGAAATCGGGCAAAAGAAAAAGACACTTTTACTATCCAACCAAGAGTAATAACAAAGAACGCTGGCTTTTCTTACTCTTTTGCCTATTCACCAATTTCGGATTTAAATATTGAATATTCTTGCGGCAATTATTTCAATCGACTTGGTGTTTTTAAAACTGGACTAAAAGAAAAGAAAACCTTTTTGGGAGTAGATGAGGGATTTAACAGGGATGTTGGAATTTCTTATAATTTTTCTCTCTTTGAAATTTTAGAGCCCAATTTTTCTATTGATGGTAGTTATGATGAAGGAAGAGAGAAAATCCGAGGCGATACTTATACTGACAAACGAAGGATTACTAATGATTTTTCTTTTAGTTTTGCTACCGATTTGGATTTGCCCGAAATTTTTGATAGATTAAAATTAGAAAAGCTTAGTGATTATTTTGATGTAATTAACTTTGATTATAATTTTTCAAGAGGGACAGAATATCCCAAAATTGATTTTCGTCCAGGTCTTTTATATCAATTCGGCCTTTCCGAAAAGTTGCCCTACGATTCTTCGCAAAGGGCAAAAGATAGAGAGTATTCCTTAGAACTTTCTAGTTCTTTTAGATTGTCAAGTGTTTCAATAAGATGGAGTTATGGGAAGGATTGGGAGAAAAGTTTTTATGGTCTTTCTTCAAGACAAGGAAGCAGGGAGATAAAATTTCCTTCTTTAGATATTGCTGTTAGTAATGTGGAGAAGTTATTACCAAAATTAATTTCCTCTTCCCAGATAAATACCAAATTTGAAAAAAGAAAAACCCTTTCTTCCCGTTTGGCACCTGATGGTAGTTTTATTTGGGGAGAAAGGAATGAAGAGATTAGTTACGATTTCTTTCCTTTAATTGGTTGGCAACTTAACTTTAAAAACCGAATGAATGCCTCAATAACCATTAATTACAAGAAGGGTCATAGTTACAATGCTTTAAGTAATCTTTCAAATTATAATGAGAATAAAAGTTTTTCGCTTTCTTATGGATATACTTTCTCTTTAAAAGAGGGGATAAAACTTCCTTTATTAAAAAAGATAAAATTGACTCAAGATATTAATTTTAATGGTAATTTTAGTTATAATTTAAATGAAAGTTATTACATAAGAGAATTACAAAAAACCTTTCTTTCCCGCAGCAATAATTATAATCTTTCTCTTTCTTTCTCTTATCAACTTTCTACTTATACTCAAGTTGGTTTAAATGCTTCTTATTCCAATTCAAGAAATCTTCTAAAACAAGATAAAATGCAGACAATTGATATAAATATTTGGGTATTATTTAGGTTTTAATTATGGAGATAAGGGAGTTTCAAAAATTGATTGAGAAGATATATTATAAAAAAGATAAGAGAAGGGGAAAAGAGAGGACTTTTCTTTGGTTTTGTGAAGAGATTGGCGAATTAGCAAGGGCATTAAAAAGGGGCGATAAGAAGGATAGGGAAGAGGAGTTTGCTGATGTTTTTGCCTGGCTTGTCACTTTGGCAAGTTTATACGGAATTGATATGGAAAAGGCAATAGAGAAATATAAAAAAGGCTGTTCCAAATGTAAAAAAATTCCTTGCCAGTGTAAAGAGAAGAAAAGAATAAGCTGATAAAGATGGAAGAGAGAATTAAAAGAATTCTAAAAAACATAGCAATAATAGGAGAAGAAATATATCAAGAGAAATATATGTATATTAAAGAAAGAAAGTTTAGAAAATTTTTGTGAGAATGATAAAGAAGGATTAAAATGTTTTATAGGAATGGCTTTTCTTCGAGGCAGAAGAGATGAATTAAGTGAAAAATATATAAAGTGTGCTAATGAAGCAGTAGAAGAGTGTTTGAAAAATGTAGAAGACAAGGATATAATAGAAGAAGAAACAAGAGCAAAGATAGTTGGTAAGATATTACAAATATATTATAAAAAATGCCAAGAAATAGGATATGAATATCATCCTATTGATATTGCGGTGTTGTGGGGAATATTTGAGGTATTAATACCTCGTATTAAATCTATAAATCCCGTAAAATGGGTAGTTGATTCTTTAAAAAATAATAAGTCAATAGAAGAGATACACAAAAATTTAAAAATTATTGGTGTAGGTAAAAAACTTTTAGGAGTTTTTTTAAGAGATATAGTT
>JANXBG010000039.1 GCA_025060715.1 Caldifarciminota bacterium | reverse complement strand
AATTTCTTATTTCAACCCATTCAAATCTTGGACACTCTAAATAAAAAGTATCAATATTATCATATGCCCAATATCTTATTGGCGAGGCATTATCAGGAATTGGGTCAGTAATTTTCAATTCACCAATAACAATTGTTAAATAATGAGAAAAGAGATAGTTATCAGAGTAAATTCTTAAACTACAAGGAATTCTTGTTTCGGGCGGAATATTTGATAATGTTTGGACAATAAATTTATCTAAATTATTAAACTTAGTGGAATCTTTAAAAATGGTATCATAAGTTCCAATTGAATCTAAAATAACTAATCTCTCATCAAGGGATTTTAAAATAGCATAAACATTATACCCATGCCCAAGCCCTTGGTTTTTAATACTGATTGTCAAAGAGGCTCTTTCATTAGGGTCAAGTCTGCCGTTATTATTTCCACCCGGTGGTGAATCGTAAATAACTATTTCTCGGTTTACTAAAATCGGTGTGCCAACATATAAAGTTAATCTTGATTCCCATATCGAATCTAAGGTATCTTCAATAGAAAAAATTAAAGGAATTGGATAGCCATTTGGTAGATTTTCTAAAACTTTAATATTAAACCCATCTTCACCAGTAAAAACTGAATCAAAAGCTGGAATAGAAGAGAAATATTTAAAAGAGTCAAGGATAACAATATTGGTATCAGGTTGTCTTAATCTTAAATAAATTTTAACACCATCAACTGGATAATCATTGTAATTTTTAAACCAAGTTGGTATTTCAATCTCTTCACCGGGATTTAATATTCTATCACCATTTCCCAAAGGGGGCTCATCAATTAAATAATGGGAAAGATATCTTACACCGCTTATTGGTCTTATTTGAATTCCACCAGTAATCACTACTGAATAAGGTTGGGGGATTGAAGTTACTACATTTTGTGCCATTATCTTTAAATTCCACCTTCCCAATTCCGGATTATTAATTCTAAATACTTCTAAGGGGTTTCTATTATCATAAGGTTGAGCAGGATTTTGGACAGATTGGCCATTTTGATAAATATTTCCTTTATAAAAATTGCCAGAAGGAGAGGTTAATAGAACATCTAAATTATTAATCAATGCCGGATTAGCGCCAGGTGCTGCTGCCGTATCAGTCCAAACAACAGCAATCCTTAAAGGAATATTATCATTTACTTCAAATTCATATTCTACATACTCACCTGTTCTTAAACCAATAGTATCATCATATAATAGAAGTTTTCTTCTATCAGGGGTCGGTTGAGCAAAATATAAAACTGAATCTAAATTTATCCTTCCCCAGCCAACATATTCTGAAGGAATTACATAATTTCCAATATTTGGGTCACAGGAAACTATTAAACAGGCTTTTACTAAGGAAGCAGAAATATAAGGAAAAGAATCTTCGGGATTTGGAATGCCCGAAGGATAAAATCCTCTTTTTAAATAACTCCTTATAAGACCACAGGCACCATTTACCGCCGGTGCTGCCATACTTGTTCCACTCATTGAAACATAGCCATTTTGTGTTCCCCTTTGGGCAGAATAAATTCCTTCACCAGGAGCACAAACATCTGGCTTCACCCTTCCATCCGGTGCTGGTCCTCTTGAAGAATAACTTGATAAAATTGTTGAGTTTAAACCATTTTGAAGTGAACCAACCGCAATTATTGATTTAGAGTTTCCTGGCTCGGTTATCCGATATTGGGTGCTTTGACCTTGATTACCACAAGACTTTATAATTATCACATCCTTATTTCTCCAAGAGAATACATCTACTGAGGCACTGGCATTGGTATATTGTCCCATCGTTCTTGTCCACCAGGAATTAGAAATTGTATATACTTTTAACTCTGGATTTCTTAACCAGTTTGTCATTTTATTAAAAGGACCTGTCAAATCCCATCCTGTTGGTTCAGGAATTGGTGCTAATATACCAATCCTTGCTCCTTTGGAATGGCCATCATTAGGATTTGTTCCACCCATTAAAGAATCATTTCCACCAATCGTGCCACCCACATGGGTTCCGTGGCCATCAGGGTCAGAAGGTCCTAAATAGGTTTCCCAATTTTTAAAGAATACTACTTTTCGGTGATTAGGATATTCCCCAGTATCGGAAATAGCAACATTTGGGTCATAAAATGCCCAATGTAAAATATCTAAACCAGTATCAGTAAATCCTAAAATCTCATTAACACCATAAATTCCTTGGTCCCAAATCCTTCGATTCTCTTGCGCCCAAGTCTGAATCACCCATTGACAATTGGCATTCTCCAATTGTGGTGGATGCCATTCTTCAATAGAAAAGACATAAGGTAAATTTGCTAAAATTGGTATATCTTCTCTCTTTGCTTCAATTTCAATCACTTTAAAATATTCTGATTCTCCATAACGAATAATTTTAAACCCCTTATTTATTAAATCATTAACTGCCGATAATAAATCCTCAGGATAGAATAAAGTTAAGGTAAGAATTCCTGATTCTCTATCTTTTAAAACTGTAGAAGCAAATTTATAACCCGGTTGATAAACTCCAATCCAACGGATATAGGGCAATCTTTCTATTCTCTCTTTTATCTTATTATCCATTTTACAAATTAAAAGATAACGGGAATGAAAACCTAAGGTTAAAGCTCCAAGATTTCTTATCTCTTCTATCATATAACGATAAACGGGACTTTTAAATTGAATTAAATAATAACCAACTCCATTTTCCGGATAATTATCAATAATTAAATCTTTTGGTAAAGGTGGTAAAGAATATAATGGGTCAAATCTTGGTAAATCCCAAAAACCAATAAAAAAATCATCAGGATTAGCACTCGGCGAATAAAGACCGTATTTTTTTGGTGCTAATGGATTTTTAGCAAAAATAATTAAAGGAATCAATAAAATAAACATCTTTTTCATTTTTTTTCCTCCTTTTTAAATCATTATTCATTTTATTTTTATTACTTTATAAAAATTATTCTCTCTTTTTACAAAATAGATTCCCCTTTTTATTTTCTCAACTTTTTGTCCACTTGGTAAATAATAGATTTCTTTTTTTGATGAATATTTCTTTTTGAAAGCCTTTTCAATTATTCCGCTTGGATTTCTTATCCTTACATACATACTACAAACTGAACAATTATTGGAAGCATCATAAGCATAAACTTTAACTAAATACCTACCATTAGGAAAATTTCTTGTCTGCCAAGAATAATTGGCATCGCTACTTTCTATGATACTATCACCATCAGTATTAGTTATAATAAAATAATAATCCCGATAATTATAATCACCTCTTGTACGACAAATATTATCTTGTTTATAGACAACACTTATTAATTGGTCATTTGGTAAACGGGAAGAGAAAGAAAAGGATAAAGTTCTTGGAAGTGTCTCATATTCACCAATAATTTCGTATTCAATTTTTAAAGGAATAAGTCTATCCCAAACATTATTACCTGTTGAAGCACTAAATTTATCAAAAATTTTGGCAATTATATCAACATCACCATAGAGACTATCGGGATTTAAATAATTTGAAGTATTATTTAAACAAAAGGCAAAATAGTGGTTTAATCTGGCATATTCAAATATAGGTGGAATAGTGTCTAAATTTGGTCTTAATAAAATTAAAGGATTAAAAACAAATACCCAATCTGCTCTGGGCCAAATATTACCCGCATCTTTTATTTTAGCAAAATGGATATGGTCAAAACCATTTACTGGCCAAGGAACTAAATAACCAATAAGCTCTCCTCTTTGCACATAATCACCAACCTGTTTATGATAACGAGATGAATCAATATGGGCATATAAAAAACCTTCACAAGAATCCGCATATTGTAAAGATGAATCAGCAATTGCCAATCGCCAATATAAATTTCCTCCTAATGTCAACCAGGCTTTTACCCAACCATCTTTTATTGCATAAACTGCTACTCCTTGTCTATTTGGTGTTATTATATCAATGCCAGGATGAAAATAAGCAGAACTACCATAATTTTGATATTCTCCCCAGTTATTGCCTAAGGGTTGTAAAGAATCTGTTGGTGGTAAGGGCCAAGGAATAGTATCGGATAGAAAGTTCTTATACAAAATTTTTCTTTCTCTTTTATTAAAAGAGTTTAAAAGATATTTTTTATTATAACTCTTTCCAAAAATCTTCTCATCTTTTATTTCAACACCCAAAATTATTTCATCCTCTTTTTCATAATAATCAGAAAATTTATTTATCAAATTACCTTGATAATCAAATTGATAAGTTTCAAATAAAAGTTCTTCTCTTTTTTCGCTAATTAAAATTATAGAAGTATCAAAAATCCTTCCCAAAATTAAAGGGAGAGAAAACTCTTTTTCCCATAAAAGATTTTTATTATTTAAATCAAAAAAGGAAAAGGAATTTTTATAAAGAAGAGCAAGATATTTTTCATCTTCAGAAAAAATGGCTTTCCTTAATGCTTTTTCTTTTAAATTAACTTTAAAGAAAATTAAAAAATTTTTATAAATTCTTATCTCTTTATCATCATAAACTAAAAGATATTTACCTGTTTTAGAAACTTCTATAGCTCCTTTATCTTTTATTCTCTTTAACTCCTTTCCTTTATTATCAAAAATATAGATGTAATCTTTTTCTATCAAATATAAATTATTATTTTTATCAGTTTTATAACCATAAAAATCACCTTCAATCCTTTTTATTAATTCTTTTTCTTTATAAAAATTAACTACTTTTATCTTTTCTTTTCCTTCAAAGGTAAAAGAACTAAAAAGAAAAAAAATTAAAAACATTTATATGAAATTTTAATAAAACTCTCTTCAAATTTCAAATATAAACTAAAACCTTATTTTAATACAAATCCAAATTACTATACCATCTGCTATACTGCCCCCTTCTTTATAGAAAGTAAAACCCCCTTGTCTTATCACTGTGGAATTAAGAAAATATCTTAAAGAATTGCTTACTTATTTTTTAACAGAGGAACATATAACTCCCCTAAATACCTCCTTTTTTCTTAATCAAATTCTTAAATCTCATATTCTCATTTCCTAAGTAATTTGTAAGTCCTTTTTGGTAGTAATATCCGAATATTAAACCTTGATAATTCCAGCAAAAATCAAAAGAACATTTTCTTATCTTATTAGCCATAAATCTCTCCTTCTATATAATAATATAACGAAAGAAGAGGCCTAAAGGTCACCATCTTTTTTAAATATTTAATTGACATTTGGAAAATTTTTGCTATATTATTATATAATATAAACTGCGGGGTGGAGCAGCCTGGTAGCTCGTGAGGCTCATAACCTCAAGGTCGTGGGTTCAAATCCCACCCCCGCTATTTTTTTAATGCCTCTTCTTTTAATCCAATTACCCATTGGTAGAGGACACCCAAATTATTTAAACCTACTAAAAAAAGAATTAAATATCCCCTACTTTTATATAGAAATTCCTTTAAATATTAGTATCGTAAAATTATTAAATTTTTTATATAAAAACTCCCCAAAAAATTTAATTACTTTATATGGGTATAACTTATTAAGAAAAAAAGGAGAAATACCAAATTTTTTTATTAAAAAAATAAAAAAAGAAATTGAAAAATTTTTACCAAAGGAAAGACACCTCATTATTGTCTCCCACCCAATTTTAGCAAAAGCACTAGAAGATAGAGAAGATATTTACTATTTACATTGCGAAAATGCCTTTCCCAAAGAAGCAAAATGTAATGCCAAAAAAATATTTGCTCCCTTAGAAATTACTAAGAAAAAGGCAATATCTTATGGAATAGAAAAAGAAAAAATTGTTATTACTAATCTATTTTTAGAAGAGGAGTTAATAAGTTTAAAAGAAGTTGCTTATGAAAAAAGATTAGAAAGAATTAAAAATAAAGAAAAATTAAGTTGTGCTATCTTTCTTTCCGGTGCTTATCCCAAAGTTCATATTAAAAAGATTTTTAAATATATTAAATATCTCAGTTTGAATAACATTAGAACCTTTCTTTTTAGTGGTATTAATTATTCTTATTATCTTTATTTCCAAAGGAAGCTTTTTATTGAAGGTATTTATGTAATAAGAAGTAAAGATTGGGAAGAAGAGATTAAAAAATTTAAAGAGATTTTTTTAGACATTGACTTTTTTATTTCGGCTTCTCACGAAAGAACAAATTGGGCGTTGGGGCTTTCTTTGCCGATGTTTGTTTTAACCCCTTTTATCGGCTCCTATGCAAAAGAGAATTATGAGATTGCCAAAAATTATGGAGTTGCCTTATTATTAGAAGAGATCAAAAAATTAAATAAAGATGATTTATATGAAAAATTATTAGAAATGAACAAAAGTTGCTATAATAGATTTCTGACTAATGGTGCCCAAATTACTGCCGATATTATTGAAAAAGATTTATCTAATTTTAATAACCTTTAAATTCTTTTTGCTCTTTTTAAAATTGATTATATAAATACCTTTTGGCAGTTCCTTAATATCTAAAATAAATTCCTTTTCTTTTGGTTTTAGAGTTTTCACTTTTGAACCTGACAAATTGTAAATAGAAACTTCCTTTTCCTTTTCTAAATTTAATCTGATTTGAGAAGCAATAATTGTTTGATAAAAATCCTTTTCTTTCCCATTTCTTAAATCCTCACAAATACAAACAACCTGGGGCCAAATATTAGTAAACCTTATTGCCCTTTCTCTTATTATTCCATTTTGTGGATAGTTAATACCAATTGTATTTGTAGAGTCTTCAATTCCAACAGTAGAAGAAGTAAAACCATTTCTTGTTTTATATTGGAAAACTATTTTGTTATAACCTTGGGGACCGGCAACTGTTGTATCATAAATAATTATCTGAAATTTATCCCATTGGGTGCCTGGGTTAAAATAATGGATGCTATCCCATTCAATTATTATCCGGTGGTTTAAACTATCGTATAAAAACCAAATTCCATTTCCCCGGCGCGCATCCAAATCATACCAATTTGGACAGATCATTGCGCTGGGATTTGTTGATGTTGGATCGGGCAAAGGCTGATTTGTATAACTTGTTAATGTTGTCCTCATTGGTGTTATCCAACCATTAGAACAGATTGATAATGAATCATTATATAAAATTCCATAATATCTAAAACTAAAGGGCCATTTTACTCTAATTGTCTGGTCATCTTGGTTAATTGGTAATCGCACACCAATATTTCTTATTTCTATCCATTCATATCTTGGACATTCGGTATAAGTAGAACAAGAATTATCATATGCCCAATAGATATATTGATTATCAGGTATTGGACAGGTTGCTGTGCCACCACCGGTTTGGATTGTAATATTTGCTGAGTCTAAATAATTACGAGCAACCATAATTAACTTAAAATTTATCTGCCATCTTGGTGGCGTATTGGGTGAAATAAATATTTGTGGGTCTAAAGGACCAACTTCGGAATCGGGCAAGATATTACCAAAATAGGTAATAGAATCAATAATAGTAATAAAGGTATCTCTTGTTCTCAAAATTGTATATACTGATTCAGCAGTTTCATTTCCCATATTTCTTATTTTAAATAAAAGTGATACCAATTCATTTGGTTCAGCCCTGCCATTATTATTGCCATTTGGTGGTGTATCAATTATTCCAAAAAGAGAAGATGATAATAATGGACCAGCAGAAACAAAACCAATAATCGCATCCAAATCAAATCCAGCAGTTGGTGAAGAGCTACCATCACCATCATCAACAATTTTGATATACCTTGCCCAATTTAAACCACTTCTACTTAAATCAAAACTACCGGTTCCGGTATCAGCACCACAAAAATAAAAAGGACCGTTCCAATTTTGGGAAACATAAACATTATAACCTTCTGGGTCATTATCGTTTTCATAAACAAAGAAGTCAACCCCTGGTTGATTTAAAATTGGTTTTAACATATCAATAACAATCCAGCCACTAATACCAAGAGATATTCTTCGGTTATCAGGATAACCTAATGCCAAATTAGAAAAAGTTGGAATAACATTATTATCCCGATGCCTCATCATTGTTGTTATAAAGCCAAAATATTCGGGAGTAGAATCGGGTAATAATTTAATTTCTAAAAAGTTTGCTGTATCTGGTGGAGAAACAACATTTTCAATAACTTTTGTTTGATAACCAGGAGCCATTATTTTTAAATTATATCTACCTGGTAATAATGGTCTTGAAAAATAACCATCTACTGAATCAGAATATACGGGCCAGAAATTACCGACTTGAATTAATGCCTTTATTGGCTCATTAGTAATTGAATCTTTTATCACACCTTCAATACCAATTTTTATTTTCATTATCAAGTTTTTCATTGCCTGAATTTCTCTATTAGTTATTGGTTCGATGGAATCTGCTGGTGGTGTCTTTATATAACAGATTTCTGTTGTCCAGGATACTGCTCCATAAACACCATAGGCATAATCCTTTGAGGAACCGTGGATTTCATACATTCCATGATAACCTTGGGCATAAGGATAACGGGTAAAGTTTGAATATTCCCTTGCAAAGGTTCCAATTATTAAAGCACTATCCGGTGGTGTAAAAGGGGAATAACTCCAAGGACAAGAGATAAATAATATTCCTGAATGATAAGATGTCCAATGAGAAAAATGGCATCTTGCTGATAAATTTCTAAATGCCCTTGTTTCGGGTTGAGAAAAGGCATCAGGACTTCCTCCCCAAGCATCCCAAGCATATCCATAATCCCTATTCAAATCAACACCATTGGCATTTCCTCGGGTATTACTAATATGACCATCAGGATTAACAACTGGCGAAATCCAGATTTCCCGCCTATTCACAATCTGAGTTACTAATGGGTCAACTCCATAATTTAATACCAAATATCTTAAAATACCAAATGCTACCTCGGCCCCAATCTTTTCATCACCATGAGTAGCACCTTCAATCAATATTTCTGGCTCATACTCTTCATCATTTGGATTATCGGTTATTTTCATAACAACAATGGGCCTATTTTGAACTGAAAAACCAATGGTCTCTAATTTACATATATGAGAAAAATTTATTGCCAAAATATGTAAAGTATCCAAAAATTCTTGATAGGTATGATAACGGGCATCAGCAAAGTTATTTTCATAATATTTTGTTACATTATAGATTAATATTTCATAATCATAACCCATCTTTTTAATTTCCTTCTCCTTTCCAATCGGCACTTCTATTATCAAATCACCATCTTGAAAGCCATTAATAATAAAACCCTCCTTATCAAAAAGAAGAACTTTATCTTTTTCAACATTCTTCACTTTTACCAAATGATAATATTCTTTGGCATTTAAAACTAAAAAGAAAAATAAAAAAATAAATACTTTTTTCATTTTATCTCCTTTTTTAAAACTTAATTTATTTTCCATTACTTCTTTTTTTATATTATAAAATTAAAATAAATAATTGTCAACTTAATTTGCTGACTTTAAATAAATTATTAAATTACTTAATCATTAAATTACTTAATCTTAATAAATTTCTCAAATTCCTTTTTCTTAATAAAATTAATAAAATAAATGCCCTTTGGTAAATTATTAATATTTTCTTTATTGATTAATTTACCCATAAAATCGTAAATTAAAATTTTATTTTTGCCTACTTCTTTATAATCTAATTTTTTGTTATCGTTCATTTTATTTTCACTAATTCCTGATGGTAAATATTCTAAAATACAAACACCAGCACCAAAACAAGCACAATAAATATATTGAGAATCAATAAAAATTCTTCTCACTCTGTAAGGAGTTTTATAATAACCCACTAATCGCGGATTCCTCGGATCACTAACATCAAACACCCGAAAATCATAACAACCAACAAATGCTAAATTTTCTCTTATTTTCACATTATATCCTTGTCCATATAATCTTACCCATCCTATTTTATATGGCGAAAGCGGATTAGCAACACTATAAACAAGAAGCGATTCGTAAGCATGTGAAACAAAAGCAAAGGTATCAACTACATCTATTCCCCAAGCATTGCAGGATGTTCTACTAACCAATAAAGGATTTGCTGGATTAGAAATATCTACAATATGGATATCGGGAGTTATATAAGCTAAATTATTTTTGATACACAATTCTACACCACCTGTTGGCAAATTACACCTTCCTACTAAATATGGCTGGCGAGGATTGGCAACATTAAAGATTTCAAAATAGTAATCCTCAGCAACAT